>NZ_JAFCLR010000005.1:0-270000 GCF_018131065.1 Bradyrhizobium sp. AUGA SZCCT0431 | reverse complement strand
CAGAGGCGTACGGCGAAGGCGCGTGGTCCTGACACCCCGTTGCTGGTGTCAAGTTCCTGAGAAGCCAAAAGCTGATCGGGAGCGACGGTGGCAAGAAAGCCCGTTCACCGGGGAGATCGCGTTATAAGCCGTAAAGCCATTGCGCAGGGAAGGCCGGGTGTTCTCCGCTGCCCTGTATGCTCGTGTGCACTTTGTTTTGTGCAAACCGCACGCGAGACCGCGGGTGCAGCGCGCACCCGGTCTTCCCTGCGCCCTCTCATTGGAGGGCGGGAAGTTTCTGGCAAAGCTCGGACGCAATGCGTCGCGAGATCGCGAAAGTGCGTTTAGTGCACGGTGCAACAACAAACACGCTGTCGTCCCGGCCTTGAGCCGGGACCCATACTCCGCGTCCCCTATTGTTGAAAAAGAAAGATAACGACTGCAGTGCAAAGCAATTGCCGCCGGTGGCTATGGGTCCCGGCTCAAGGCCGGGACGACGATAGTAACGCCGGGACGACGTGGTGGGCAATCACTCGGCCGCCTTCGCCGTCTTGCCGAACATCCGTGTCGGCGCCGGAAAGCCGCACGACGTGCCGTCCGTCACCTTGACCTGATCTTCCCATGGCAGCCGGAACGTGCCCGCCACCATGTCCTGCATGAACGTATACGGGCAATCCATCGCGCCGCCCTTCACCGCGACATAGCCGCGGTGCCAGAGCTGGTAGATGTTGTTCTCGACGCCCCAGTGGATCCGCGCCTCGCGCACCAGGTCAGGGCGCACTTCGGCGGTGATGATCTCATCAGTGCGGCCGGTGGTGCCGTGGGCGATGATGCTGCCGTCGAAATTCACGATCATGCCTTCGCCCATGGAATCGAACGAGCCGTCGGAGCCGCACATGCAGACGTTGGCGGTCACCATCAAATTCTGGAACGAATTGGCCTGATTGGTAAAACGCCAGCTTTCGCGGATCGGCGCGGTGTAGCCGGCGGTGCGGATCATGATCTCCGCGCCCTTGTAGGCGCATTCGCGCGCCATCTCCGGGAACATGCCGTCGTGGCAGATGATCAATGCGATCCTGGCGCCCTTCGGTCCCTCGACCACGGGAATGCCGATATCGCCGGGCTCCCACGGCTCGACCGGAATCCAGGGATGGAATTTCCGGTAGTACAGCTTGATCTCGCCATGGTCGTCGATAACAAGACCCGAATTATAGGGATTGCCGTTCGGGTTGAACTCCATGATGGAGAAGCAGCCCCAGATCTTGTTGTCGATACAGGCATGCTTGAAGGCGGCGACTTCCGGGCCGTCGAGCCGGCACATGATCTCGGGATTGGTATCCATCGACAGGCCGTGCAGCGAATATTCGGGAAATACGACGAGATCCATGGTGCCGAGATTGCGCCGCGCCTTGCCGACCATGTAGACGATGCGCTCGGTCTGCCGCGCGAGGTCGGTCCTGGTCACGACAACAGGCAATTGCAGTTGAACCAGCCCGATCACGACGCCTTCGGGCGATTTGTTGAGGCCTCCAAGTCCGTTCATGTGTTCCTCCCGAATTTGTGGCGCTGCGGCAGGCCGCCCGCGTTTCGACGTTGCGATACCGCGATATTTTGCAACAAGCGTGCCAACTCGTTCCCGGCTTGCGCAAGAATTGTACAATGGCATGCGCCTTGCTTAATCTCACCGGAAATTACTCTCGGTCGGGCGCTTGCATCATGACGAACTCAAAGGGGCCATCCATCGGCAAGGTCGCCGCGGAGCCGGAGCCGATCGCGCTCGAGTGGGCGGCGACCGCGCTTCTGATCATCGACATGCAGCGCGACTTCATGGAACCCGGCGGCTTCGGCGAGACGCTGGGCAATGACGTGTCGCAGCTGGCGCGCGCGGTGAAGCCGATCGCTTCGGTGCTGGCAGCGGCGCGCGAAACCGGCATGCTGGTCATCCACACCCGCGAGGGACATCTGCCCGATCTGTCCGACGCGCCGCCGGCCAAGGTCGAACGCGGCGCGCCGTCATTGCGGATCGGCGATCCCGGACCGATGGGGCGGATCCTGATCCGCGGCGAGGCCGGCCACGACATCATTCCCGAACTCTATCCGCTTGACTCAGAGATCGTGATCGACAAGCCGGGCAAAGGCGCGTTCTACGCCACCGAGCTTGGCGACATCCTGGAGAAATACGGCATCGAGAATCTGCTGGTGTGCGGCGTCACCACCGAAGTCTGCGTCAACACGACCGTGCGCGAGGCCAACGACCGCGGCTATCGCTGCGTGGTGCTGGCCGACGGCTGCGCATCCTATTTTCCCGAATTTCACGAGATGGGCCTGAAGATGATCAAGGCCCAGGGCGGGATCTTCGGCTGGGTCACCAACTCAGCCGCGGTACTGGAAGCGCTTGCACCGGAGATTTCGGCTAGCCGCCTTTGACGGCGCCTGCGGTCAGCCCGGCCACGATCTGCCGCTGCGCCAGTACCGTGAGCAACAGAACGGGGAAGGTCACGATGAGCGCGGCGGCCGCAAGCGGCCCCCAGCTCAACTGGTCGAACGAAATCATGCTGTAGACGGCGACGGGCAAAGTGCGCGTCTCCCGACCCGCCAGCACGATGCCGAACACGAAATTATTCCAGGAGAAGATGACCGCGAGGATGAAGGCAACCGCAAGTCCCGGACGCGCGATCGGCAGCGCCACATGAAGGAACACCTGCCAGCGCGTGGCGCCGTCGATCAGAGCGGCTTCCTCGAGCTCCAGCGGCGTGGTCTCGAAATAGCCGATCATGATCCAGATCACGATCGGCACCGTAACCACGAGGTGGATGATGATCTGCGGCACCAGCGTGCCGAGCAATCCGAGCCACTGGAACAGAAGAAACAGCGGGATGAGATAAGACAATCCCGGCGTGATGCGCGCGATCAGGATCACGATTGCGGATTTATGCGCCGCCATCCGCGCGATGCCATAGCCGGCGGGGACGCCGACCAGCATGGCGAGGCCGGTCGCGGTGCCGGTTACCACGAGGCTGTTGATGAAATAGGTCAGGAAGCGGTTGGAGGCGAGCACGTCGGCATAATTCTTCCAGGCAAAGCGCTCGGGGAAAAACACCGGCGGGTAGGCGGCGTTGTCGACCTCGAACTTGACTGACAGCGAGGCCATCCAGAGAAAGAACAGGATCGCGGGTGATACGACCACGAAGATCGCAAACCACAGCCCGATCTTGCCGAGGATCTGACGGAGATTCATGCGCCGCTCCCGATCTCGGTCCACATCGTGCGCTGGCGCAGATGCAGCATCAGCGCCGCCATGGCGACGATCAGCAGGAAGAAGATCACCGCGATCGCCGACCCATAGCCGAGATCGTAATAGATGAAGGCGACGCTGTAGAGATAGAGGTTGATGGTCTCCGACGCCGAGCCGGGCCCGCCTTGGGTGATCGCGAAGATGATGTCGAAGCTCTTGACCGCGTCGATCATGCGGATCATGCCGGCGATGAACAGGAACGGCGTGATCAGCGGCAGCGTGATGTAGCGGAACACCTGCCAGACGCTGGCGCCGTCGATCTGCGCGCTTTCATAGGGCTCGGTCGGGATCGCGGCGAGGCCGCCGAGCACGATCAGCATCACCAGGGGAGTCCATTGCCAGGTCTCGACCAGCACCAGCGAGGGGATCACGGTGCCGGGATGGAACACCCACAATTGCGGCGGCAGGCCGACCAGCGACAGCAGGTAATTCAGCACGCCGAGCTGCGGGTGGAACATCATGGTCCAGACCAGCGCGATCGCCACCGGCGTCGCCATCATCGGCATGATGAAGACCCCGCGCAGAAAACCGCGGCCGGGAAATTTGGCGTGAAACACCACGGCCGCAAAGGTGCCGAGGATCAGCGGCAGCAGCACCGACAAGGCGGTGTAAAGCAGGGTGTGTCCGACCGCTTCGACGAAGCGCGGATCGTTCGGCATCCGCACATAATTGGCGAAGCCGACAAAGGTGGTCGGCGAGCCGACCTTCCACTCGTTGAGGCTCATCCAGATCGTGAACACCCATGGGAACACGATCACGGCGAGCACGACGACCAGCGCCGGCACCACGAACGGCCAGTAGGTCGGCGGCCGCCATTCCTGCCCCGGCGCGGGATCAGCCGCGGCCGGAGTGACTTCTGCTATTGCCTTCACGCTTTTTCGCTGCGCTCCAGGATCGGGCGGAACTGCTCATGAGCCTTCTTCAACTCCGTCGCGGGATCAGCACCCGAAAGGGTCGAGGTGAGGGCCGCGCCGACGAGATCGCGGAATTCGGCGACCGGGATGATAACGGGCAGGCCGAGCTTGCTGATCTTGGCGGAATCGATCACCGACTGCAGCCATTCCTTCGGCATCTTGACGCCGGCCTGGATCTCCGGGTCGTTGAGGATGGAGTTGCGGAACGGCACGCCGCCGCCGGCCTGCAGCAGCCGCGCGCCTTGCTTCTTCGAGACCGCCCATTGGCACAAGAGATAGGCCGCTTCCTTGTTCTTGCTGGCGGCCGCGATGCCGATGCCGTCGCCATAGGTTGCCGAATATTGTCCCTTGGATCCCTTGGGCACCACGGTGTAGCCGACCTTGCCGACGATGCGCGAGGCGGCGGGGTCTTCCAGCGGCGGCGCCCAGCCGACGCCGTCGATCCACATCGCCGAGCGGCCCTGCGTGAACGAGGCCATCGACTCCATCCAGTTGAAACCGGCGACGCCGGGAGGCGCGACCTTGGTCAGCAGCGTCTGGTACAGCTTGGTGGCTTCGATCGCCTCCGGGCCGTCGGTCAGGATGCCGCCCTTGGCATCGAGGAATTCGCCGCCGGCGTTGAGGAAGAAGTTGGTCCACAGCGTCATGTTGGCGTTGCGCAGGCCGCGCCCGACGAAGCCGAAGGTGCCTTCCTTGGCGTCCGTGAGCTTTTCGGCGGCTGCGACCATCTCGTCGAAGGTCTTCGGCACCGCGACGCCCTTCTTCTGGAACAGCTCCTTGTTGTAATAGAGGATGAAATAGTCGACCGACCACGGCAGGGAGTGCATCTGCCCCTTGTCGTTCTTGGCGTATTGCAGGCCGCCGGCCGAGAAGTCGCTTTCGACGAGGTCGGGCGCCGTGAGATTCGGGTCCTTCATGTAGCCCGAGATGTCGGCGAGCCAGCCGGCCTTTTCGAACTGGCGCTTCTGCACGTGGTAGCTCAGATGAACCACGTCGAAGCTCGGCTTGCCCGAAGCGAGTTCGATCACGGCCTTCTGGCGCTGTTGCTGTTCGGGGATCTGCTCCGACTCGACCTGGATGCCGGTCAGTTCGGTAAATTCCTTGATGTTCTTTTGAAAATTGTCGCCGCGCGGACCCTTGGCGAGGATCACCTCAAGCTTGGTGCCGGCGTATTTTTTCCACTGTGGTTCGGCCGCGCGGGCCGGGAAGCCGGTCAGGCTCAGCGCGCCTGCGGCGGCGGTGCCGGCCAGAACGGAACGGCGCGAGATCAGATGATTGTTCATTGTTTTTCTCTCCCTGGGTCGGCTTGTTTTGCGGCGATAGTAACGTCCGTGCGTGGCCTGCCTAGCCCCCTTCGTGCGGTATTATGGTGGAAGGAGCGAGGGGGCGAGGCGGCGGATCAGCCGCGGGCGTGCCATCGAAGCAATTCGTTGCTTGCGGCCGCACCGTCAAACCGTGTTCCTGCAATGGCAAGACGCGCGTTACCGGCGATGGCAAACGCCTTCGCACCGCGCGCTTGCAATCGTATCTATATAATGTACTACTAGTACAGTTAATGTCGAGGCACCGGAGCCGGGCAAATGACGACCAGCGGCGACTATCAGGTCTTCGAGGCGGGCGACGTCCAGCTTCAGTCTGACGTCGTGTTCCCTTCCACGCGTCTCGCCTACAAGACCTATGGGAGCCTGAATGGGCGGAAGGACAATGTGATTGTCTATCCGACATCGTTCAGCGCGCAACACTTCGACACCGAATGGCTGATCCAGCCCGGCGGCATCCTGGATCCCGACCGCTACTTCATCGTCATCCCCAACCTGTTCGGCAACGGCCTGTCTTCCTCGCCGTCGAATTCCGACATCACCCCGTTTCCGGCGATCAGCTATCACGACGCGGTCGCGGTTCAGCGCCGGTTGCTGGTGGAGCAATTCGGCATCTCGAAAATCGCGCTGGTCTATGGCTGGTCGATGGGGGGCATGCAGGCCTACCATTGGGCGGCCTGCCATCCCGACATGGTGGAACGCGCCGCCATCGTCTGCGGCAGCGCGCGGTGTTCGCCCTACAATCATGTATTCCTAGAGGGCGTGAAGGCGGCGCTGACCACGGACCCCAATTTCAGGGACGGTCGCTTCATCGCCAAACCTTCCGCCGGCCTTCGCGCCATGGGGCGCATCTATGCGGGCTGGGCGATGTCGCACGCCTTCTACCGGGATGAAGTCTGGCGCGAGGCAGGATTCACCTCGCTGGAAGACTATCTGGCGCGCTCCTGGGATGAAGCCTTCGCACGGCGCGACGCCAACGATCTGCTCGCGCAGATCGGCATCTGGCAGCGTGGCGACATCAGCCAGTGCCCGGAATTTGGCGGCGACATCACCCGCGCGCTCGCAGCGATCAGGGCGCGGGTGCTGTTGATGCCGGGGCAGACCGACCGTTACTTCGACGTGCGCGACAACGAGGCCGAGATCGGCAAGCTCGTCAATGCGAAGTCGGCCGAGCTCCATCCGATTCCGTCGATCCACGGTCACCGCGCCGGAAATCCGATCAACTACCCTGCGGATCGCGCATTCATCAACGCCGAGATATCGGCGTTCCTAAAACGTTGAAAAACAGAACCCATCCAATGAGGCGATTGCAACCATGAACATCGTGACGTCAGTTGAACCAAAACTCCGGGAGAAGCCGCTCAGTCCCGCGATGCTCCGCGAACTCTCGGAACGATCGGATCTTCGAGGCGCCGTGCGCACCGTCAGCCATTACGGCGCAATTGCCATTGTTGGGACCGTGGTATGGCTGGTCTCGTCGATTTACGGATTGGCTTGGGCCTTGCCGCTGATCGTCGTGCAAGCCTATCTGGTGGCCTTCCTGTTCATGCCGATGCACGAGACCGCCCACAAAACGGCGTTCCGGAGTCGCGCGCTGAATCTCGTCGTGGGCCATCTGTCGGCCTTCATGATCGCGCATCGCTACGAGTATTACTGCCTGTTTCACTGGGACCATCATCGCTACACGCAGGATCCCGACAAGGATCCGGAATTGATCGTCGGCCCGAAACCGTCCTCGGATACGCAACTCGCGATCGCCTATAGCGGCCTTGTTCAGATCGCCGGCCGTGAGGCGCTGATGCTGCGTCACGCGCTGACCGGCAAGGTCGCGCTGCCCTGGATTCCCGAGAACAAGCGCCACATCATCGTGCGGGAAGCGCGCCTCTATCTCGCGGGCTATGCGCTGCTTCTGCTCATCTCGCTCGCGCTTCACACCGCTATTCTGCTCTGGGTCTGGATCATTCCGCTGCTGATCGGCCAGTTGATCCTGCGGCCCTACCTCTATGCGGAACACACCGGGTGCGAGCGAACGCGCAGTGCCTTCGACAACACCCGCACCACCTATACGGGCGCCGTGATGAAGTGGTTCGCATGGAACATGCCCTATCACGTCGAGCATCACGCCTACCCGTCGATACCCTTTCATGCGCTGCCGAAATTGAACCGGATTGTCGACGATCGGATTGCGTTCCGGGGGCAGGGCTATCTGGCCGTGACGCGCGAGACGTGGGCCTGGTTCCGCCGCGAGCGGCGTAAGCACGCCCCGAGCGTCAGCGGCTCTTGATGATCAGCAGCGTGTCAACGAGATTGCGCGCTTGCGCCGGCGAGATCGGCTTGATGCCGAAGATGTAGCGATAGAAGAGGCTGCCATAGATCGCGTCATACAGGTCCTCCGGCGCGCCCGCCGCTCCGATGCTGCCATCCTGCTGGCCAGCAGCGATCAGTTCGACCAGGGCTGTCCTTCGGTATTGCAGATAGCGCTCGTAGAAAATCTCCGCAGACCCGGTGTTCGAGATGCATTCCGAGATCACCGCGAGCTGTACCTTGCCAAACTCACCCTGCAGTGCTTTCGCGTAAGCCGCGGCGTGGCTTCTCAGGCGGTCTGCCGGCGTGCCGGTACTCGGCAGCGGCAGCATCAACGAAGCGTGGTGCAAGAACGCGTCGATCAGCAGCGCCTCGCGCGACGGCCACCATTTGTAGATGGTCATCTTCGAGACATTCGAATCCCGCGCCACCGCATCGATGCTGGTGGCGGCAAGGCCCGTGGTTGCCATCAGGGTGTAGGCGCTTTGCAGAATGGCGTTGGTCGTCTCGGCGGAACGGGGACGACCACGGCGGGTTGTTGCCGTGTCGCCGTCCGGTTCGCCCTTGCCCTTCGCCATGATCCGGCTTTCCCGATGCCGCGAGATCGGCGCTGCCGGTTACGCCTTGACGAAGGCGAGCAGGGTGCCGTTGCCGGCGGCGGGTGGCACGATCATGCCGCCACCGCTCCGGACGCCCGTCGCGCCAAGCGCCTTCTCGGCTGCGGCGACGTCGGCCTCGATCACCAGTCCCGCGCCGCCACGCTCGGGCAGACCGGTCAGCGATACCTCGGGGTAACGCTTGCTCAGTTGATCCCTGGTCAGGAACACGAAGTCGGCGCGATCGGAGCCCGAGGGTACGGCGATGGCGCCGTCCTGTTCGGTTCTCACGTCGCGATCGATCATGCGCGACATATGCGCGGCGTCGTTGGCGGGCTCCGGCGACACGATCAGCACCTGCCGCAGGCGCTTGGCGCCATTGGCGTGCTTCATCAGTTCGGGAATCCACACCGTCTCGCGGGTCTTGTGCTGGCAGGCGAAGATGCGCACGCCGCCCGGCGCTTCCGCGGTCGGCCACTGGAACGTCCGGAATTTGGCTGCCGAAATGGTGCCATCGGGCATCGTCACCGGCCGTTCGAAATCGGTCGGTCCAACCGGCGGATAGCCGCGCGCGCGAATCTCTTCGGCGCCGTCGGCGGAATCTACCGCGGTGAAGGCGATGCGCTCGATGCCTTCGCCGCGTTTCTCCAGAAACGCGCGCGCCGGAGCATTATGTTCTGTCGGCGTCAGTACACCGAGCAATTCCATATAGTCTGGGTCGAACATGATGGTGTAATTGCCCGATCCCATATGTGGACTGTGGGTGCCGCGCGGCGACACCGTGAAGCCGAGCCGCCTGTAATTTTCAGCTGATTTGTCGAGGTCCTTCACCATGACCACGGCGTGATCTATTCCGACGACGTTTTTGAGTGCCACTCTGCTATTTCCCCGGGCTGATTAGGCGTACTAAGCTAACCATTCGATCTGCCGCCCGCAAGAAAGGATCATGATGAATAGCGCTGAAGTCCGCTGGCCGAATTCGCTGTGGGCAGTAGTGACGCCATCAGGGCCTGATCTTCCGGAATTGATCGGGACGCAGCAGGCCGATGTGATCGTGATCGGTGCGGGCTTCACGGGACTATCGACGGCGCTGCATCTGCGCGAGGCCGGCGTCGATGTCGCAATCGTGGAAGCGGCGGAGCCGGGATGGGGCGCGTCAGGGCGCAACAACGGCCAGGTGATTCCGACGCTGTCGCGGCCCGACCCGGAAGACATCATTGCCAAACACGATGCGGTCGGCGAGCGCTTCGTCGGCATGCTGCGCGACAGCGCGTCGACGCTGTTCGAGGTGGCGCGGCGTTACAAGATCGAGGCCGAGCAGGAGCAGGCCGGATGGGTGCAGCCGGTACATTCGCCAGGCCGTATCAAGATTGCCGAACGCCGGGTGAACCAATGGTCGAAGTTCGGTGCGCCCGTCGAATTGCTGTCGCGCGATCAGGCGCGCGACATGACGGGGTCGGATGCATGGTACGGCGGCTTCTGGAACAAGACCGGCGGCCATATCAATCCGCTGGCACTGGCGCGCGGATTGGCGCGAACCGTGCTTGAGCTCGGCGCACGCATCTACGCCCGTTCGCCGGCCATCAGTTTCGAGCGTCGCGGCGATCTCTGGGTGGTGAAGACCGGAAAGGGCGAGATCAGCGGCCGTGCGCTGGTGGTTGCGAGCAACGCCTACAGCGGCGAATTCTCGAAATCGCTGGTGCCCGATATCGCACACGAAGTGATGCCGGTGCTGTCCTGGCAGATGTCGACGCAGCCGCTGTCAGACAACGTGCGCAAGACCATCATCCCCGGCCGCCAGGCGCTGTCCGATACCCATGGCGAACTGTATTTTGCGCGTTACGACGCGCGCAATCGGCTGGTCACCGGAGGCGCCGTGCTCGGCCCCGGCAACAAGGTCGAACGGATAAAGGCTGTTGTGACGGAGCGCTTGCAGCGGCTGTGGCCACAGATCGGCGAGGTCTCGTTCGATTATGTCTGGAACGGCTATGTCGGGATGACGGCGGCCTTCTTGCCGCGCATCCACCGGCTGGGACCGAATGCCTATGGCTGGACCGGCTGCAACGGCCGCGCGGTCGCGCTGACGATCCCGCTTGGCAATGAATTGGCAAAGGCGGTCCGAGGCGTGCCGGAAAGCGAACTGGCATTGCCGTTTACCGAACCTGTGCCGTTCGTGGCGCACGGATTGCTGCGCAAGATCGCACCCTGGATGCTGCTGCTCTATCGGCGCCGCGACGCGCAGGAGCTGCTCAAGGGCGACCATTTCGAGTTGCTTCGATGGGCCGAGTATTTTCTCGCCTCGCGCCATCAGCAGTGACCGTTGAACAGCAAACGTTCTAGCTGACGATCAGGGCATCGCGCTTGCGCGTGAAGTCGCCGCCGGGGATCGAAGCCAGCAACGCTTGCGTATAGGGATGCTGCGGGTTGCCGAACACTTCGCCTGCGAGGCCTTGTTCCACCACGGCGCCATCCTTCATCACGGCGACGAGATCGCAGATTTGCGCGGCGACCCGCAGATCATGCGTGATGAAGACGATGGAGAGGCCGAGCCGCTGCCGCAGTTCGGCGAGCAACTTTAGCACCTGCGCCTGCACCGAAACATCGAGCGCGGAGACCGGTTCGTCCGCGACCAGCACGGCCGGCTTGAGCGCGAGCGCACGCGCAAGACCAATGCGTTGCCGCTGGCCGCCCGAGAATTCATGCGGAAACCGGTCGCCGGCGGAAGGATCGAGTCCGACCAGCGCAAACAATTCCCGCGCATCCGCGATTGCCTTGGCGCGCGGCGTGCCGTGCACGATCGGTCCCTGCGCCACCAGTTCGGCCGCCTTGCGGCGCGGATTGAGCGAGGCGAACGGGTCCTGGAACACCATCTGTATGTGACGGGTCTCGCGGCGGACGTTCTCACGCGACATCTTCGCCCAGTCATTGCCTTCGAGCAGGATCGATCCGTGGTCGGGATCGATCAGCCGCACGATGCAACGCGCCAGCGTCGATTTGCCGGAGCCGGACTCGCCGACGATGCCGAGCGTCGCGCCTCTAGGCAGGGAGAGCGACACGTCCTTGACCGCGGGTGTCACGCGCGCGCCGCGGCCGAGGAAGCTGCCGGTGCGGTAGGTCTTGGAAACATCCGATATCGTCAAAATGTTCTCGGTCGAGAGCGCGCGCGGCGGCGGCGCCTTCAGCGGCGGCACGGCGGCGATGAGTTGCCTGGTGTAGGCATGCCTGGGATCGTTCAGCACCGTATTTGCCGGGCCCTGTTCAACGATCGCGCCGTGCTGCATCACCACGACGCGGTCGGCGATCTCGGCGACGACGCCGAAATCATGGGTGATGAACAAGACTGCAGCCTTCCGTCGTTGCTGCAGGTCACGGATCAGCTTCAGGATCTGGGCCTGCGTCGTGACATCGAGTGCGGTGGTCGGTTCATCCGCGATCAGGAGCTTTGGGTCGAGCGCAAGCGCCATCGCGATCATCGCGCGCTGCCGTTGGCCGCCCGACAGTTCGTGCGGATAGGCCTTCGCCGCGACCTTGGGATCAGGGATCCGCACGTCGGCGAGCAGGGCCAAAACCCTGGTGGCGATTTCGGCCTTGGACAGTTCGGTGTGGATCGAAAACATCTCGGCGATCTGATCGCCGATGGTGCGCAGCGGATTGAGCGCGGTCATCGGCTCCTGGAAGATCATCGCAATGCCGGCGCCGCGCACCTGGCGCATCTCAGCGACGGTGGCGGAGGCGAGGTCGCGGCCCTCGAACATCACCCGGCCGGCGTCGATCGTTACGTCGTTGGGCAGCAGGCGCATGATGGCGTTGGCCATCATCGATTTGCCGGAGCCGGATTCGCCGACCACGCAGAGGATTTCATCCGATGCGATCGACAGCGACACGTCCGACAATGCGTGCCGCCGGTCCGCGCCCGCCGGCAGGCGGACGCCGAGGTGCTCGATCGAGAGGACGGTGTTCGGCGGCTCGCTCATCGGCTCTTCAGCCTCGGATTGAGCGCGTCGTTGAGGCCCTGGCCGACCAGCGACACAGCCAGCACCGTGACCAGGATGGCGATGCCGGGGATCGCCGAAACATACCACTGCACCCGCAGCACATCGCGGCCGAGGCCGATGAGGTTGCCCCAGGACGCCACGTTGGGATCGGACAGGCGCAGGAACGCCAGCGCGCTTTCGAGCAGGATCGCGACCGCCATCACCACGCTGGCGTAGACAATGACCGGCGGCAGCGCGTTGGGCAGGATTTCGCCAAGGATCAGCTGAATGTCCTTCATGCCAAGGGTGCGGCCGGCCTGGACGAATTCGCGGTTGCGCAGCGACAGGAACTCGGCGCGGGTGAGCCGCGCCGGCGCCGGCCACGACACCACGCCGACCGCGATGGTGACGGTGGTCAGCGTCGACCCGAACACGGCGACCAGAACCAGCAGCAGCACGAAGTTCGGCAAGGTCTGGAAGGCCTCGGTGATCCGCATCAGCACGGTATCGACCCAGCCGCCATAATAGCCGGCGAAAGCGCCGACGAAGATGCCGATCAAAATCGCAATCGCCGTGGCGACGCCGCCGATCAGCAGTGAAATCCGCGCGCCGTAGAGAATCTGTGCGGCGATATCGCGCCCGGAATTGTCGGTGCCGAGCAGGAAGCGCGGATTGGAGAACGGCCAGATCAGGGGCCGGCCGGCGAGTGCGAGCGGATCGCGCGGATAGAACCAGCCGGCGCTGACCGCCATTGTGATCACGATCAGCAGCAGCACCAGGCCTGCGACCGCGGCGGGACTGCGGAAATAGCGTTTGACCGCATCCATCGTTCTACCCTTCCGCCGAGATGCGCGGGTCGAGCCGCGCATAGAGGAGATCGACGGCGAAGTTGACGACGATGACGAGGAGGGCGGAGACGAACACGATTCCAAGCAGGGTATTGAGGTCGCGCTGCACGACCGACTCGTAGGCCAGCCGTCCGAGCCCGGGCAGGGAGAAGACGCTTTCGACCACCACCGACCCGCCCAGCATGGTGCCGGCCTGCAGGCCGATCAGCGTCACCATCGGGAGGAGGGCGTTGCGCAACACGTGCCGCGTGACCACGTGGGTCTCGTCGAGGCCCTTGGCGCGGGCGGTGCGGACATAATCGAGGTTGAGCACCTCCAGCATCGAGGCGCGCATGATGCGCAGATAGATCGCAAGGAAAATCAGCCCGAGCGTCAGCGTCGGCAGCACGAGATGCTGGGCGATGTCGATGGTGCGCCAGATGCCTACTTGAACTGTGCCGATATTCTCAAAACCTCCGGGCGGCAGCCACTGCAGATAGACCGAGAACACCACGATCGCCATCAGCCCGAACCAGAATGAGGGCGTGGCGTAGAATACGAGACCAAGCGTTGAGATCAGCGTATCCGGCCAGCGGTTGACACCACGCGCCGCGATCACGCCGAACAACAGACCGAAGAAGAACGCAAACGACAGAGACGCCGTCATCAACAGAATGGTCGGCGGCAGCCGCTCCAGGATGACTGAGGCCACCGGCTTGCCATAGATCGAGGAAAAGCCGAGATCGAGCCGCACCAGGCGCCACAGATAATTGCCGAGCTGCGCCGGCACCGAGAGGTCGAGGCCGTAAAATTTGCGCAGCTCGCGCGCGGTCGCGGCGTCGCCGCCGCCCATCTGCGCCATCATCGCATCGACGGTGTCGCCCGGCGCGAACTGCAGCAGCAGAAACACGCCGATCAGGATCAAAAACAGGGTCGGGATCGAGGCGGCGAGCCGCCGCCCCGCAAGGCTCAGGATGCGCATAAACCTATCTTGGCCGATATGGCATCAGGCGGAAAGCCAAAGATCGTGCCAGCTTGATGAACCCCAGCGCGGGGTGTTGGAGTGGTTGCGCGCCTTGGCCGAGATCACGGTGACGAAAATCTGCTCGATCGGCATCCAGACCGGCAGCTCGGCATTCACTTCCTTGACGAACTGGCCGTAGAGCGCCTTGCGCTTGGCGGGATCGACTTCCGTTGCCGCATCGTCGATGGTCTTGTCGACGGCTGCGTCCGTCCAGTTCCACTGGTTGGTCCAGGGCGCGCCCTTGGGCTGGCCGGAGCGATACCAGACCGTGGTCGAGACCGCGGGGTCGTTGCGGTACTGATGCCAGCCGGTCGCGAGATCGAAGGCGTGCTCGTCATAGACCTGCTTGAGGAAGCCGCCGCCGTCGTTGCGCACGATCTCCACGGGTATGCCGATCTCACCCAAGGATTGCTGGATGAACGTCGACCACAGCGAGATGTCCTCGCCCCACGGCGCCGGAAGCAGTTTTAGTGAAAACCGCGTGCCGCCGGCGCCCGCCTTGAAGCCGGCCTCGTCGAGCAGTGCCGCGGCCTTGGCCTTGTCGTAGGGATATTGCGGCGTGTTCGGTCCGGGATAGAAATCCGTCGAGGTCGAGGGGATCGGGCCGGTGCCGAGCTTGGCGAAATCGCCAAGGAAATTGTCGATGAAGAACGGCACGTTGATCGCGTGCGCGATGGCGCGGCGGACCTTGATGTCGGACAGTTCCTTGCGGCGGAAGTTGAATTCGAGCGTGTTGGTGCGCGCGTTGCCTTCATTGCCCTTGGTCGAAACGACGAAGCGCTTGTCCTTGGCGAGCCGCGCCATGTCCGAGATCGTCAGGCCCGAGAACGGGCTGTAATGCAGTTCGCCGGCTTCCATCTGCGCCGCCGCCGCGGCGCGGTCGGTGATCACGCGCCAGACGATGCGATCGAGATAGGGCGCGTTGGGGCGCCAGTAGTCCGGGTTGCGGTCGACGATGACATATTGCCCGCGCTCGTATTTGACGAACTTGAACGGGCCGGTGCCGACAGGCGCGAGATTGGTCGGGTTCGGGCGGATGTCGCCGCTCTCGTAGAGATGCTTGGCCGAGATGTAGCCGAGGTCGGGCAGCGCGCGCAGCAGCAAATTGAGCGGCATCGGCCGCTCGTATTTGAAGATCGCGGTCTGCGGATCCGGCGTCTCGACGGCCGTTAGGAACAGCTGCAGCGTCGAGCCGTAGTTGAGGATCTTCTTCCACATATTCATGGCGGTGAATTCGACGTCGGCCGAAGTGAACGGCTTGCCGTCGTGCCAGGTGACGCCCTTGCGCAGCTTGAAGGTGACGGTCTTGCCGTCGGGCGAAGCTTCCCAACTTTCGGCAAGAACGCCGACCGGTTTGCCGCTGGCGTCGAGATCGACGAGGTTCTCCTGGATCTTGCCACTGATGATGTAGACGCCGGTGGATGCCTGAATGCTCGGATTGAGCTGGCGCTGCTCGGCGCCGTAATGAACGTTGAACACGCCGCCCTTCTTCGGCGTTTCCTGCGCGAAGGCCCGCATCGGATTGATGACGTTGGCAGCAATCGCGGCCGACGTCAGCAGCGCGGTGCGGCGATTGATCTCGAGGCGGGTCAAATCCATGCGAAACTTCTCCAAGGTACATCGGATTGCAGGCCGTTTTTCGATGGCTGCATTTGGCCCTGATGTTACGATGAAGGGGAACCTTGAGTCATTTTCTAATCGGCGCGCGATCCGGAAAATCGTTCTGCAAATACATGCGTGCGCACGGTCGATGCACCGACACCGGTTTTGCTCACACCGGGATTTCCACCCGTTGTGATTGAAACGAAGCGAAGTGAAAGGTTGGAAATTGTCGAAAAACCCTGTCCGGCAAGGTGTTTTGTCGCACTATGCCCTGATTATGGCGGACGCCGAGGCTTAAAAACTGGCCTATTTGCCGCGAATCAGTACAAGTCAACTAGCGATATAGTTGTGCAGAATGTCGAAAAGCCTGTTTTTTTAGGCAATTTCCGCCATATCGTGCCTCTGCCAGAATCAAATGGAGCAACCATGGCTACCCAAATGTCTAAGTCGCAGCTGATCGAGAAGATCGCGACCTCCACCGAAGTTTCTAAGAAGGAAGTCAAGGGCGTGATGGATGCGCTCGTTGACGTCGGCCACAAGGAGCTCAAGAAGAACGGGGTGTTCCTCGTCCCCGGCTTCGCCAAGTTCGTCGTGGTCAAGAAGCCCGCGACCAAGGCTCGCAAGGGCACCAACCCCTTCACGGGCGAAGAAATGATGTTCAAGGCCAAGCCGGCGCGCAAGATCGTCCGCGCCCGCCCGGTCAAGGCCGCCAAGGACGCAGTCTGATAGCGAAAAGGCCTCCGGTGACGGAGGCCTCTTTTGCCCGGCCATAGCGTTTTCGAGCGAAGTGGTCACCGGTTCGCGTCAAGAAAACGCGTCAAGACCGGTATTCCGGTTCTGAATCCATCAGAACCGGGGTGCCGCTTAGACCACCGGCGACCGGCCGCCATCGACATTGATGGCCGTACCGGTGATGTAAGAGCCCTGCTCCGAGGCGAGGAAGCAGGCGAGGTTGGCGAATTCCTCCGCCGTGCCCATCCGCCCGAGCGGAACGCCCTTGGCGAGGTCGCGGGTGAAAGCGTCAAAATCGGTATCCGGCGCCTTCTGGGCATGCCGCTTGACCCATTGATCGCTGACAATCAGCCCGACCAGCATCGCATTGACCAGGACGTTGTGCGGGCCGCCTTCGTTCGCCATCGCCTTGGTCAGCGCCATGCCGGCCGCCCGCGAGACCGAGGTCGGGGTTGACGCGGCAGCCGGCGCCTTGGCTCCGATGTTCAGCACGTTGATGATGCGGCCCCACTTGCGCGCCTTCATTCCCGGCCAGACCAGCCGGCTGAAACGGATCGCGGCGAACAGTTTCAGGTCGAGGTCGTCCTGCCACATTTCGTCGGTCACGGTCTCGAACGCCATCGCGCGCGAGGTGCCGGCATTGTTGACGAGGACGTCGACCGGGCCGAGATCGGCGGCGATCGCCTCATGGGCCCTGACGATATCCGCCGCCTTCGAGACGTCGCAGACATAGTCGCGGACCTCGACGCTCTCCTTGGCGAGTGCTTCGCGCGCGGCCTTCAAGTCCTGTGCGCCGCGCGCCAGCAGCGCGACCTTGGCGCCCGACTCGGCAAAGCGGCGTGCGACGGCAAGCCCGATGCCCTTGCTGCCGCCGGTGACGGCGGCAACGCGGCCCTTCATGGTGACGTTCATTTTTTCCTCCCTGGATACGGCGTCTTTGCGACCGCTCCGTGCTGTAACGCCAGACGGACGGGGAGAGTAGATCGATCCGAGCATGGCGAGGCGTGTGTTTTGCGGGCTAACGAACCCGTGAAGTGCAGAAATATCCATCCGGGACAGCCGGTCCGCGCGACAAGGATGTTTCCCGCATCGCACCTGCGAGAACGGCAATTTTGCTATTTCCAATGCGGTCTTGCGGGGGAGGGCCGGCCAGCCAAAATCAAATCGAACCAACAATAGAGTCCAGGAGAATGCCATGGGCCTGCAACAAGCAAAACTCGAGTCGCTTCCGTTCGTCACCGGCGAACTCAACTACCTCGCGCCAACCCCCGGAAAGCCGCGCACCTACGCCTTCGATCCGCCGCCGGGCGAGCCCCGATCGACGGCGCTGCCCGAACCCCATCAAGTTCCGATCTTCGACGCCCGCCTGATCGCGGGCAGTCTTTCGCTGGACCGCGAGGGTTTTGCCCTGGTCCGTCACCCGACCGCCGTCCGGGACTTCTACGACGATAAGGAGGTGCGGAATGTCTACTATCCCGCCGCCGAAGCTTTTCTCCGCGCAACGCTGAAAGCCGATCGCGTCGTGATATTCGACCATACCGTTCGCAAGCGCGTGGAGGGGGCGGCCGATGTGCGGGGCGCGGGCCCGCGCCAGCCGGCCACACGGGTCCATGTCGACCAGACCGATTTGTCAGGTGCAAACCGTGTCCGCGAACATCTGCCCGACGAGGCGGACGAACTCCTGAAGGGCCGGGTCCAGGTGATCAATCTGTGGCGGCCGATCCGCGGACCGCTGCGCGATACACCGCTCGCGATGCTGGACGGCCAGACGGTCGCGCCCGGCGATCTCGTCGCCTCCGACCTGATCTATCCGAACCGGCAGGGCGAAACCTATTCGGTAAAGTACAACCCCGACCATCGCTGGTACTACATTCCGGAGATGACCGCGGACGAGGCGCTGCTGCTGAAATGCTACGATTCCGCCACCGACGGCCGCACGCGATTCGGGCCACACACCGCCTTCATCGATCCAACGACGCCGAAAGACGCCGCGCCGCGCGAAAGCATCGAGTTGCGGACGCTGGTGTTCCACAAGCACTGATCGCCCCGCCGGGAATGCCGATTGGCATTCCCGGGAATACCGATTGGCATTCCCGGGGATACCGATTGGTATTCCCGGCGTATCGGTGTTAGGCCCGGCTGTAACAAGGCCGGGAAGAAACGGAACATG
Source organism: Bradyrhizobium sp. AUGA SZCCT0431 (assembly GCF_018131065.1). Lineage (NCBI taxonomy): Bacteria > Pseudomonadati > Pseudomonadota > Alphaproteobacteria > Hyphomicrobiales > Nitrobacteraceae > Bradyrhizobium > Bradyrhizobium sp. AUGA SZCCT0431. Next base: position 251,264 of record NZ_JAFCLR010000005.1, on the reverse strand, counting down.
CACGGCGGCAAGGCCGACGACGCGGATGTCAACATCCGCGCATTGATTTTTGCGCTTCTGGCGCTGGCCTGCGGTTACATGCTGTCGACCCTGCTGCGCACGATCCCGGCCGTCAGCCTCGACGTGATGGCCGCGGATTTCAAAACGTCGCCGCAGGTGCTGGCGAGTCTGACCTCGATCTATCATTTTGCCTTCGCGGCGTCGCAGATTCCGGTCGGCGCCGCGATGGACCGCTTTGGCGTCCGGCCGGTTTCCCTCAGTCTCTTGATTGGTACCATCGTTGGCGCGCTGGCATCGGGCCTGGCAACGGGGCCGGAGAGTTTTCTGTTCGGACAATTCCTGCTCGGGGTTGCGAACTCGGGCATGCTGATGTGTCCGATGACGCTGGCCGCAAAGCAATTATCCCCGGGGCGGTTCGGCCTGTGGTCCGGACTGATCCCGTCGATCGGCAATATCGGCATGCTCCTGTCGTCGAGCCCGCTCGCCTTTGTCGTCGAACTCTGGGGATGGCGGGCAGGATTCTGGATTTCCGCCGCCTTCGGCGTGGCGGTAGCGCTGGCCGTCTACGCTCTGGTGCCGAACCAGCGGGCTGAGCACTCCGATCGCTCGTCGCCGCTCTCGCAGATGGTCAGTGTCTTGCGCATCGGCCTGTCGTATCGGCTGCGCGGCCTGATTGCCATTGCGCTGGTCTCGCTGGCGGCCGTGCTGGTGCTGCGGGGATTGTGGGGCGGGCCATGGCTGATGGAGATCAAGGGGCTCAGCCGGATCGGCGCCGGCAACGCACTTGGCCTGTTCACGATGGCGCTGATCATCGGGCCGGCTCTGATCGGTGTTTTCGACCGAAGATTTGGCCGTCGCCGCGAAGTGCTGGCGGCCTCGCATTTCCTGGCGGCGCTGCTGCTCGCCTTGATGGCGGCGGGCGCGTCTCATTTTCCGATCTCGGTCCTGTTCGGCGTAGCGGCGATGCCGGCTCAGTATGACACCGTCCTGCTCGTGCTGATCGGTTTTGCCATGTCGGCGCAGCCGCTGGTGTTCGGCATGACGCGGCAACTCGTGGACCAGCAGAACACCGGCAAGGCGCTGTCAGCGATCAATCTGGCGTTCTTCCTGGGGGCGGCGCTGATGCAATCGGCAACCGGCGTGGTCGCGGCGCTCCTTGGACTACCTGCCGTGCTGCTGTTCATGGCCGCGGCGCTGATCATCGGGACAATGCTGTTTTTGCTGTATACCTAGCGGACCGTTTCCGGTTTTCGTCATAAGCGGCTACAAGATCAGGCTGAAGTTCTAGCGCTGGTGGAATATCGCATGTATCCGGATTCAAATTCTTCATCGCAAAAAATGTACAACCGCGCACTGGCGAGCCTGCCCGGTGGCAATACGCGCACCACCGTCTTCATGAAGCCTTATCCGATCTACGCCGCGCGCGGCGAGGGATGTCGGGTGTGGGACCTCGACGGCAACGAGTTCATCGATTGCATCAACAATTTCACCTCGCAGATTCACGGCCATGCACACCCAGTGTTGATCAAGGCCGCGACCGTGCAACTTGCGCTGGGATCGGCGTTCGGAATGCCGACCGAATCCGAGGTCGACCTTGCCGAACTGCTCGCCGCGCGATTGCCGTCGGTCGACCAGGTGCGGTTCTGCAATTCGGGTACCGAAGCTGTCATGATGGCGTTGAAGGCCGCCCGCGCCCACACCGGACGTCCCAAAATTGCGAAGTGCGAGGGCGCGTATCATGGCTCCTATGACTATGCCGAGGTCAGCCTTGATCCGACGCCGGAAGCCTGGGGCCGCAACGCACCGGTTTCCGTCGCCTACGCCAAGGGCACGCCCGACAATGTGCTGGCCGATGTCCTGACCATTCCGTTCAACGACACCGAGGCCGCGGTCAGCCTGATCCGCGAGCATGGGCCTGAACTTGCCTGCGTCCTTGTCGATCCCATGCCCAATCGCGCCGGTCTGGCGCCGGCCGATCAGTCCTATCTGGAGGCGCTGCGCAAGGTGACGCGCGAGGTCGGCGCGCTGCTCGTGTTCGACGAAGTGATCACGTTCCGTCTCGGCATTCACGGCGCGCAGGGTCTGTTCAATATCGACCCCGACCTGACCACGCTCGCCAAAATCATCGGCGGCGGGTTTCCGGTTGGCGCGGTGTGCGGTCACAAGGAATTCATGGCCGTGTTCGACCCCCGGCCGGGCAAGCCTGCGCTGCCGCATGGCGGCACATTCTCCGCCAATCCGGTGACGATGCGCGCCGGTATCGCGGCGATGGAACTGCTGGACGAGGCGGCGTTCGCGCGGCTCGATGCAATGGGGGAGGCGGTTCGATCAGGGATCGACGCAGCGTTCCGCCGCCACAATGTTCCCGGCCGCACCGTCGGGCTCGGGTCGCTGCTGAAGGTACATCTCGTCGATCGTCCGGTGCGCGACTATCGCTCGGCCTATCCGACCGAAGCGGAAGCCAGGCGTCAGGTGGTTTTCAACCAAGCGCTGCTCAATCGTGGCGTGCTGGCGGCGGGCAATGGATTGATGGCATTGTCGACCCCGATGACGGATGCCGATATACATGCGATCATCGATGCCGTATCCGGCGCGATATCGGAAGTGTCGGCCTCGCTCTGAGTTCAAGAACAACAACAACAAGGCAAGAATGTCCGCCAAGATCGATCCCATCACACGGTCCGTCGTCCAGCATCGGCTCAGTTCGATCGTAAAAGAGATGGGCGAAGCCATGCTTCGCACCTCCTATTCACAGATCCTCAATTCCAGCCGCGATTTTTCGCTGGGCATTTGCGATACGCGCGCCCGCCTGATCGCGCAGGCCGATCATCTGCCGGTGCATGTCGGCGCCTTGCCATGGGCGACGATCGCGGTGGAGGAGCGGTTCAGGGACGTCAAGCCGGGCGACGTCTTCCTGCTCAACGATCCCTATTGTGGCGGCAGCCATCTGCCTGATCTCACGGTCTTCGTGCCGGTGTTCGACGGCGACAAGCGGTTGCTCTGGACCATCGTCCGCGCCCACCAAAGCGATATCGGCGGCGCGACGCATGGCGCCTACAATCCCGGGGCAACGGAAATCTGGCAGGAGGGCCTGCGCATTCCGCCGATCAAGCTTTCCGAGGCGGGGCGCCCGCGCGAGGATCTGCTCGAGATGCTGGCGCTGAATGTGCGAAACCCGCGTGAGTTTCGCGGTGACCTTGCCGCGATGCTGGGCGCGGCGCATCTCGGCGAACGTCGCGTCGCAAAACTGTTCAGCGAATTCGGCGCGCCGGTCGTCGAAGCCGCGATCGAGGCAATTCTGGACGCGACCGAAGCGCAGACCCGCGCCGTGGTCTCGACCTGGAAGGACGGCGTCTTCCACGGCGAGGCGTTTCTCGACGATGACGGCCATGGCCGCACGGATATAAGGATCGCGGCCAAGGTCACCAAGAAGGGCAGCGATGTCGAGGTCGATCTGACGCAGTCCGATCCGCAGTCGACCAGTTTTGTCAATTCCTCGCATGCCAACATGCAGGCCGCGGTCGCGATGGCCTTTGCCTATCTGATCGACGCTGACATCCCCAAGAACACCGGCGCGCTGCGGCCGCTGAAGGTGATCGCCAAGCAGGGGACGATCGTCTGGGCCGATCCGGGCCGGCCGGTGACGTTGTGCACCAGCCATCCTTCCAACGAGATCGTCGAAGCGATTGTGAAGGCATTGTCGGCCTCCTGTCCGGAGCGCGCGATGGCCGGATGGAGCCGCAGATTCCGGATTGCGATCCAGGGTGAAGACCCGCGCACCGGCAAGAGCTTCATCTGGCATCTGTTTCAGGCGCGCCCGGGCGGCGGTGCATCCTCGGGCGGCGACGGCTGGTCGTCGATCGGCGAATGGCACAGCGTCGGCGGACTCAAATTCGGCAGTCTCGAAGTCGCCGAGGCGCGCTTTCCGTTGCACTTCCGCCGCCACGAATTCCGCGAAGGCTCGGGCGGCGACGGACAGTTCCGCGGCGGTCTCGGTGTTGCCCTCGATCTGGTGCTGGAGACCGAAAAGCCGTCGCGCGGCAACACCGCGGGCGACGGCGCACGCCATGGTCCCTGCGGCATGCTCGGCGGCGAGGACGGCGAGCCGCATCATTATCGCCTGCTGTCCGAGGGCCGCGAGCCGCGCGTATTGCACACCAAGGAAGTCGGCATCGAACTCCATCCCGGCGATTGTCTCGAGATACGCTCGTCCGGCGGCGGTGGCTGGGGGCCACCGTCCAGGCGATCGGCGGAGGCACGGCGGCGCGACGCCGAGCAGGGATTGACCAGTGTTTCCGCGGAGCGACGTGGCTGACGATGTACACAATCGGAGTTGACGTCGGCGGAACCTACACCGACCTGGTGGCCACGGATGCGTCCGGGCGAACCATATTTGCAAAATCGCCGTCGACGCCGGCCGACCAGTCGATCGGCGTCATGACCGGGCTGGAAGAGCTGGCGCGGCGGCTGAACACGACACGCGCGGAAATGCTCGCCGCCACAGATCGGCTGGTGCACGGGACGACAGTTGCGACCAACGCGTTGCTGGAGCGCAAGGGCGCCAAGGTCGCGCTCTTGACCACCGAGGGCCATCGCGACGTCATCGAAATGCGCGAAGGCCTCAAGCCCGACCGCTACGATCTGCGCTCGCCGCCGCCGGAGCCGCTGGTGCCGCGCGAACTGCGTTTTGGCGTTCGCGAGCGGCTCAAGGCGAATGGCGAGGTCTTGATTCCGGTGGACGAGAGTTCCCTGGATGAGGCCATTGCGGGCATCAGGAAACTGGGCGCGACCTCGGTCGCGGTGTGCTTCCTGCATTCCTATCTCAACCCCGTCCACGAACTCACCGCGGTCGAGCGCCTGGCAAAAGAACTGCCTGACGTCATCGTGTCGCGTTCCAGCGACGTGCTGCCGCAGATCAAGGAGTATGAGCGCGTCTCGACCACGATCGTGAACGCCTATGTCGAACCGATCGTGCGACGCTATCTCACCAGTCTCGAACAGCGCCTGAAGGAGGCCGGCCTCAAGGGCAGCCTGTTCGTCATCCTGTCGCATGGCGGCATGGCGCCGGTCGAGGAAGCCTCACGCCTTGCCGCGGGTACGGTGCTGTCAGGGCCAGCGGGCGGGATGTCAGGCGGCCGACGCTGTGCCGAGCTGCTCGGCATTCCCGATCTCGTGCCGTTCGACATGGGCGGAACCAGCACGGACATCTCTCTCATTTCGGACGGACAGGCCTCGCTCTCCGCCGATGGCCTGCTCGCGGGCCAGCGCATTGCGTTGCGCAGCCTCGATATTGCGAGTATTGCGGCCGGCGGCGGTTCTATCGCCAGCGTCGATGGCAGCCGCACGCTGCGGGTCGGTCCGGAAAGCGCCGGCTCGATTCCAGGCCCGGCCTGTTACGGCAATGGCGGGCAGGCCGCGACCGTCACCGACGCCAATGTCGTGCTCGGCTATCTCGATGCGGCGGCCTTCATGGGCGGGCAGCGCCCGCTCGACCGCGCGGCGTCGGAAGCCGCGGTCGACCGCATCGCCGCATCCATGGAGCTCTCGCGCGTCGAGGCCGCCGCCGGCATTTACCGCATGATCAATTTGAACATGGCCGACGGCATCCGCCTGATGACCTTGCGCCGCGGCGTCGATCCCAGGAAATTCGCGCTGCTGAGTTTTGGCGGCGCGGCGGGTCTGCACGCGGCCGAAGTCGCGCGCGAACTGGAGATCAAGCGCATCATCGTGCCGACGGTGGCCTCCGTGCTGTCGGCATGGGGAATGCTGACCAGCGATCTGCGCTATGAGATGAGCCGCACGCATTATGGCAAGGCAGCGCGCATTTCAGCCGGCGAAGTGCGTGAGCTGTTCGCCGAACTGGAGCAGGCGGCCGCCGGCCGGCTGCGCTCATGGTTCAATGGCCCACTGTCGATCGAACGCTCGGCCGAAATGCGTTACGGCGAGCAGATTTTCGAGATCGACGTATCGCTGGATGGTCTCGACTGGAACGCGGCCGACCTCGTCGACCAGATCGAGCAGCGCTTCCATCGCAAGCACGAGGAACTCTATACCTATGCCTCGCCCGGCCAGGAGGTCGTGTTCGTCAACGCGCGGGTCGCGGCGGTCGGCGCCGTTGCGCCGAACGATCAGAACACGCGCCCGGCGGCATCCGCAGGCGTCTGTGAGCCACGCGGCAAGCGACAGGCGTTCTTTGGCGGCTGGCGCGAGGTGCCGGTCTATGCGCTCGATACGCTGCAGCCTGGGCATTCCCTGACCGGCCCTGCCATCATTGAGGCAGAAACCACCACGGTGCTGGTCGATACCGGCGACCGCGTCAGCGTCAATCCGCTCGGCTGGCTGGATATTACCCTGCGCTGAACACAAGAATTGATTTCAACAGCGCCGGATTGGGCAGTATGGTCGCAAGCGCTGGGTTAGGCGTCACAAGCTTGAGTTAGCGTGAGGCCATGTTCATGAAAACAATAAAAGAAACTGGAACTATCCTGGCCCTGTTAGCCGCCGCGCTGTTCGCCGGCATGCCGATATCAGCGCGACAGGCCCATGGCGGCGGCGTCACCGATACCGAAATCCGCATCGGCAACATCATGCCCTATAGCGGGCCCTTGGCCGCATTCGCGGCGATCGGCAGGGCTGAAGCCGCCTATTTCGACATGATCAATGATCGCGGCGGCATCAACGGTCGCAAGATCAAATTCATCTCCCGTGACGACAGTTCCAATCCGAAGATGGCAGCCGAGCACACAAGTCAATTGGTGGAGCAGGAGAACGTGCTGCTGATGTTCGGCTCGTTCGGGACGCCGAGCAATCTGGCAACGCGGACCTACCTCAATGAAAAGAAGGTGCCGCAACTCTTTGTCGCGTCCGGCGACGAGGAGTGGGCGCATCCCAAGCGATTTCCGTGGTCCATGGGCTGGCAGCCGACGTTTCGGGCCGAGGGACGGATCTACGCCAACTACATCCAGGCCTCCTATCCGAGCCACAAGATTGCGGTACTCTGGCAGAACGATCAGTTCGGACGCGATCTGTTCAGGGGATTGCAGGAAGGGCTCGGCGTCACCGCCCGCATGATCGTGGCTGACATCGCCATCGAGGCCGATATGTCGATCGATGCACAGGTCGACATCCTCAAAAATTCCGGGGCCGAGGTGCTCGTGCTCAATTGCGCGCCGCCAATCTCGGCGCGTGCCATCCGCAGAGCGGCCGAACTGGGTTGGTATCCGGTGGTGGTGCTAGTCAATGCGGCGGCATCGATCGCGAATGCGCTGAGACCTGCCGGGCTTGCGAACGCCGCCGGCGTGATCTCGACCTCGTTCCTCAAGGACGCCGGCGACACCACCTGGAAGGAAGACCCTTCCATCAAGACCTGGCTGTCATTCATGGACAAGTATTATCCCGACGGCGACAGGGAGGATAGTTACGCCATCTTCGGCTATGCCGTGGCCGAAACCCTGGTCCAGGTATTGACCCAGTGCGGCGACGACCTGTCACGCGAGAACATCATGCGGCAGGCTGCGTCGCTGAAGAATTATCAGAGCCCGATCATTCTGCCGGGCATTGCCATCAACACGGGACCTGCGGATTTTCATCCCATCAAGCAGATGCGGCTGGTGCAATTCGACGGCAACGCCTGGCAGCCGATCGGCGACGTGATCGAGAGCGCGTTTGCGAGCAAGCCGGGCGATAATTGACACTATCTCTCCGTCGTCCCGGCGAACGCCGGGACCCATACGCCGTGAAGTCAATTGTTGCGGGACGTCTCAGTTGCCTCGTTCCAATAATGAGGGCCGCAGAGTATGGGTCCCGGCTCAAGGCCGGGACGACATAAGCTAAGCCTGTCGCTACCCTACACCAGCGCCTACTTCTTCTGCCCGTAATTCAACAAGCCGCCCTTGCTCTTTGCCGGATGGGCGCGCAGGCCTTCCTCGTTGGGTTCGGTGCCCCAGCCCGGCCGATCGGAAATGACAAGGTGGCCGTCGACGATCTCGGGCAGATGGGTGAACAGTTCGTGGTCCCACGCCAGCCGGTCGATATCGGTTTCCATGATCCGCAAATTCGGCACCGCGGCGCAGAAATGCGCGTTCATCATGGTGCAGAGATGGCCGTAGAAATTATGCGGCGCGACGTTGACCTCGAAATGCTCGGCGGCGGCCGCGATCTTCATCGATTGCCACACCCCGTTCCACGGCGTGTCGATGATCGCGACATCCATGGCCTGCTCGTTGAAGTAGGGCAGGAATTCGCGCAGGCCCAGCAGCGTCTCGCAGGATGAGATCGGATGCGGGCTCTGGCGACGGATATAGCCGAGCGCCTGCGGATTGAAGGTGTCGATCTCGACCCAGAACATATCCATATCCTTGATCGCGCGCAGGATCTTCAGATAGCCCTCGGTCTTGGCGTTGAAGTTGAGGTCGAGCAGCAGGTCGACATCGGGCCCGGCGCCGTCGCGGATGGCTTCGAGATGCATACAGAGATTGCGGATCACCGTGCGATCGACGTTGATCTCCGGCTCGAATGGCGAACCGAAGCCGGGCCGCCAGCCCTGCGGCTTGCCGTCGGTGTAGACGAAGATGTTGGTCTTTAGCGCAGTGAAGCGTTTCTCCCGCACTTCGCGGCCGATTGACTTGACACCATCAAGATCGATGATCGCGGGCTTGAACCAATCCGGATGGTTGATGCGCCAGGTTGCGCAATGCGACCAGTAGACCCGGACGCGGTCGCGGATTTTCCCACCCAGCAGTTCATAGCAGGGCACGCCGAGCGCCTTGGCCTTGACGTCGAGCAGCGCGTTCTCGATGGCGCCGAGCGCCAGCGCCACCACGCCGCCGGCAGCGGGGCGCGTTGCGGCAAACAGTTCCGCGTAAATCCGCTCGTGCTGGAAGGCGTTCTTGCTGACCACCCGCGCCGACAGCCGCTCGATCGCCGCGGTGACGCCGGGCGCGCCAAAACCTTCGTCGTACTCGCTCCAGCCGACGATGCCGTCTTCGGTCATGATCTTGACGAAGTGATAGTTGCGCCAGCCGGCGTCGCAGGAGAGCGTTTCAACGCTTCTGATCTTGGATGATTTGGTCATGATTTCCTGCCCGGCTGTTGTTTTCGTTGACCGATAACAACAACGGATTGGCAGGGGCGTCAATCGCGCGTAGTGCGATGCCCGTATGCGAGAGGTCAGGTTTGCGGCGGAAACAGTGTCGGCTGGCGTCGCTCGAATACTTGGCGCCCGTTCTTGAAGCTCATCAGCACGTCGGGCAGTTCCGCGATCGCGTTCGCGCCGGTGTCGGTGTCGAGGATAATCAGATCGGCAGGGTTGCCCGGCGCGATGCCGTAATCCCGCAGGTTCATCAGGCGCGCCGGCAAGTCCGTCACCAGGTCGAGGCAGGTGTCGAACTCGCTGATCCCGGCATGCGCGACATTGGCGTAGAAATTGGCCATGCGCAGCAGCGACGCATCGCCGAACGGCGTGAACGGATTGAGCACGTTGTTGGTCGCGACCGAACACAGCACGCCGTTTTCGACCAGCCGGTGCGCCACGGTGAGGCCGCGCGGCGCATTGTGGGTGGCGTCGCGGCCCATCAGATAGAGGTCGGTCGCCGGCAGCACGGTGACGGCGACGCCGGCCTTCGCCAGCCGTTCGGTCGCGGCTTTCAGACGATCCGGCGGCAACGCCGAGAGTTTGGTGGCGTGCCCGATCGCGACGCGGCCCTGATAGTTGCGCCGCTCGGTTTGCCGGCAGACTTCCTCCAGATGCCACCAGGACGGATCGAGATCGAAGTCGAGATGCAGGTCGACATCGACGTCGAATTCCTGCGCGAGATCGAACAGCCTTTCGAGATGCGCGTTCGGGTCGGTGTCCATATAGGGACAGCCGCCGATCGCTTCGCCGCCGTCGCGCAGTGCGGCAATCAGGAGTTCTTCCGCGCCGGGATCGTTGGTCAGGCCTTCCTGCGGGAACACGCAGATCGACAGATCGATCGCCCAGGCATAGTCGCGCTTCAATTCCTTGACCGCCTCGAAGCCGCGCAGCGCGATGCGCGGATCAATTTCCACATGCGTGCGCATCCGTGTGGTGCCGTGCACGATGGCGCGTTCGAGCACCCGCACGCCGCGGGCATAGACGTCCTCGACGGTGAAATCGCGCTTCATGGCGGCGACCGCAGCGATCGCCTCGCCCACGGTGGCATGGTCGTGCCCGCAACGGCCGAGCAGGCAGGCCTTGTCGAGATGAATGTGGGTATCGACGAAGCCGGGGAGGGCGAGCTTGCCGCCGATCTCGATTTCGGGTGCGTCGCAGGCCAGATGTGCCTCGATGGCGGCGATCCGCCCCTCCGATACGCCGATATCGACCGGGGTGGCCGAAGCCCGGGTCCGGGCGTTGCGGAAGATCAGGTCGAAGGCGGTTCGCGCGCTCATCAGGACTTTAGCTGTTTCTTGGCTGGTTTGAGGTGAGGGGAGCCTAGCGGAAGAGCGCTTTAGAGGCAGCTCCAGATTGTGTGCAGTTCATAGGCCAAACTGTTCAAAATATATGCATGCAATTTGGAGCCCCGATTGTAGTATTCCTGATATCAGGAGCAGCCGCCATGTCCATTGCCGCCAAAGCCCAAGACCTCCCCTTACAAGACCACCCGCTTTCGGATGCCGAAGTGGTCGAAGCCTATCTCACGGCATCGATGATCCCGGATCCGGATGCGGCAGCGGCCTACATGAAGCCGGGCACCATCATCACCTTCACCGGCGGGCGCGAGTTCGATCATCCGCGCGGGCCGACCGGCTTCAACGCAGCGCGCTACCGCTGGGTCAAGAAGAAGATGGACCGCTTCGACGTCTGCCCGGGGGCAGACGAGACCGTGGTCTACAGCATCGGCACGCTGTACGGCGAATGGATCGACGGCACGCCGTTCGAGGGCAACCGTTATGTCGATCGCTTTGTCGTCAAAGGCGGTCAGATCGTGAAGATGGACGTCTGGAATGATAGTGCGGAGCGTATTCTGGTTCAGAGAGGGATTGAGGCGTAGGTCGTGATTTCGTCATTGCGAGGAGCGAAGCGACGAAGCAATCCATCCATCCGTTATGCTGCGATATGGATTGCTTCGCTGCGCTCGCAATGACGGCTACCTACCGCACCCGCGCGACCTTCGGCATTTTCACGACGCGCTCGCTCTCGCCCTCATCGGCATAGGGTGCCAGAATATCCAGCAAATCGCGGCCGCGCTGCGGCGCCGGCGCCACCAGGGCTCGGTTCGCCACGGAATCCAGATGGCTGTGCATCAGGCTCATCACCTTGGCCTCGTCGCCCTTGACCAGGGCTGCGATAATTCCGCGATGTTCATTGATCGCGCATTCCGACGAATGCGGGCGGCTGTACAGGGATAGTGTGAGACAGCAGCGATAGGCGACTTCGCTGACATAACGCACGAGGATCGGGCTGTTCGTCATCTGCGCGAGCAGGATGTGGAATTCGGTCGCAAGGCGAATGGACACCGCATCGGTGCCGTCGCGGGCGCCATCCTCGGCGTCGACATGGGCGTTCAGCGTCGCGATCTGGGCTTTGGTCAGCTTGCCGGCGAGCTGGCGCACCACGAGGCGTTCGAGCTCGATCCGGATATCAAAGGCGTCGCGGGCTTCCTGCCAGCTTGGCGTCGCCACGACCGCGATCCGGTTGCGGCGAAGTTCGACGAGGCCTTCCGCGGCCAGTTGCCCCAGCGCATGGCGTGCAATGGTGCGGCTGACGCCGAAGCGTTCGCCCAAGGAATCCTCGGGCAGTTTCGCGCCGGGCTCCAGCGCCTGCTCGATGATGGCGCGGCGCAGCGCGCGGCAGATCACGCCGACCTTGTCGGATGATTCCGCATTCTTGCCGGCCGAACGAGGCGCCATCGGCGAATCCCTGAGAAGTGCTTCGAATGCGCCCTCATAGCACAAATGGGCGACAATTGAGCGCCTGAATTGCATGCAGTTTGGCGGCCGGATTGCCTAAAAGGAATCCGCTGGTTTGCGCGTCCTTTTGTGATCCCATTGATTTCAAACGCGAGTCTTGCTGGCATCCGGCTTGCATGCACTTCCAGCCATGATGCGCATGCAACCAGATTCGGAATTCTCCGGGGCGCCCGTTCCGGCCCCCGCTGCACCCATCGCAATTGAGCTGTCGGACGCGTCCGTCACTTTTGGACGGGGCGAACGCGCGGTGCCGGCGCTGTCGAAAACCACGCTTCGGATTGCCGACGGCGAGTTCGTCGCGCTGGTCGGCCCGTCCGGCTGCGGCAAGTCGACCATCCTGCGGCTGGCCAGCGGGCTGGTTCAGCCGACCACCGGCGTCGTCATCGTCGGTGGCCGGGAAGTCGCGGCGCGGGCGCTACGCGTCGGCATGGCGTTTCAGAATCCGACCATGCTGCCCTGGATGACGATCGAGCGGAACATCATGCTGCCGCTCAAGATCGTCGAGCCGTTTCGGTCGCAGTTTCGAAAGCTTCGCAAGACCGAATTCCGCGACAAGGCCAATGCGCTGCTGGAGCAGGTCGGCCTCAAGGGGTTTGGCAGCCGTTATCCCTGGCAGCTCTCCGGCGGCATGCTCCAGCGCGCCAATTTGTGCCGTGCGCTGATCCATGAGCCGCGCATGCTGCTGCTCGACGAACCCTTTGGCGCGCTCGACCAGTTCACGCGCGAGGAATTGTGGTCGATCCTGCAAGAGCTCTGGATGACGCACAAGGCGACCGTGCTGCTGGTGACGCACGATCTGCGTGAGGCCGGCTTCCTGGCCAGCCGCATCTGCGTGATGAGCGCGCGGCCCGGCCGCATCGTCGACGACAGCCCGGTCACCTTCAGCCGCCCGCGCACGGTGGCGATGACGTTCGAGCCTGACTTCGTGGCGCTGAACCAGAAGCTGCGCACTTTCATTGTCGATGCGCGCAGCGCGCCAGCCGAGGGAGCGGCCTCATGACGGCAAGCGATGTCAGACAAAAAGCCTGGTCGGCGGCACTGATCGTGCTTTTCTTTGTCGCCTGGGAATTGTTCTGCGTGATGACCGGGATGTCCGATCTGGTGCTGCCGCGGCCGTCGGAAGTCTTCGTCACGCTCTACCAGAAATTTCCGCTGCTGTGGCCGCATATCCTGCAGACGCTGGCGACGACGATGATCGGCTTCGTTCTCGGTGTCGGACTTGGCGTGGTGCTCGGCGCCGTCATCGGCGTTTCCAAGACGGCTTACGACACGGCCTATCCGCTGCTGGTCGGATTCTCGTCGATCCCGAAAGTCGCTGTCGTTCCGATCTTCGTGCTCTGGTTCGGCTCGGGTTCGGTGCCGGCGGTGCTGACCGCGCTGTCGATCTGCTTCTTCCCGATCGTCGTCAATATCGCAACGGGGCTCGCGACCACCGAACCCGAACTCGAAGACGTGCTGAAAGCGCTCGGCGCCAGCAAGCTCGACATCCTCTGGAATGTCGGTCTACCCCGCACGATGCCGTTCTTCTTTGCGTCATTGAAGGTTGCGATCAGCTACGCCTTTGTCGGCGCTGTGCTGTCGGAGACCGTGGCGTCGAACCGCGGCATCGGCAACGTGATGATGACCGCGTCCTCGAATTTCAACGTGCCGCTGGTGTTCGCCGGCCTGTTCGTGCTCGCCGGCCTCGGCGTCGCGCTCTACGTGATCTTTTCGCTGATCGAGGGCCGCGTCACCGGCTGGGCCACCCGCAAGAACGACCTGATCGCGACATGACGATTTCACCAAACGCCATCCAACCCAATCGAGGAGGTTCACGATGTTAACGAAAGTAAGCGCCGCGCTGTTGGGAGTAGCTTTGTTCGCGGGCGCCGCGAACGCCCAGGAAACCACCATCAAGTTCACGCTGGGCTGGAAAACCCAAGGCAGCGACGCTGCGTTTTTCTATGCCAAGGACAATGGTTACTTCAAGGAAGAGGGCCTCAACGTCGTGATCGACCAGGGCGAAGGCTCGGGTGCGACGGTGACGCGCATCATGTCGGGCGCCTATGACGCCGGCTTTGGCGACGTCAACGCCATCATCCAGAACGCTTCGACCAAGCCGCAGGACGCGCCGGTGATGGTCTACATGATCTGGAACCAGCCGCCGTTTGCGATCGTGACCAAGAACTCCAGCGCCATCAAAACCATCAAGGATTTCGAGGGCCATACGCTCGGCGGCGCGCAGGGCACGCCGACCACGCGGCTCCTGCCGGTGTTCGCCCAGAAGAACAAGCTGGAAGGCGAGAAGATCAAGATCTCCAACATGGCGCCGAACCTGCAGGAACCGATGCTGATCAAGGGCGATATCGACGCCGCGCTGGTGTTCAACATCACCAGTTACTTCAACCTGGTGCTGAACCGCCAGGATCCGGACAAGGATTACAGATGGTTTTCGTTCGGTGATTACGGTCTGGACCTCTATTCCAACGGCGTGATGGTATCGCGCAAGCTGCTGGCGTCGAATCCGAAGGCGGTCGCCGGGCTCGTCCGCGCCGTCAACAAGGGCATGATCGCGGTCGCAAAGGACCAGAACGCCGGCATGAAGGCGGCGCTGAACTACGACAATCTGATCAATGTCGACGTCGAAAAGCGCCGGCTGCAATTTTCCTTCGACAAGCTGATCGTCTCGGCCGAGATGAAGGAAATCGGCGTCGGCGACGTCAAGGACGACCGCATGACGCGCGCCATCGGCATCATCGTCGAAGGCTATCAGCTTGCCCGGGCGCCGGCGGCGTCGGAAATATTCTCGCGCGAATTCCTGCCGCCGCGCGCTGAAAGGGAGTTAAAATACACCGCGAACTAACCACGTCATTGCGAGGAGCGAAGCGACGAAGCAATCCATCTTTCCCCGCGTGGAAGCATGGATTGCTTCGCTACGCTCGCAATGACGACGGAGTGCTATCATGCCTATAGCAGTTACCGCCCACAACCTGTTCTCCGGTCCTGACCGCGGTCTGCTCGAAAACGCCGTGCTGCGGCACAACGGTGGTTTGATCACCTCCATTGATGAGGGAATGCCGCCCGCGACTGGCCCGCGCTCCCTCATCCTTCCCGCCTTCGTCAACGCCCACGACCACGCGCGGCCGACCGCGTCATCCTTTGGCGCGATCGGGATGCCGCTGGAAAGCTGGATCCTACGATCCGCGCTCGGCACACCCGTCGATCCCTATCTCACCGCGGCCTCCGCGCTGGCGCGTTCGGCGCGGGCAGGGTGCGCTTCGATGATGGTGCATTACACGCGGCCGAGCGGGACCATGCCGCTGATCGACGAAGCCAACGTGATCGCGCGGGCGGCCTCCGATGTCGGCATCCGCATCGCGTTCGCCCTTGCGGTGCGCGACCAGAATCCAATCGTCTATGGCGATGGCGAGCCGGTGCTGTCCGAATTGTCGAGCGACGATCGCAAGACGATCGAGGAACTGTTCGTCCGTGCGCCGATGTCGCCCAAGGCTTATATCGACCTCACCGATGCGATCGCGTCGGCGATCGCTGGCCCCAAGGTCGACGTGCAGTTGGGGCCGGCGGGTGTGCAGTGGTGTTCAAGGCCGCTGCTCGAGGCGGTCGCCGAAAATTCGGCGCTGACCGGCCGCCGGATCCACATGCACCTGCTGGAAACGATCTATCAACGCGCCTGGGCGGATGCACATTTCCCTGACGGTATCGTTCGCTACCTCCGCGACATCGGTTTTCTGTCTGACAGACTGACTCTCGCGCATTGCATTCATGCGCGGCCGGACGAGATCGAGGTGATCGCTGCGTCCGGAGCGCGTATCGTCACCAATTTCAGTTCCAACATGCATTTGCGTTCGGGCCTCGCGCCGATCGCCGCCGCGCACCAATGCGGCTGTGCCATTGCGGTCGGCGTCGATGGTCTGGCGCTGGATGAGGATGACGACGTGCTGCGCGAGATGCGGCTGGTGCAGATGTTCCACGGTGGCCTCGGCTTCAAGCGAACCTGGACGCCAGCTGAGTTTTTTGGTCTTGCCGTCGCCAATGGCCGCAAGGCGACCGGCGCGCCAGGAACGGGCGCGTTGACGCCCGGCGCTCCGGCAGATTTTGTTACCATCGATCTCGATCGCCTCGATCGCGACCAGATCATGCCGGTTGATCCGGTTGAATTGCTGTTCGCGAGAGGCAACGCGTCGCTGTTACGCGAGGTGGTTGTCGACGGACGCGGGATCGTCAGCGAAGGCCGTTGCACCGGCGTCGACCTTCCCGCGATCGAAACGGAGTTGCGTGGCATTTACCGTGCCAATGCCGGCAAGCTTTCTGGCTTTCAACGCGCGTGGCCGCCGCTTTCGGCTTCGCTTCAAAACTGGTTCGAAGCGCAACTGCATTGCAACTGAGCGCTTCGTCGCTCAAACGTATTCCGTATCACGGAAGAAAATTCCGCTTGCATCGACAAGCGGGCAAGGTTTCATGGTCAGCAATAAAAAACTGAACCGGCGCGCGCATGACGCCGGTCGTTTGGCCATGAGGAAGCGTGATGGGCGCGTTGTCGCATCTGCGGATCGTCGAGATTGGGAGCGCGGCGGCGACAAGCTATTGCGCCCGGTTATTCGCCGATTTCGGCGCGACCGTTCAGAAGATCGAACCGCCCGCGGGTGACCCGATTCGCCGCACCGCGCCGTTGACGCCGAAAGGACACAGCGCCTGGTTTGCGTTTCTTAATTTCAACAAGTCGAGCGTGGCGCTCGATTGCAGTGACGCCGACGCTTCATCGCGCCTGACCGAACTGATCGCGGCGTGCGACATTTTGCTCGACGGCCGCGACATCGATGCGGCGAACTGTCCGGCCGTCGATCTCGCAGCGATCAAGCAGCGCAACCCCGGCCTTATTCATCTCGACATAAGCTGGTTCGGTCGTGAGGGGCCGTATGCAAAATTTGAAGCGACGGACTCGACGATTCGTGCGCTGACCGGACTGGTAAAGCTGGTCGGGTCGGTTGAGGGGCCGCCGATGCACGCGCCGGATTTCCAGACCGGCATCTTCGCCGGCCTCTGGGGTTTAATCGCGGCGGCTTCCTCGGTGCTGGGCCGAATGCAGGACGGGCGGGGACGGGCGAACTCCCTGAGCATCTTCGAATCCAGCATCGCGGTGACCGAATACATCATGTTCGAGTCGTTCGTACATGGCGACATCATGCGGCGCATCGGGGTTAACAGGTTCTGGCCGACGTTCCCGGCCGGCATCTACGAAACCAGGCAAGGCTGGCTCGGCGTCACCACGGTAACTCCGGCGCAATGGCGGTCGTTTTGCGAGATGGTGGGGTTGCCGGAATTGCGCGACAATCCGGCGCTGTCCATGGGCGTCGATCGCCTGCAGCATATTGCTGACATCGAGGCCAAGATCATTCCGCGGCTGAAACAGCGCACCGCGCAGGAATGGTTCGCCGAGAGCCTGCGCCGCAAGATTCCGATCGTGCCGGTACCCGATGTCGGCGACCTCATCGCCGACGAAGAGAAGAAGGTGCGTGGCGCGATCGTGCCGATCATGATAGGCGACGAAACCGGCTTTACGGCGGGCTCGACGCAACGCTTGACCGGAACACCGCCACGTCGCGGCGGCGCGGTTCCCGATATCGGCGAGCAAATGCTCGGCTGCGCGCATGTCAGCGAGGCCGCAAAACGCGTGCCGGTGCCAGCAGAGCAGGGATCAGACCGCCTGCCGCTGGAAGGCATCCGCGTGATCGATTTCTCGATGGGCTGGGCTGGCCCGATCTGCACGCGCACGCTGGCCGATCTCGGCGCCGACGTCATCAAGATCGAGGCCACGCAATATCCGGATTGGTGGCGTGGGGTAGACCGGCGTCCGGCCTATGTTCTCGAGCAGATGTACGAGAAATCGGTGCGCTACTGCATCATGAACCGCAACAAGCGCGGCATCACGCTCGACCTGACGCGGCCGCAGGGCCTTAATCTCGCAAAACGGCTGTTGGCCGATGCCGACGTTGTCGTCGACAATTATTCCGCCGAGGTGCTGCCAAAGCTCGGGCTCGGCTATGAGGTGCTGAGCAAGCTCAATCCGAAGCTCGTCATGATGTCGATGTCGGCGTTCGGCGCCGGCAGCGTGCACCGCGATTGCCGCGCCTATGGCTCGACACTTGAACAAGGCTCGGGCCTGCCGAGCGTGGTCGGCGATCCCGATGGCCCACCGGTCATGAGCCACACGGCGTTCGGCGATGCCGTCGGCGGACTGAACGGCTGCGCCGCGGTGCTCACCGCGCTGATCCACGCCAGGCTCACCGGCAAGGGCCAGTTCATTGATCTGGCGCAGATCGAATGCATGATGCCGTTTGCGGCGCCCTGGATCGTGGCGCATTCGATCGACGGCAAGGAGCCGGTCAGGTACGGCAACCGCCATCCGGATTTCGTACCGCATGGCTGCTTCCCCTGCGCCGGCGCCGACAACTGGATCGTGGTCGCGGTTTCCAGCGATGCGGTGTGGCCAAGGCTTGCGAAGCTGCTCGGCCGCGCCGATTGGGCCACCGATGCCTGGCTGAAGACGGCGGTGGGACGGCGTGCCATCGAGCGCGAGATCGAGGCCGCTATCAATGCATGGACGTCGGCACGCGACCCGGAAGCGGCGATGACGGCGTTGCAGGCGGCGGGCATCGCATCAGGCGTCGCGCGGCTGCCTATGGAGCTGCTGCAGGATCCGCAGCTGCATGCGCGCGGCTTTATCCAGGAAATCGACCGTGCGTTCATCGGAAAACATCCGCAGCCCTCGATGCCGTTCCGCGAAGGCGAAAGACCGTTTCCGATCCGAACGCCGCCGCCGACGCTCGGCGAACACAATCAGGAAATACTCGGCGGGTTGCTCGGGCTTTCCGATGCCGAGATCGATCAGCTGGCCCGCGAGGGCATCATCGGAACCGAGATGCTGATGGAGGAACAGCTCGTGAAAGAGAAGAAGCGGGCGGCGGGTTGATGGCAGCGGCCCAGCCGGCACAGCGCGGATCGGAAGCGGTTGCGGGCGGCCCGCAGGCGCTGATGTCGGTGCGCGGCCTCGGCATCCGCTTCAAGACTTCGCATGGCGTCTGGCAGGCGACCCGCAAGATCGATTTCGACATCGCCCCCGGCGAGCGCGTCGGCATTGTCGGCGAAAGCGGCTGCGGTAAGACCATCACCGGCCTGTCGATCCTGCGGTTGTTGCCGAACAACCTTGCCGGGCTCGACGGATCGATCCACTTCGATGGCACCGATCTGGCGTCCTGCAGCACCCGGGAGATGCGGGCGATCCGCGGCCGGCGCATTGCGATGATCTTTCAGGAGCCGATGAGCGCGCTCGATCCGGTGTTTACGGTCGGCCATCAGATCGCCGAGACGCTGCGCGTTCATACCGGCGTCACCAAGGAAGAGGCGAGGGAGCGGACGCTTCATATGCTGCGCCGGGTCGGCATTGCTTCGCCCGAGCGCCGTATCGATGATTATCCGCACCAGCTTTCCGGCGGTATGCGCCAGCGCGTGATGATCGCGGCGGCCCTGATCTGCGGGCCGCAACTGTTGATCGCGGACGAGCCGACCACGGCGCTCGACGTCACCGTGCAGGCGCAGATCCTGGAACTGTTGCGCGACCTCAGCGAAACCTCCAATACGGCGCTGATGCTGATCACGCACGACCTCGGTGTCGTCGCCGAGACCTGCACGCGAATGATTACGATGTATGCGGGCGAGGTGATCGAGGACGCCGCGGTGGATGACGCGCTGGTCCGGCCGCTGCATCCCTACACGTCCGGGCTGTTGCGTTCATTGCCGCATCTGAGCCCGCGGCACGGCAAGCTGCCGTCGATCCCGGGCCGGGTGCCCTCGATCATGGACATGCCCAACGGCTGCCGCTTCAAGGCGCGCTGCGCGCATGCGATCGCAGGCTGCGAGAAAGAGCAGGCGCTGCTCGATGCCGGCAACGGCCGCAAGGTTCGATGCTGGCGGTTTCGCGAACTCGATCTGCCCGGTGCCTTGCAGCACGCGGCGACGGCACCGATCGCTGCGATGGTGGCCAACCCATGACGCCGCACGCCGCCGATAGCGCCATCGTTTCGGTGCGCGACCTGCAGGTCGGCTTTCAAACCACCGATCGCCGCGCCATCGTGAAGGCGGTCGACGGCGTCAGCTTTGACGTTCGCCGCGGCGAGACCTTTGGCATCATCGGCGAATCCGGATCGGGCAAGACCACGATCGGCCGTGCGCTGGTGTTCCTGCTGAAACCCAGCGGCGGCGCGATCCTGCATAATGGCGTCGATCCGCTGGCGATGCCGCGGCAGCAGTTCCAAAGCCATCGCCGCGACTACCAGATCATCTTCCAGGACCCGAATGCCGCGCTGAACCCGCGCATGACGATACTATCGTCGGTGCTGGAGCCGCTCGAACTGGCGCGCGCAGGATCGAAGGCCGAGCGGCTGCAGCGGGCGCATGAGGCGATGGACCGGGTCGGTCTGCCGCAGGACCTCGGCGAGCGCTATCCGCACCAGCTGTCCGGCGGCCAGAAGCAGCGCGTGGTGATTGCCCGCGCGCTCACGCTGCGCCCCAAACTGATCGTTTGCGACGAGGTGGTCGCCGCGCTCGACATGTCGATCCGCGGCGACGTGCTCAATCTGTTCGCCGAACTGCAGCGCGATCTCGGGCTTACCTACGTTTTCATCACCCACGATCTCGCGGTGGTGTCCCACATCAGCGAGCGCATCGCCGTGATGTATCTTGGTCGCTTTGTCGAATTGGGGCCGACGGAAAAAGTCTCCGAACGGCCGCTGCACCCCTATACCCAGGCGCTGCTGTCCGCGGAGCCACGGCCGCTGCCGTCGACCATGCGCGGCAACAATCGGATCGTCCTGCAGGGCGAAATCCCAAGCCCGATCGATCCGCCGTCCGGATGCCGCTTTCGTACCCGCTGCCAGTATGCGCAAGCCGTCTGCGCCGAAAAGACGCCGGACTGGCGCGAGCTGATGCCCGATCACTGGGTCGCCTGCCATTTCGCCCACCGCCCGAATTTTTCACCGAACTAACAAAAAACCGCCGGAGGAATTGCCATGACACAGACGACGCGACGCGAGGTAATGGCGCTGATATCGGGCGCGCTGGCTGGTGCAACCCTCGGCGGCCACGCATTCGCGCAAGGCGCGCCGAAGCGCGGCGGGATCCTGCGCATCTCGGCGCCTGCTAATCCGTCGAGCCTTGACCCCGCAACCGGCGGCGCCGGTTCGGACCATGCCTTCCTGTTCACGATGTACGACACGCTGACGGAATGGGATTTCGAGACGCTAAAGCCGAAGCCCGGCCTCGCCGAGAGCTGGAGCTTTTCGGACCCGACCACACTCGTGCTCAACATCCGCTCCGGTGTGACGTTCCACGATGGTACGCCGCTCGATGCCGAGGCCGTCAAGTTCAACCTGGAGCGCAACAAGAGCGATCCGAAATCCAACATCAAGGCTGATCTTGCCGCGATGGAATCGGCTGCGGTGACCGGTCCGTTGCAGCTCACGTTGAAGCTGAGCACACCCGACGCAGCGTTGCCCGGCATTCTCTCCGACCGCGCCGGCATGATGGTATCGCCGGCCGCGGTCAAGGCCAGTGCAGCGGGCAACGTCGCGCGCACGCCGGTCGGCGCCGGCGCCTACGCCTTCGTCAGCTGGGCGGACGGCGAGAAGATCGTCATCAAGCGCAACGAGAAATACTGGAAGCCGAACCGTCCTTACCCTGACGGTATCGAGTTCTCGATCATTCCGGAATTGACGACCGGCTCACGTTCGGTGACCGTCGGCCAGAACGATCTGATGTACCAGCTGCCGCCACGGCAGAAGGCGATCGTGGAGCGCGCCAGCAACATCAAGATCTTCAACGGTCCGACGCTCTACGTGTTCCAGATCTTCCTGAACTGGGCAAAACCGCCGTTCGACAACATCAAGGTGCGGCAGGCCTTCAATTTCGCGATCGACCGCGAAACCTTCGTCAAGGCGGCGCTCGCAGGCCTGGCCGAGCCCGCTTACATGAACTTGCCGAAAGCGCATTGGGCCTACGACAAGTCGGTCGCCGGGCTTTATCCTCACGATCCCGACAAGGCGAAGAAGCTGCTCGCCGAAGCCGGTTTCAAGGACGGCTTGCCGATCGAGCTGGTCGGCTATCCCGATCAGGATTCGGTGCAGCGCCAGGAGATCCTGATCGAGCAGTTCCGCAAGGCCGGAATGAATGTGCGCTTCTTGAATGCGCCGATCGCGGAAGCCTCCGCCGCGTTCTTCGGCGCCGAGAAGCGCGGCTCCGGCATTCTCGCGGCCTGGACCGGGCGGCCCGATCCGAGCCTCACCTATTCGCTGATGTTCACCAAGGACGCCTATTACAATGGCGGCCGGGGCGCGGTGCCGCCGGAGCTCGAAGCCGCGATCAAGGAGTCGCGGGCGTCGGAAGACATCGAGCTGCGCCGCAAGGCGTTCGCGACCGTGCAGCGTTTGGTGATGGAAAACGCCTTCGTGGCGCCGCTCGCGTTCCAGTTCGAATTGGTCGCCATGAACAAGAAGGTGCAGGGCTACAGGCCGAACCTGCTGGGTAAGCCGAAATACGACGACGTCTGGCTGGAGAGCTAACGGTATGGCGCGACGGAGTCCGGCAAGGGTCATCGGCGGGCGCCTGCTGCAGGCGCTGCCCGTGATCCTGCTCGCGACGTTCATGGTGTTCGCGCTGCTCAAACTGGTGCCCGGCGACATCGCGGTGACGCTGGCCGGCGACAACGCGACCGACGCCCGCATTACCGAAATCCGGAAGATCTACGGTCTCGACCGGCCGTTCCTGGTGCAGTATGGCGCGTGGCTGGCGAATGTCGTGCAAGGCGACCTCTCGCAATCACTGCTGACGGGCGAGAAGGTCGCGACCTCGATCTCGCGGGCCTTTCCCAACACGCTTCTGATTGTGGCGATCGCACTGGTGCTGGCGCTGGTCACGGGAATTCCAATGGGCGTGATCGCCGCGATCAAGCCCGATGGCTGGGTCGACAAGACGGTCAGCATGATCGCCTCGCTCGGGGTCGCGATTCCCGGCTTTTGGCTGGCGATGATTCTTGTCGCCGAGATTTCGCTGAAGCTGAACTGGCTGCCGGCGACCGGCGCGAAATCCTTCAGCGTTTCGCCCATCGAGGCGATCCGGCATGCGCTGCTGCCGGGCATTGCGATTGCCGCCTACGGCATGGCCGAGGTGGCGCGGCAGTTGCGGGGCTCGCTGCTGGAAGTGCTGTCGTCGCAATATGTGCGGACGCTGCATGCCAAGGGCCTCTCGATGACGCGCATCCTGTGGCAGCACGGGCTGAAGAATGTCAGCGTCAATCTGTTCACGATCATCAGCATCCTGGTCAACCGCATGCTGGCGGCGACTGTGGTCATTGAAGCCGTGTTTGCGATTCCCGGCCTCGGCAGCCTGATCGTGCGCGGCGCGATCCAGCGCGATTTTCCGATCGTGCAGGGCGTGGTGTTCACGATGGTGATTGTGGTCATTCTGGTGAACCTGATTGCGGACCTGCTGTGCGCGGCCGTTGATCCCCGGATCGAACAATGACGGATTTGGCGCTCGAACCCCCCAAACGACTGGTGCAGCCGAGCCGGCTGCGGCGGTTTTTCCGCTGGCTGGCGGGTGATCTGCGCGCCGCGCTCGCAATCCTGGTGCTGCTGGTGCTGGTGATCGTCGCAATCGGCGCGCCCTGGATCGCGCCCTATCTGCCGACCGCGCAGGACGCCAACAACATGCTGGCGGCCCCGGGGCCCGGGCATCTGCTCGGCACCGACGATCTCGGCCGCGACATCTTCAGCCGGCTGATCTACGGCGCGCCGGCAACGGTGTATGCCAGCCTGCTCGCGGTCAGCGTCGCGGTTGCGATCGGCCTGCCGGTCGGGCTGGCCGCCGGATTCTTCGGCGGCTGGACTGACGACATCATCAGCCGGATCATCGATACGTTCCTGTCA
This sequence comes from Bradyrhizobium sp. AUGA SZCCT0431, assembly GCF_018131065.1. Lineage (NCBI taxonomy): Bacteria > Pseudomonadati > Pseudomonadota > Alphaproteobacteria > Hyphomicrobiales > Nitrobacteraceae > Bradyrhizobium > Bradyrhizobium sp. AUGA SZCCT0431. Next base: position 227,355 of record NZ_JAFCLR010000005.1, on the reverse strand, counting down.
TTCCCGGCGATCGTGCTGGCGATCGCTGTCACCGGCGCGCTCGGCATCGGCCTCACCAATGGCATGATTGCCGTGGGCATCGTGATGTTCCCGGCGCTGGCGCGAATCGTCCGCGCACGGACGCTGATCGTGCGGCAGGAGCTCTATGTCGACGCCTCCAGGTGTTTTGGGGCGCCGGCCTGGCATATCCTGTGGAAGCACGTGCTGCCGAACGCCCTGCAGCCGGTGATCGTGCAGGTCACGCTGCTGCTGGCGGCAGCGCTGCTGGCGGAGGCCAGCCTCAGCTTCCTCGGGCTCGGCATCCAGCCGCCAAACCCGAGCTGGGGCGCCATGCTGGCCCGCGCCTATCAGTATATGGAAATCGCGCCGGAGCAGATGTATGCCCCGGGGCTTGCCATTCTGGTGGTCTCATTGGCATTCAATGCGCTGGGAGAGTCCTTGCGTATCGTGCTCGATCCGACCATGAAGGATCGATAATCCTTTTGCGGAAGTTCTTATGCCTTTCAATAGACTCCTGATCGCCAATCGCGGCGAGATTGCCATTCGTATCGCGCGGGCCGCGGGCGAGACCGGCCTTGCCACCGTCGCGATCTACCCCGCCGACGACGCGCTGTCGTTGCATGTCCGCGCGGCCGACGCGGCGCATGAAATCCCGGGGCGGGGCGCGCGGGCCTATCTGGATATCGAAGCCGTCGTCGCCGCCGCCAAAGCCACCGGCTGCGATGCACTGCATCCCGGTTACGGCTTTCTCAGCGAAAACACCTTGCTCGCCCGGCGTTGTGCGGAAGAGGGCATCACTTTCGTCGGCCCGTCGCTGGAGGCGCTGGATCTGTTCGGCGACAAGGCCAAGGCCAAGGCGCTGGCAAAAGAGACTGGCGTGCCCATCATCGAGGGTACCAGCGGCCCGACGACGCTCGATCAGGCCAAGGACTTCTTCGCGTCGCTGGGCGCCGGTGGCGCCGTCATGATCAAGGCCATCGCCGGCGGCGGCGGGCGGGGCATGCGGATCGTCGATGACACCGCCAGGCTGGAAGAGGCCTATGCGCGCTGCCAGTCCGAGGCCAAAGCGGCCTTCGGCAGCGACGGCGTCTATGTCGAGCGCCTGATTCGCAACGCCCGCCATATCGAAGTGCAGATCATCGGCGACCACCATGGCGCGATCAGCCATCTGTGGGAACGTGAATGCACGATCCAGCGGCGTAACCAGAAGCTGATCGAGGTGGCGCCGAGCCCGTCCCTGAGCAACAGTCTGCGCACGCGGATCATTGACGCCGCCCGGGAACTCGCCGGCGCCGCAAACTACGACAATCTCGGCACCTTCGAATTCCTGGTCGACGGCGACGCCGAAGGCGATGCGCCGGCTTTCGCCTTCATCGAGGCCAATCCGCGGCTGCAGGTCGAGCACACCGTGACCGAGGAGGTGCTCGGCGTCGATCTGGTGCAGGCGCAGCTTGCGGTCGCCGGCGGCGCCACGCTGGGCTCGCTCGGCCTGGCGCAGGCCTATATTCCAAAACCGCGCGGCTATGCGATGCAGCTGCGCGTCAACATGGAAGTGATGGACGAGAACGGCGTCACCAAGCCGACCGGCGGCACGCTTTCGATGTTCGATCTGCCGGCCGGCCCCGGTGTGCGCGTCGATACGTTCGGCTGTTCCGGCTACAAAACCAGTGCCGCCTTCGACTCGCTGCTCGCCAAGGTCATCGTGCATGCGACCGGCCCGAACTGGACCGATGTGGTGCAGAAGGCCACGCGCACGTTGCGCGAATTCCGCATCGGCGGCGTCGCGACCAATATCCCGTTCCTCGGCGCGGTGCTGGCGCATCCGGATTTCGTTGCCAACCGGATCAATACCGGCTTCATCGATACCCATGTCGCCGCATTGGTCCACGCGGCGAACGATCTTTCCGCGCCCGAGTTGTTGGAAGCGGGCGCTGCCGTAACCATCCCCGAGGCCCGCGAAGCCTCGGCCGGGTCAGCCGGTCCGGCCGGCTCCGTCCCGGTACCGGCGCCGCTGCAGGGTACGATCGTTGCGATCGAGGTGCGGGAAGGAGATCTCGTCCGTCCGGGCCAGCAAATTGCTGTGCTCGAATCCATGAAGATGGAGCATCTGGTGACCGCGCCGCACGGCGGCAAGGTAACGAAGATTGCTGCCGACGCCGGCGTCACCCTGATGCAGGACGAGGCCATCCTGTTTCTCGAACCGGCCGAGATCGATGCGCATGACGTCGCGGAAGAAGAGGATGTCGATCTCGACCACATCCGCCCTGACCTCGCCGAATTGATCGCGCGCCACGCCATCACGCTGGACGAGAACCGGCCCGCCTCGGTCGAGCGCCGTCGCAAGACCAACCAGCGCACGGCGCGCGAAAACCTCGCGCAGCTCGTCGATGAAGGATCGTTCGTCGAATATGGCTCGCTCGCGATCGCGGCGCAGCGTCGGCGGCGCAAGGTCGACGACCTCATCCAGAACACGCCGGCTGACGGCCTGATCTCCGGCGTCGCCACCGTGAACGCGGAAAAATTCGGCGCGGAAGGCGCCCGCTGCATGGTGATCTCCTATGATTACACCGTGCTGGCGGGCACCCAGGGTCATATGAACCACAAGAAGATCGACCGCATGCTGGGGCTCGCCGAACAATGGCGGATGCCGCTGGTGTTTTACGCCGAGGGCGGCGGCGGCCGTCCCGGCGATACCGACCGGCTCGGCATGACCGGCCTCGACGGGCCGTCCTTTGTGCAATTCGCAAAACTGTCGGGACTGGTGCCTGTCATCGGCGTCGTCTCCGGCTATTGCTTTGCCGGCAATGCGGCGATGCTCGGCTGTTGCGACGTGATCATCGCCACCAAAAACGCCTCGATCGGCATGGGCGGGCCGGCGATGATCGAAGGCGGCGGGCTTGGCGTCTATCATCCGGCCGAAGTCGGCCCGGTGTCGTTCCAGTCGCCGAACGGCGTGATTGATATCTTGGTCGAGGACGAAGCGGAAGCAACCTCCGCCGCGCAAAAATATCTGTCGTATTTCCAGGGTACGGTGACGGACTGGAAGGCGCCGGACCAGCGGCTGCTGCGGCGCGCGATCCCGGAGAACCGTCTGCGGGTCTACGACATCAGGACCGTGATCGACCTCCTCGCCGACGAGGGCTCGGTACTGGAAATCCGCCGCGATTTCGGCGTCGGCATGATCACGGCGTTCATCCGCATCGAGGGAAAACCGTTCGGGCTGATCGCCAACAATCCAAAGCATCTTGGCGGCGCGATCGATGCTGCGGCCGGTGACAAGGCGGCGCGCTTCCTGCAGCTGTGCGACGCCTTCGACATTCCGATCGTGTCGCTGTGCGATACGCCGGGCTTCATGGTCGGGCCCGAGGCCGAAAAGACCGCGATCGTGCGCCACGTGGCGCGCATGTTCGTGACAGGCGCCAGCCTCACCGTGCCGTTGTTCGGCATCGTGCTGCGCAAGGGTTATGGACTCGGCGCGCAGGCCATGATCGGCGGCGGCTTCCATGCCTCGTTCTTCACGGTGGCGTGGCCGACCGGCGAATTCGGCGGCATGGGCCTGGAAGGTTATGTGCGGCTCGGCTTCCGCAAGGAAATGGAAGCCATCGCCGATCCCGAGGAGCGCGAGAAATACTACAAGGCCAAGGTCGCCGAACTCTATGCCAACGGCAAGGCAGTCTCGATAGCCTCCGTGCTCGAGATCGACGAGGTGATCGATCCCGCTGACACCAGGCATTGGATCATGTCGGGGCTGCGCTCGGTGCCGAAGCCGGAGTCGCGCAGCGGCCGCAAGCGGCCGTGTATCGATGCGTGGTGATTACGCAAATCTCTCCGCGTCGTCCCGGCCTTGAGCCGGGACCCATAACCCCGGTCATCTATTGTTGAAGCGACGCCGTTGAACAGCGTGCGAAAACAATTGGCGCTGCGGCGTATGGGTCCCCCGATGCGCAATTGCGCATCTGAGCTCAAGGCCGGGACGACATTAGAAAACTACCCCAGCTTCAATTCATCATATCCCTTCGCAGCGACCTCGTCGCACCGCGCGCGATAGGCCGGGGCGCTGCCGCTGTAGCGGGCGATGATGCGGGTTTGCTTGCCTTCGACGTTGGAGTTGATGCCGGTCATCCAGGAATCGATCTCGTTGGACAACAGCCCGACGCCGAGCGCCTTGACGTGATCGGTCCATGAATCCACACCGGCCGTGGTCGCTTCTATCAGCGTCAATTTATTGTCCATCGCAAAGCGTACCAGCCCGGTCACCCAATCGACGCTGTATTCGATGCTGCGCGGAATGTTGCCGAGCGCGGTGTGCGGCCCCATCAGCATCATCATGTTGGGGAATTCGTGGACCATGATGCCTAAGTAAGTCTGCGGCCCGTGCTTCCACTTCTCCTTCAGCCGCGCGTCATTGACGCCGCGGAAGTCGATCTTGTCGAAGCTGCCGGTGAGCGCGTCGAACCCGGTCGCATAGATGATGATGTCGAACTCGAATTCCTTCGCGCTGGTCTTGATGCCCGCAGGCGTGATCCGCTCGATCGGTGTCTCCTTGATGTCGACCAGCTCGACATTGTCCTGATTGTAGACCTCGAAGTAAAACGTCTCCAGCGGCAGCCGCCGTGTGCCGAACCCATGGTTCTTCGGGATCAGCTTCTCGGCGACCTCAGGTTTTTTTACCCGCTGGCGGATTTTCCGTGCAACGAAATCGCTGATCGTCGCATTCGCCTTGCGGTCGATCAGGATGTCCCTGAAATTCCCCTGCCAGATGCCGAAGCCGCGCTCGCCATAGAGCCGCTCATAGTTGGCTTCGCGCTCCTCGTCGGACACCTCGAACGCGCCGCGCGTATCAGGCGTGTGGACGAAGCAGGCAAAAGTCTCCTGGCAGCGGGCAAATATCTCGGGATAGCCGGCCTTGATTTTCTTCTGCGTCTCGGCGTCGATCTTGCCGTTGTGCAGCGGCGCTGCCCAATTCGCCGTCCGCTGGAACACCGTCAGATGTTCGACCTGGCTGGCGATGGTCTGGATGGTCTGGATGCCGGTTGCGCCGGTGCCGATGACAGCGACGCGCTTGCCGGTGAAATCCACCGGCTCCTTGGGCCAGCGCGCGGTGTGGAACGATGCGCCCTTGAAATCGCCAAGACCTTCGATTCGCGGCAGCGTAGGCGTCGAGAGCGGCCCGATCGCCGTAATCAGGAAGCGGGAGGTGAAGCGGCTGCAGTCTTCCAGCGTGATCGTCCAGCTCCGGGTTTCTTCCTCGTAATGGGCGGCCGTGACCCGGCTTTCGAACTGGATGTCCCGGCGCAGGCCGAATTTGTCGGCGACGTATTTGCAGTAGCGCAATGTTTCCGGCTGGCCTGCAAAATGCTCGGACCAGTCCCATTCCTGCAGCAACTCCTTGGAGAAGGAATAGCCATAGGAATAACTCTCGGAATCGAAGCGTGCTCCGGGATAACGGTTCCAGTACCAGGTACCGCCGACATCGGTGCCCGCCTCGAATACGCGCACGCGCAAGCCCTGTTCGCGCAGCCGGTAGAGTTGGTACATGCCGGAAAGGCCGGCGCCGATGATGATGACGTCAAGATCCGGAATCGGCGTTGCTCCCAAGTCTGTTCTCAATGTATGTCCTTGGCACCAAAACTATCTGTTCTTGCGCCGGTGGACAAACCCCGCCTGGACGCGTGGCAGGGTTGCAGGTTTGCCGCCGGGCGGCCTCTCGCGCCTTTACTCATGGCCATGTCTGCCCCTATCGTCGAAGGCAGGAGCGCCCGGCAAGCGGCGACGGAAACAGGGGAGGGACACGATGGCCCAGGCGCTGCGCAAGCTGGCCTCGATCGACGTCAGCGATCCCCATTTGTACCAGGACGACAATTGGCGGCCGCTATTCGCCCAGCTGCGCCGCGACGATCCCGTGCATTATTGTGAGGCCTCGCCGTTCGGGCCGTATTGGTCGGTAACGCGCTACGACGACATCTTTGCCGTCGAGCTCGACCACGAGAATTATTCGTCGAGCTCGGAACTCGGCGGTATCCAGATCACCGATCAGCCGCTCGGCCAGGAGTTTGCCAACTTTATCCGGATGGATCCGCCGGGCCATACCGCGCATCGCCGCACCGTTGCTCCCATCGTGGCGCCGTCAAACCTCGCCAACCTCGAGGCGCTGATCCGCAAGCGGACCTCGGACGTGCTGGACGCGCTGCCGCGCCACGAGACGTTTGACTGGGTGGCGCGGGTCTCGACCGATCTCACCAACATGATGCTGGCGACGCTGTTCGACTTTCCCTGGGAGGACCGCGAGAGGCTGACCTGGTGGTCCGATGTCGCGATCGCCAATATCGAGGCATCAGACGCCGTCGTGCATTCGGCGGTGGAACGCATCGCCGAACTCACCAAAATGGGCGAATATTTCCGCAAATTATGGGATGCCCGCGCGGACGCCGCACCAACCTTCGATTTGATCTCGATGCTGGCGCATTCGCCGGCGACCCGAAATCTGCAGGCACGCGAATTCATCGGGACGATTGCGCTTTTGATCGTCGGCGGCAACGACACCACGCGCAATTCCATGACCGGCGGGCTGATGGCGCTGGTCGAAAACCCCGAGCAGTTCGATCTGGTGCGCAGCCGGCGCGAATTGATACCCAATCTCGTTTCCGAATCCATCCGCTACCACACGCCCGTGCTGCACATGCGCCGCACCGCGCGCAACGATGTGGAGTTGGCCGACCGCCGAATCGCAAAAGGCGACAAGGTCGTGATGTGGTACATCTCCGGCAATCGCGACGAGGACAAGATCGATCGCGCCGACGAATTCATTGTCGATCGCGCCAAACCCCGGCAACATCTCGCCTTCGGCGCCGGCATCCATCGCTGCGTCGGCGACCGGCTCGCCGAACAGCAAATCCGGATTCTCTGGGAGGAAGTGTTGGCAAGGGACCTTCGTTTTGAGATGGTCGGTCCGCCGCAGCGGCTCTATTCGAATTTCATCCGCGGCATCCGTGCGCTGCCGGTAAGGATTGTGGATTAGGCCGTCATTGCGAGGAGCGTAGCGACGAAGCAATCCATGCTCCCACAAAAAGAAAGAATGGATTGCTTCGCTTCGCTCGCAATGACGGAAGAGAGACTTTCAAGGAACCCGAATGAACGATCCCGTTGACGTCCTGATAATTGGCGCCGGTGCTTCCGGCGCAGCCGTCGCCTGGAGCCTAGCCGATACCAAGATGCATATTCTCTGCCTCGACCAGGGCGGCTGGATGAATTCTTCCGAATATCCGAGCACCGGGCGTGACTGGGAAGCAAAATTCTACGGCGACTGGTCGACCAGCCCGAACATTCGCGGTCGGCCCGAGGACTACCCGATCAACGACGACAACTCGCCGATCAAGGTGGTGAATTTCAACGGCGTCGGCGGCTCGACGGTGATGTACACCGCGCATTGGCCGCGGCTGCATCCGTCCGATTTCAAGGTGAAGACGCTCGACGGCGTCGCCGACGACTGGCCGATCGATTACGACGCGCTGACCCCGTTCTTTGAAGAAAACGACCGGATGATGGGCGTCTCGGGCCTATCGGGCGACCCGCGTTCGCCGCTGACGCGCCCGCCGATGCCGCCGCAGCCGCTCGGGCTCTCCGGCCCGCTGATCGGCAAGGCCATGAACAAGCTTGGCTGGCACTGGTGGCCGTCGGACACCACGGTCGCGACGATGGACTACGAGGGCCGGGCGCGCTGCATCAATCTCGGCCATTGCACGCCGGCCTGCGCGCAAGGCGCAAAAGCGTCAACCGACATCACTTATTGGCCGCACGCGATCCGTGCCGGCGTCGAGCTGAAAACCCATTGCCGCGTCCGTGAGATCCTGACCAACGAGCACGGCATGGCCTCGGGCGTCGTCTACTACGACAAGGATGGTGTCGAGCAGTTCCAGCCCGCCGAGGTTGTGATCATCGCCTGCAACGGCGTCGGCACGCCGCGGCTGCTCTTGAATTCGGTCTCCGGCCGTTTTCCGAATGGCCTCGCCAATTCGTCCGGCCTGGTCGGCAAGAACCTGATGTTCCATCCCTATGCGCAAATCTACGGCTTCGTGAAGGAGCCGACCGACTCTAACCGCGCGCCGCCAACTTGCCTCTGGAGCAAGGAGTTTTACGACACCGATCTGTTGCGCGGCTTCGTGCGCGGCTACGGCATCCAGTTCGGCCGCGGGGCCGGGCCGGTGTTCGAAGCCGTCGCGAGCGAGCAGAAGGGCATCTTGCCGTGGGGTGCGGATCATCACCGCGTCTTCCGCAAGCTCAATGGCCATCGGCTCGGTGTCTCTGCGATTTGCGAGGATCTGCCCGAGGAACACAACCGCGTCACGCTCGATCCCGTGCTGAAGGACAGCCACGGCATTCCCGCACCGAAGATCGACTACACGATCAGCGAAAACAGCCGGAGGATGATGGCGCACGGACTGGCGCGGGGTAAGGAAATTCTCGAAGCCGCGGGTGCCACGGACCTCTGCATCAACGACCCGATCCCGTGGGGCGGCTGGCATCTGCTCGGCACCGCGCGCATGGGGACCGATCCGGCGCGCTCGGTGGTCAACGAATGGGGCCGGTCGCATGATGTGAAGAATCTCTTCATCGTCGACGGCAGTGTGTTCGTGACCTCAGGCGGCGTGAACCCGACCTCGACCATCCAGGCGATCGCGCTCTACGTCGCCGACCAGATGAAACAACGTCTTGCCAATCTCTTCGACTGAGGCCGCCATGTCCGCACCCAATGAACTGACCTCAGCCCAGCGCGACGATCTGCGCATCGTCGCGGCGATGATCATTCCCGCCAGCGACGAGTACAAGGTGCCCGGCGCCGACGATCCCGCGATCCAGGCCGACATGCTGGCGACGCTCGGGCGCGACACCGCACTGGTACGAGAGGCGCTCGACCACCTCGCGCGGCTTGCCGGCAAGCCGCTCGCGGACCTCGATCCGGCGCGGCGCGATGCGGTGGCGCAGGAATTCCGTGCATCGGGCGGAGCTGCGGCAGCAACCCTCGTTCGCGTCGTGCTGCAATGCTATTACCGCGACGATCGTGTGCTGCGGTCGCTCGGGCTGGAGCTCCGCGCGCCATTCCCGCAAGGTTACACGCTGGAACAGGGCGACTGGTCGCTGCTCGATCCAGTCAAGACGAAGCCGCCGAACTTGCGGCGGGCCACGTAAGCCTCAGGGCAGGTTTGCGCGGAGGTTGAGGCTCTTGCGGCAAGGTAATCCCGTAACCATCTGACGGGCGAAGGAATTCGCCATGTTGGATTTTACCCCAGATAACGCCGATGACGGATCGTCATCGCGCGCGACCGAACACGCCCCCGATAGTGACCAGGCCCTGCTGGACGCCTATTCCAACGCCGTGATCGGCGTGACCGAACGCGTCGGGCCGGCCGTCGTTCGCGTCGAAACCGGCCCTAAAGTGCGCACCGCGCGGGAGCGCGGCGGGCTCGGGTCGGGCATCGTCATCTCGCCCGATGGTTTCGTGCTGACCAACAGCCACGTCGTCGGATCGTCGAAAGAGATCAGGTTGCGGGATACCGAAAGTTTTGTCACCGACGCGCACGTGCTTGGCGTCGATCCTGATACTGACCTCGCTCTGCTGCGCGCCGACGGTGCACGGGACCTGCCCTATGCTTCGCTCGGCAACTCAAAAAGCCTGCGCCGCGGCCAGCTCGTGGTCGCGATCGGCAATCCGCTCGGCTTTGAATCGACGGTGACCGCGGGCGTGGTGTCGGCGCTCGGACGTTCGATCCGCTCGGTGAGCGGGCGGACCATCGAGGACGTGATCCAGACCGACGCCGCGCTCAATCCCGGCAATTCCGGCGGGCCACTGGTGTCGTCGGCGGCGGAGGTGATCGGGATCAACACTGCGATCATTCAGGGCGCGCAAGGCATCTGCTTTGCGGTCGCCAGCAACACCGCGCAGTTCGTGCTGTCGGAGATCATCCGCCACGGCTATGTGCGACGCGCCTATATCGGCGTGTCCGGCCAGACCGCGCCGATTCCGCGGCGGCATGCGGTGGTGGCCGGTGTCGACAACACAATGGGCGCGCTTTTGGCGCAGATCGAGGCTGATAGCCCGGCGGCGCAGGCCGGCCTGTTGCCGGGCGATGTCGTGATCAAACTGGACGGCGTCGAGATCAACGGCGTCGACGACCTGATCCGCGCACTCGACCGCGACCGCATCGATCGCAAGCTCGAAATGGACGTGCTGCGCATGGGAAGGTTGCGGGCGATGGATATTCACCCGGTCGAACGGAAGCCTGCGGCGAGGCAGTAGCTCTTTTTCCCTCTCCCCTTGTGGGAGAGGGTGGCTTCGCGAAGCGAAGACGGGTGAGGGGTTCTCTCCTCACGCTAAGATTTGGGATGAGGATAAAGACCCCTCATCCGGCGCCATAGCCGATGCGAAGCATCGGCGTTCTAAGAACGGCGGCCGAAGGCCGCCTATGCCACCTTCTCCCACAAGGGGAGAAGGAAAAGGCGACCTTTATTCGAGCGCGACTACTGCTGCAATGCCGCCAGCAATTCATCCGGCGCTTCGACCATCATCATGTGGCCGGCGCCGGGCAGCACCACGACGCGCGCATTCGGCGTTGCCGCCGCCAGCGCCTTGCCGGCTTTCGCAGGCGTCATCATGTCGCGCTCGCCGAGAATGAACGTCGCGGGCACCTTGACGGCCGCTGCTGCCGCGAGTGCACCCTCGTAGGAATTGCAGGCGTTGAGATCGTTGTACAGCACGCCCGGACGGGTCTGCTGCAGCACGCGCTGGGCGCCCTGATGCATCCATAACCCCGGCGCGAGGCTGCCGCCGAGTTCGGCCTTGAAGCCAAGACCCCAGATCGAGACCATGTCGATCGCATCGGGATTGTTGAACTCCGCGGCCTTGAGCAGGTCGGGGCCGACCGTCATCGTGGCGGCGGTGCCGATCAGGCTGAGTCCTGAAACCTTGTCCGGATGACGCGCCGAGGTTTCCAGCGCGATCAGCGATCCCATGGAGTGCCCGACCAGTTTTGCCTTTGGCGCGCCGGCCGCATCCAGCAGCGCTGCGGTCCAGTCGGCCATGTCCGATATCGTCGGCAGCGCGTTGCCGGACGAACGGCCATGGCCCGGCAGATCCGGCGCCAGCACGGCATAGCCGTGATGGGCGAACCACCGGCTGTGCAGCGCCCAGGTCGAATGATCGAAACCCGCGCCATGCAGCATTACGACCGCGGGCAGGGATGGATCGAACGGCCGGCCGCCGGTGGCAATGAACGTATCGATGCCCTTCACTGACAGTTGCATGGCTCACACCTTCTGCGATGCGCGGAGCGCCTGGCCGAGATCGTCGATGATATCAGCCGCGGCTTCAATGCCGACCGATAGCCGCACCAGTTCCTCGCCGACGCCGGCGGCCTTGAGCTGCGCGGCGTCCATCTGCTGATGCGTGGTGCTGGCCGGATGGATCACCAGCGTCTTGGCGTCGCCGACATTGGCGAGGTGGCTGACCATGCGCAGCGTCTCGATGAATTTCTTGCCCGCGGGCCGGCCGCCCTTGATGCCGAAGCTGACGATCGAACCGGCGCCCTTCGGCAGCAGCCGCAGCGCCAATTGATGGTCGGGGTGATTTTCCAGTGCGGGATGCAGCACCCATTCGACCGCCTTGTTGGACTTCAGGAATTCCAGCACCGCGAGCGTATTGCTCATGTGGCGTTCCATGCGCACGCCCAGCGTCTCGACGCCCTGCAGCAGCTGGAATGCATTGGTCGGCGACAGGCACGCGCCGAAATCGCGCAAGCCCTCGGTGCGGGCGCGCATGATGAAGGCGGCCTGGCCGAACTGCTCGTCGAAGACGATGCCGTGATAGCCGGCATAGGGCTCGGTCAGGACCGGGAACTTGCCGGAATCGTGCCAATCAAAATGGCCGCCATCGACGATGACGCCGCCGATCGCGATGCCGTGGCCGCCGATCCATTTGGTCGCCGAGTTCATCACGATGTCGGCGCCAAGCTCGATCGGCCGGCTGAGAAACGGCGTGGCAAAGGTGTTGTCGATCAACAGCGGAATTTTGGCGTCATGGGCGATTTCCGCGACCGCCGGAATATCCAGCACCTCGAGGCCGGGATTGCCGATGGTCTCGCCGATGACAAGCTTTGTGTTCGGCTTGATCGCGTCGCGGAACTCGTCGAGCGCGCGTGGTTTCACGAATGTCGTGGTGATGCCGAAGCGCGGCAGCGTGTGCGCGAGCAAATTGATGGTGCCGCCATAGAGCGAGGAGGAAGCGACGATATGGTCGCCGGCATTGAGCAGGGTGGCGATGGCCAGATGCAGCGCGGCCATGCCGCTTGCGGTGCAGATCGCGCCGACGCCGGCTTCCAGCGCCGCAAGCCGCTCTTCGAGCACCGCGGTCGTCGGATTCGAAATCCGCGTATAGATATGCCCGGCGCGTTCCAGGTTGAACAGCGCGGCGGCATGGTCGGAATCCTGGAACACGTAGGACGTGGTCTGGTAGATCGGCACCGCGCGGGCGCCGGTGACTGGATCCGGGCGTTGGCCGGCATGCAGGCTCAGGGTTTCAAAGGCAGGCGGCTTGGGTGCGGGCATGCGGGCCTCGTCAAATCGTTTGGGTGGCCAGGGAGTGTTGCCGGTTCAGACGTGCACGGCGGCGCGGACGCGGCCGGCATTTCCGAACACGCGTATGTATCGCTCGACCTCGGACGGCGAGCCTGTCGCCTTTTCGGGATTGTCCGACAGTTTGACGGCCGGCCGTCCATCGACCGACGTCACCTTGCAGACGATCGAGATCGGATCGAGATCGGCCGATCCATCCGGCGCGCAGCCGACGAAATCATTGGTGAGGTTGGTGCCCCAGCCGAAGCTGACGCGGACCCGCCCGGTAAAATGCCGATAGGTCTCTTCGATCGACCCGACGTCCATGCCGTCGGAGAACACCAGCAGCTTCTCCCGGGGATCGCGGCCCTTCTGCTTCCACCACTTGATAATGTCTTCACCGGCAGCGATCGGCGGCGCGCTGTCGGGGCGAAAGCCGGTCCAGTCGGCGACCCATTCCGGCGCATCGCGCAGGAACGGCTTGGTGCCGAAGGCGTCGGGCAGCGCAATCAGCAAATTGCCGCCATAGGTGTGACGCCATTGATCGAGGATGCGATAGGGCGCCCAGCGCAGCTCTGTATCGTCATTGGCGAGCGCTGCCGCGACCATCGGCAATTCATGCGCATTGGTGCCGATCGCTTCGAGATCATTGTCCATCGCGAGCAGCACGTTGGAGGTGCCGGTGAAGGAGGATCCGAGGCCTTCCTTGACCGCCTCGACGCACCAGCGCTGCCACAGAAAACCGTGACGGCGGCGGGTGCCGAAGTCGGACAACCGCAAGCCTTCCAGTTTGCGCAGCCGCTCGACCTTGGTCCAGAGCTTTGCCTTGGCGCGGGCATAGAGCACGTCGAGCGCGAACCGCCCCTGTCCCTTCAGCGCCTGGCGCGAGCGCAGTTCGTTCATGATCGCGAGCGCCGGGATTTCCCACATCGTGGTGTGGGTCCACGGCCCGTGGAAGTGCAGTTCATACTGACCGTCCACCTTGCGCAGCTCGTATTCGGGCAGGCGAAAATTGGCGAGCCAGTTGATGAAGTCCGGGGAGAACATCTGGGTCTTGCCGTAGAACGTATTACCGGCGAGCCAGATCAATTCCTTCTTGGTGAAGCGGATGGTGCGGGCGTGGTCGAGCTGGGCGCGCAACTCGCCCTCATCGATGGTTTCGGCCAGCCGCACATGCTTGCTGCGGTTGATCACCGAAAACGTCACCTGCTGATCCGGGTAGAACTCCCGAATCATCTGCAGCATCAGCAGCTTGTAAAAGTCGGTATCCAGCAGGCTGCGCACGATCGGATCGAGCCGCCAGCCGTGGTTGTAGGTCCGGGATGCAATATCTGTGACTGCCATGCTGGAACTCTATCGCGACCGCGGCGGCCCAACCAGTGGCATTTGGCGGCGGCATGGCAGCTCAGCGCGCCATTTCCAGCCGGATTCGCCCAACGGTTGCGTGGATATCGCCCCATCCCGGCCGATCCGGGGCAAATTGTCGCCGCAGGTAGGCGGCGAGTTCGGCAACCTGGCCGTCGGTCAGGCTGTCCTTGAAGGCGGGCATATAGCCGAGGTCGCTGGTCACGGGGGCTTTGATGCCGTGCAGGATCACCTGGATCAGATTGTCGGGCACGGCGCTGTGCAGATTGCTGTTCAGTGCCAGCGACGGCCGGCTGCCGAACAGGGGCGCGCCGCCGACCTCGTGGCAGACCGCGCAGGCGCCGTGGTAGATCCGCGCGCCAACGCTGGAAGCCGCAACGAGCCTGGTGCTGGTCGCGGCCTCGAGCTTGGCGGCGAGCGCGTCCTGCGCGGGCTTATCGGTAGCAGTCTCGTTGAACGAGCCGAGATAGACCGCCATGGCGCGGATGTCCTGATCGGGCAGTGCGGCGAGTTCCTTCACGACCGGTGCCATCGGTCCCGCGGCGACGCCGTGCAGCCGCGACTCGCCGGTCCGTAAATAGGCGTAGAGCTCATCCTCGCTCCAGGGGATCGGCGCCTGCGACAGCGACGTCAGGGCGGGTGCTTCCCAGCCTTCCGCGAAGCCGCCCGCGAGGTAAGCACTTTGCTTCTCCGCGCCCAGCGCGTTGCGCGGCGAATGGCAGGCGCTGCAATGGCCGAGGCCCTCGACCAGATAGGCGCCGCGATTCCACAGTTCCGATTTGCTCGCATCTGCCTGGAATGGCTTTGACTGGTGGAACAGCGCGTTCCATCCGGCCAGCAGCGGGCGGATGTTGAACGGGAATGTCAGCTTGTTTTCCGGATTTTCCGCGCGCACCGGCGATTGCGCCATCAGATAGGCATAGAGCGCCTGCAGGTCGGCATCGGTCGTCTTCGCGAAATGCGTATAGGGAAACGCGGGATAAAGATGCTTTCCATCGCGATGAACGCCTTCGCGCATCGACCGTTCGAAGGCGGGATAGGACCATGCGCCGATGCCGGTTTCGACGTCGGGCGTGATGTTGGTGCTGTAGATGGTGCCGAACGGCGTTTCCAGCGGCCGGCCGCCGGCGTTGAGCACGCCATTGATGCTGGTATGACAGACCGCGCAGTCGCCGAGTGCCGCGAGTTGCTGGCCACGTGCGATGGTCGCCGCCGAATAGACCGACGCATCCGGCCGCGCGATCGGCGCGATCGCGCGCCACGGCAGCACGGCGGCGCCGACACCGATCACCGCCGCGCATAATGCCGCCGCCGTCGCCAGCACACCGCGCCGTCCGGCAAACGGATATTGCCATTTGCTCAGATCGGGTGCGGGCTGCGGCGCCGGCAATGCCTCCGGCACCACCGGCGCGTCGCCGTGCAATCCCCTCAAAATGCGTTCGGGCGTGAACGGCAATTCGCGAAAGCGCACACCGGTCGCATCATAGATCGCGTTGGCAATGGCCGCGGCGCTCGGCACCGAGGCGGATTCGCCGACGCCGAGCGGTGGCTGGTCCTGCCGCGGCAGCATCAGCACGTCGATGTCAGGTACATCGGGGAATTTGATGATGGGGTAGGCGCCCCATTCGCGCGCCGTTACCGACGCACGGTCGAACGACACTTCTTCCATCAGCGCGCGGCTGGTCGACTGGATCACGTTGCCGTGGATCTGGTGACGCACTCCGTCCGGGTTGATCATCAGCCCGGAATCCTGGCCCGCGACCACGCGGGTGACGCTGACATCGCCGGTCGCCTTGTTGACCGCGACGTCGGCGATCCATGCCGACCACGCCGCGCCATAGCCCGGGAATTTGCTGTGCACATAGAGCGCATAGGCAAAGCCGCGCCCGCGGACGATGTCGCCTTCGGCTTCCGGTTCGTGCCGTACCGGCCGCGGTTTCCACCCCGCGCGCTCGGCGACCGCATTGACGAGATCGACGGCGCGCGCATCCTTCAGGTAGCGCAGGCGATATTCGATCGGATCGACGCCGGCCTCGGTGGCGAGCTCGTCGATATAGGATTCATGCGCGAAAGTGTTGGGCAGTGCCGAGACGCCGCGGAACCAGGAGGCGCGCACGATCGGCGGCATGTCATGCGCCACAACGCGCATGTGATCGTAATCGTAAGGCGGGATCGCGGTGCGATCGCCCATTTCGAGCACGGCGGGCTCCGGCGCGATCCGCCCGGTGAGCAACAGTGCCAGCGTCGGCGCGCCGTTCGAGGGATAGCGCGTCGCAAAATCGTAAGCCGCCACGCTGCCGTCGGCATTCAGTCCGCCATTGACGTCCATCAATTGCCCGGTGCCCTTCGGCTCCCAGGCGTGTTCCTGTTCGCGGGTCAACTGCACGCGGACGGGACGTCCGACCGCGCGCGACAGCAGCAGCGCATCGGCGGTGACGTCGTCGGCGCAGTTGCGGCCATAGCAGCCGGCGGCTTCCATCCTGACAACATCGATCTCGGCTTCCGGCCGTTCGATCAAAAGCGCGAGATCGATGCGCAGGATGTGCGGGTTCTGCGTGCCGGACCACACCCGGACCGCGCCGTCCTGATAGTCGGCGACCGCGCAGGAGGGGCCGATCGAGCCGTGCATCTGATACGGCCAGACGTAAGTCCGCGCCATCGGCTTGGCGGCGGACGCGATGGCGGCATCGACGTCGCCCTTGTCGATCAGTGTCCGCGGCGTCGATGGATTGGCGCGCAGCGCCGTTTGGAGATCGCCAAGGTCGGGCAGAACAGGCACCGGCTTCCAGCTCACCTTGAGCTGCGCCGCCGCCTTGATCGCGTTCTCCTCGCGCTCGGCAACCACACCGACGAAATCGCCGATCCTCACTACGGCCACCAGCCCTGGAATATCGCGCACCGAGGCTTCATCGACCGCGATCAGGCTGGTGCCGACGAACGCGCCGGCGTCGATGCCGGCATAGGGCGGTCGCACGACCCGGCCGTGCAACATGCCGGGTACGCGCATGTCGTGGACGTAAACCAGTTCGCCGGTGGCTTTCGCCGGCAGGTCCACGCGGGGCACCGATTGCCCGACGATGGAATAGGCGCTGACATCCTTCACCGTTACATCTTCGGTGAGTTCGAGCCGAATGATCTCGCCGCCTATCAGTTCGCCGTAACTGACAGTGCGGTTGTCCTTGCCGCGGATCAATCCATCCTCAATCGAGAGGTCCTCGACCGGCACCTCCAGCCGTTCCGCCGCACGCGCGACCAAAAATTGCCGCGCCTGCGCCGCGGCCTTGCGCAGCGGCACCGCCGTGATCTGGATGGTTTCGCTGGCAATCGTCGCGCCCTGGTTGGGTACAACAGAGGTATCGCCGAGCACGACCACGACGCGGGCAAAGGACACGTCGAGTTCCTCGGCGACGATCTGTCCGAGTGCGGTTCGGATGCCGGTGCCGAGGTCGACATGGCCGTTATAGGCGGTGACCGAACCATCAGCGGTGATCTTGATGAAGGTCTCGAACGCGCCCGGCTCTGTCGGACGAACAACCGACAGCGATCCCTGCTGTGGTTCCTGCGTCGAAGGATTGTCCGGCGTTGCCATCAGTCGTGGGCCTCGACGGCGTGGCCCGCGGCCCGCATCGCGGCGCGGATAATCTCGATATGCGCGCCGCAGCGGCACAGATTGTAGCGCAGCGCTTCCAGCACTTCGGCTTCGGAAGGATGCGCGTTGCGCATCAGCAGCGCCTTGGTGCTGATGATCATGCCGTTCAGGCAGTAGCCGCATTGCGCAGCCTGCTCGCGGATGAAGGCTTCTTGAACCAGATCGGGATGCTCGCGCGAGCCGAGGCCTTCGAGCGTCACAATGTCGCGCCCGGCGCAGCCTTCAATCGGGATCACGCAGGAACGCGCCGCTTCGCCGTCGATCAGCACCGCGCAGGTGCCGCACTCGCCGAGCCCGCAGCCATATTTCGGTCCGTTCAAGGCGAGGTCGTTGCGCAGCACATAGAGCAATGCGGTGTCGGGCGCGGCGTCGACATCGCAGCTTTTGCCGTTGACGGTCAGGCGCATCGTGCTCTGCGTCATGCTCTGCGCCTTGATCCTGGGCCCCGGTTGCGCTGCAAAATATCGTGCGGAACGTGTTTCGAAGATACCGTTTGTATACAAACGTGCAAGCGGTGCGTTCCGCGAGTCAACTGCCGCCCACTTTATAAACAACGGCACGAGGCAAATGAGTTTTTATGCGGCAACCGCGCTTTTTCGCTGTTCCGCCCGCTTGACAGCGTTTCCGTCCGCGCGCAACATCGTTCGTGTACGAACAAAATGATCGTCTCGCGGGAATGCGGGTATGATCGGCGCCTCCCAGCGAGCAGGCTTGTTCACGATGACGGATACAACGACTGCCGGTGGCGACAAGATCCGCTGCGATGCCTGTCCGGTGATGTGCTACATCAAGCCGGGCGCGGCGGGCGCGTGCGATCGCTACGCCAATCACGACGGCGAACTGGTGCGCGTCGATCCGCATATCGTGCTGGAGCGAACGGTGTCGCATGGCGGACGGCTGGTGCCGTTCCAGGCCGGCGGCGGCGATTGGGACGGCAAGCTCGTCCGTGAGCCCAATGTGTTCGTGACCGCGATCGGCGCCGGCACGACGTACCCCGATTACAAACCGGCGCCCTTCATCGTGTCGTCCGAGATCGACGGCATCGACATGGTCACCGTCGTGACCGAAGGTATTTTCAGCTATTGCGGCGTCAAGGTGAAGATCGACACCGATCGCCATCTCGGGCCCGAGACCGCGACCGTCCGCGCGCAGGGCGAGGCGATCGGCCATGTCACAACAGGCGAATATGGCTCGCAGATGCTCTCGCTCGGCGGCGTGCATCATCTGACGGGCGGTTCCAAGAAAGAGGGGCGCGTCACCTGCGATGCGCTGATGGACCTTTCCAATTGCAAGCCGGTCGAACTGACAATCGATGGCGGTGCCACCGTGGTGGTGCAGGCGGGATACCCGCCTGTTGTCAATGGTGTGGCGGAAGAGCGGATGCGGGTCGGCTGCGGCTCGGCCACGATCGGCATGTTCGCCAAGCAATGGCACGGCAAGGTCGATGAGGTCGTGGTGGTGGACGACCACATCACCGGCGTTCTCAGCGAGCATCAGGCCGGCAAGCTGCTCGATATTCCCGATACCGGGATCAAGATGAAGGGGCGGCGCTCGACGCCGGGCCGTTATTTCCAGGTCGCCGAACCCGGCACCGGCTGGGGCGGCACCAAGATTTCCGATCCCTTGTCGGTGTTGGGCCCGTTCAATCCAAAGGAGGCGCGGCCCGGCCTGACGATGCTGATGGTGTCGACCACCGGCGAGCATGCCGCCTATTACGTGCTCGACGAGGCGCTCAGGCCGGTTGAAACGCAAATGCCGCACGATCTGAAACTCTCGGTCGAGCGTATCCAGGAAAATTGCGAACCGGCGCTATGCACGGTGTTGTTCATGGGCGGCGCCGGCGGCTCGCTGCGCGCCGGGGTCACCGACAATCCGGTGCGGCTGACGCGGTCGGTCAAGGACGCGCTGACGCGGGTCACCAGCGGCGGCGCGCCGGTCTATGTCTGGCCAGGCGGCGGCATCACGTTCATGGTCGATGTCACCCAGATGCCGGCCGGCGCCTTCGGTTATGTGCCGACGCCTGCCTTGGTCGCGCCGATCGAGTTCACGCTGCGGCTTTCGGACTACGCGGCGCTGGGCGGCCACATGGATTACGTCCGTCCGCTGGCATCCCTCAAGGACAACACCGAAGTCCGCCCTATGCCCTACATGCCGGGACGGCACGCATGAAACGCCTCCCGCAAATAGCGCTTCTTCCTGACGGCAAGCGGCTGCATTTGCAGGACGGTCCAATCGATCTGATCATTGAGGCAAAGGGGCAGGCGGCGGAGGTCGGAGCCGCCTATGAGGCCGCGGCGCGGCGCTTCACCGGTTTGCTCGATGAACTCTGCGAGGAATTGAATGGGCTGCGTCAGCCGGCAAATCCCGTACAATGCGCGTTGCAAGGCGTGGTCGCGCGCCGCATGCATGCGGCGGTGGCGCCGTTTGCCGCCGATCATTTCATCACGCCGATGGCGGCGGTAGCGGGCTCGGTTGCGGAAGAAATTCTCGGCGCGATGCTGGGCGCGGCGCGTCTCGATCGCGCCTATGTCAATAATGGCGGCGACATCGCGCTGCATCTGACCGGCGGCGAACAATTCACCGTCGGCCTGATGGACCGGCCGGACCGCCATGGCCTGATGCGTACGATGATCGTCGATGCCGATGACCCGGCCCGGGGCGTCGCGACCAGCGGCCGCCATGGCCGCAGTTTCTCGCTCGGCATTGCCGACGCGGTCACCGTGCTGGCGCGAACGGCCTCAACGGCCGATGCCGCCGCCACCATCATCGCCAATGCCGTCGATTTGCCCGGTCATCCTGCGATTGTCCGCTGTCCGGCCAATGAATTGCAGCCCGACAGCGACCTCGGTCCGCGCCTCGTCACCCGCGATGTCGGGCTTTTGACGGAAGACGAAATCGACCGGGCGCTGCGGGCAGGGGCAAATCAGGCGCAGCAATTGCTTGTCGCGGGGTTGATCGAAGGCGCGGCGTTACGCCTGCTTGGCGAAACGCTCGTGGTCGGAATTACTGGTGGCCAGGCGCCAGCGTTGCATGCCCATCACGGAAGCGCGATAGAAAGTGCAGTTCATGCTTGAGCGGGAAAAAGGCCAATGAGCGCCATCATTCGCAAGATCGTCACGGTGGTCGAAGAAACCCATCTGGAGATGGGAAAGACGATCGCGCCGCCGACACGGCGTGCCGCGGCGATTGCCGTGATCGAAAATCCATTCGCCGGAAAATATGTCGAAGACCTCTCGCCCCTGATCGCGATCGGCGAGGAGCTCGGCGAACTGCTATCGAAGCGGGCGGTGGCAGCGCTCGGGATCGACGGCGCCAAGGCACAGAGCTATGGCAAGGCCGCAGCGGTCGGCGAAAACGGCGAACTCGAACACGCGGCCGCGATACTGCACCCGAAGATGGGCGCGCCGGTGCGCAAGGTGCTGAGCAAGGGCGCGGCGCTGATTCCGTCCTCGAAGAAGCGCAGCGGTCCGGGCACCACGCTGGATATTCCGCTCGGCCACAAGGACGCGGCCTTCGTGCGCAGCCATTTCGACGGCATGGAAGTGCAGATCAACGACGCGCCGCGCGCCAACGAGATCATGGTGGCGGTCGCGGTCACCGACAGCGGCCGGCCGCTGCCGCGGGTCGGTGGATTGACGGTTGCTGAAGTCAAAGGCGAAGACGGATTAAGATAATTTCTTCAACATTGGAGGGTGTGGGTATGCGACGGAGTTATTTGCTGGGAGCAGGATTGGCGATCGCGGTTGCCGGCATGGCGAGTTCAGCTATGGCGCAGAGCGGCGAAATCAAGATCGGCGAGATCAACAGCTATTCGCTGCTGCCCGCCTTCACCGAGCCCTACCGCAAGGGCTGGCAGCTCGCGCTTGAGGAAATCAACGCCGCGGGCGGCATCAACGGCAAGAAGCTTGTGGTCGTCTCCAAGGACGACGGCGGCAAGCCGGCCGACGCGCAGACCGCGGCCAATGAACTGGTGTCGAGCGAGAACGTCGCGATGCTGACCGGCACTTTCCTGTCCAACATCGGTCTTGCCGTCAGCGATTTTGCAAATCAGAAGAAGGTGTTTTTTCTCGCAGCAGAACCGTTGACCGACGCCATCACCTGGTCGAAGGGCAACCGCTACACCTTCCGCCTGCGTCCTTCCAACTACATGCAGGCGGCGATGCTGGTGGAAGAAGCCGCCAAGCTGCCGGCAAAGCGCTGGGCCACGATCGCGCCGAACTATGAATACGGCCAGTCGGCTGTCGCCGTGTTCAAGAAGCTGATGTCGGTGAAGCGTCCCGATATCGTCTGGGTTGACGAGCAGTGGCCGCCGCAGGGCAAGATCGACGCGGGCCCGGTAGTGCAGGCCGTGGCCGCCGCCAATCCCGAAGCGATCCTCAACGTCACCTTC
This sequence comes from Bradyrhizobium sp. AUGA SZCCT0431, assembly GCF_018131065.1. NCBI lineage: Bacteria > Pseudomonadati > Pseudomonadota > Alphaproteobacteria > Hyphomicrobiales > Nitrobacteraceae > Bradyrhizobium > Bradyrhizobium sp. AUGA SZCCT0431. The sequence continues at coordinate 205,348 of NZ_JAFCLR010000005.1, read as the reverse complement.
GGCGCGGATCTCGTAAAGCTCGTCCGAGAGGGCAACACCCGCGGCCTGTTCAAAGGGCGCTCGGTGGTGTCCTTCCTCACCGGCGAGCCGGAATATCTCGATCCGCTGAAGGAAGAAACGCCTGAGGGCTGGATCGTCACCGGTTACCCCTGGTACGACATCAAGACGCCTGATCACGACAAGTTCCTGAAAGCCTATCAGGCCAAGTTCAACGACTATCCGCGCCTCGGCTCGATCGTCGGCTACCAGACCATCAAGGCGGCCGCAGCGATCCTCGCCAAGGCCAACTCGACCGATCCGGAGAAGCTGATCGCCGCGACCGAAGGGCTGTCGATGCCGTCACCGTTCGGCGAAATTACCTTCCGCAAGATCGATCACCAGTCGACGCTCGGTGCTTATGTCGGCAAGACCGCGCTGAAGGACGGCAAGGGCGTGATGGTGAACTCGGTCTATCGCAAGGGCACGGATTATCTCCCGAGCGATGCCGAAGTCGAAAAGCTTCGTCCGAAGGATTGAGGGCGGAGGCGCTGACACTTCTCCCTCGCCCCGCTCTTCGCGGGAGAGGTAGGAAACAGTGCGTAGGGTGGGTTAGCTGCAGGCGTAACCCACCACCTCGTGCGGCAGAATGGCGGGTTACGCGGAGTTTATCATCGGGCCGCGCCTTGCGCGGACCCGGTGGCTAACCCACCCTACGAATCCCAAACCTCTCCCGCAAGCGGGGAGAGGTTAGCAAGAACGACCTAACCAACGCGCGAGCAACAGACCGCCCATGGCCTTCTACTTCGTTCAGTTCCTGACCGGTCTCGCCAGCGCGGCATCGCTGTTTCTGGTCGCGTCGGGTCTGTCGATCATCTTCGGCGTGACGCGGATCGTGAACTTCGCCCATGGCGCGTTCTACATGCTCGGCGCCTACGTCGCGTTCACGTTGACCGAGCGCTTCTCCGGCGCGTTTGGTTTCTGGGGCGGCATTGTCGTGGCGGCGCTGATCGTGGCCGTGGTCGGCGTGATCGTCGAGATGGTGCTGCTGCGGCGGATCTATCATGCGCCCGAACTGTTTCAGTTGCTGGCCACTTTCGGCCTGACCCTGATGGTCGAGGACCTCGTGGTGCTGATCTGGGGGCCAGATGATCTCCTGGGCCGCCGCGCGCCGGGCTTCAAGGGCGCGGTCGATTTCTTCGGCCAGAACATTCCGACCTACGACCTGTTCCTGATCGGGCTCAGTCCGGTCGTGCTTGGCGTCCTATGGCTGCTGTTCCAGCGTACCCGCTGGGGTGTGCTGGTGCGCGCGGCGACGCAGGACCGCGACATGGTCGCGGCGCTGGGCGTCAATCAGAAATGGCTGTTCACCAGCGTGTTCGCGCTCGGGGTCTTTCTCGCGGCTCTAGGCGGCGCGCTGCAGATCCCGCGCGATGCGGTGCATCACGCGCTCGATCTGCGCATTATCGTCGACGTGTTCGTCGTGGTCGTCATCGGCGGGCTCGGCAGCATCATCGGCGCGTTCGTGGCCGCGGTGCTGGTGTCGGAGCTCAACGCCTTCGGCATTCTGATCTTCCCGAAGATTTCCATCATCCTCGTATTCCTTGTCATGGCGGTGGTGCTGATTGTCCGTCCGTGGGGCCTGTTCGGAAAACCGGAGGCCGCCGCGCGTCGCACGCCGGGGCTATCAGTCAATCCCTGGCGGCCGCTGACGACAAACGAACGCTGGCTGGCAATGGCCGGACTTGCGGTTGCGGCGATGCTGCCGCTGTTCGCCGGCAATTATGCGCTCACCGTCGGTTCGGAAATCGCGATCTTCGTGATCTTTGCCGCCAGCCTGCATTTCCTGATGTCGGTCGGCGGCCTCGCTTCATTCGGCCACGCCGCCTATTTTGGCCTCGGTGCTTATGGTGTTGCGTTCCTCGCCAAGATGGCGGGGCTACCGATGATCGTGTCCCTTCTCGTCGGCCCGCTGCTCGGTCTGCTCGGCGCAGCCATCTTCGGCTTCTTCGCCGTGCAATTGTCCGGCGTCTATTTCGCGATGCTGACACTGGCGTTCGCGCAGATCGTCTGGTCGATCGCGTTCCAGTGGGTCACGGTGACCGGCGGCGATAACGGCATTTTGGGCGTCTGGCCGGAAAAATGGGCGGCGGGCCCGGCGAGTTTCTACTGGCTGTCGCTCGGCGTCGCCGCGATCGCGGTGGCGATATTGCGGGTGATCGTGTTCTCGCCGTTCGGTTTCGCGCTGCGCGCGACCCGGGATTCGCTGCTGCGCAGTGAAGCCATCGGCATCAACGGCAAGCGTGTGCAATGGACCGCCTTCGTGATCGCGGGCACGGTCGCCGGATTTGCCGGCGCGTTGTTCGCGTACCTGAAAGGCAGCGTGTTCCCCGACAGCCTCGGCATCTCGCTGTCAGTCGATGCGCTGGTCATGGTGCTGCTCGGCGGCGTCGAGACCGTCTCCGGCGCCGTGGTCGGCGCCATCGTCTTCAAGGCGCTCAACATCTGGCTGGTGAGCCAGACCGATTTGTCCAAGCTTGTGCTCGGCGCCTTCGTCGTGCTGATCGTGGTGGCCTTCCCCAAAGGCATCGTCGGGGTGCTGGAGACGATCCGCAATCGCCGCAAGTCTTCAACGTCTGAATCATCGTCTAAGTCGTCCTTGGTCACTTCCCCGATCGAGACCGCCGAATGAGCATGGTCCCCACATTGCTGTCGGTCGAGAACCTGAGCAAATCCTATGGCGGGGTTCACGCCGTGCGCAGCGTTTCGTTTGCGCTGCGCGCCGGTGAAATCCTGGCGCTGATCGGACCCAATGGCGCGGGCAAGAGCACCTGCTTCGACATGCTCAATGGCCAGAACACCCCCGACAGCGGCCGGATCAATCTGCTCGGCGAAGACACCGTCGGCAAGAAGCCGCGCCAGGTCTGGCGGCTCGGTGTCGGCCGCACCTTCCAGATCACCGCGACATTCCCGACCATGACCGTGCGCGAGAACGTGCAGGTCGCGCTGGTGTCCTACGGGCGGCAGTTATTCAATCTCTGGGGCTCGACGGCGCGCTACGCCCGCGAGGAAGCCGGCCGGCTGCTCGACCTCGTCGGCATGGGCGCCTATGCCGGACGTCCCTGCGGCGAGCTCGCCTATGGCGATCTGAAGCGGCTGGAACTTGCGATTGCGCTCGCCAACCAGCCAAAGCTTCTGTTGATGGACGAGCCGACTGCGGGCATGGCGCCGCGCGAGCGCATCGAACTGATGCGGCTCACCGCGCAGATCGCCCGTGAAAAGTCGATCGGCGTGCTGTTCACCGAACACGATATGGACGTGGTGTTCGAACATGCCGACCGCATCCTCGTGCTCAACCGCGGCAGCCTGATCGCCGAGGGCACACCCGAACAGGTCCGCGGCAACCCGCAGGTGCGCGCCATCTATCTCGGCGAGGGCCTGGTCTATGATTCGCGGCATCGCGAGGGAGCCGGCGCATGAAGCTCTCGGTGCAGGACCTCAACAGCTATTACGGCCCGGCGCATATCCTGTTCGATATCGCGCTTGAGGTCGGCGAGGGCGAGGTCGTCGCGCTTCTTGGCCGCAACGGCGCCGGCAAGTCCACCACCTTCCGTTCCATCGTCGGTCTGGTCCAGCAGCGCTCCGGCCGCATCCTGTTCGAAGGCAGGGACGTCTCCACCGAGCCGACGCATGCGATCGTGCGCGGCGGGCTCGGCTACGTGCCGGAAGAGCGGCGCATCTTCACGGATCTGACGGTTGAGGAGAATCTCGAAGTCGGCCGCCAGCCGAAGCGTCCCAATGCGCCGCATTGGACCCGCGAAAAGCTGTTCACGCTGTTTCCGAACCTTGGCGAGATGCGCGGGCGTCCTGGCGGGCGCATGAGCGGCGGCGAGCAGCAGATGCTGACGATCGCGCGGACGCTGATGGGCAATCCATCCCTGGTGCTGCTCGATGAGCCTTCCGAGGGGCTGTCGCCGAAGATCGTGGAACAGATGGTCGACGCCATCCTGGCCATGAAGAAGGAAGGCGTCAGCATCCTCGTTTCCGAACAGAATTTGCATTTCGCCCGGCTGATCTGCGACCGCGCCTACATCATCGAGCGCGGCAAGATCTGCTATGGCGGCACGATGGCTGAACTCGACGCACGTCCGGATATCCGCGACGCGCATCTGTCGCTGTAACCGGCGGCGGCAAACAAGAAGAGAGAGCGCAGATGGGCAGGAGTGTTTCGGCGAAACGGAGCGTCAAGCCTGCGCGGCCGTCCTACATTCTGGACGAGCAGGTCGGCTTCATCCTGCGCCAGGTCTGGCAACGCCATTCGACGATTTTCGCCCGCGAGATCGGCATCAATTTGACCCCGACGCAATGGGCCGCAGTTGCGAAACTGACCGAGACCGGTCCGTGCTCGCAAAATCTCCTGGGCCGGCTGACCGCGATGGACGTTGCCACCATCAAGGGTGTGATCGACCGCCTCACGGCGCGCGGCCTGACCGAGACCAGCCCGGATCCGGAGGACGGCCGCCGCCTGCTGGTGAGCCTGACGCGGGCAGGGCAGCAGCTCGCCGAAAAAGCCGCGCCCAATGCACTCGCGATCACCCGGGAAACCCTGGCGCCGCTCGACGCCAAGGAGCGCGAGACGCTGATGGCGCTGCTGGACAAGCTCAGGTGATCCAAGGCCGTCCGGGCCAAGGCCACAACACAGATGGCTTGTGCCGGCTTGTATGATACTCTGGACAAGCGATGGATTGTCCCTAGGCTAGGGCGCGAGACATGAAGCGGCGCGAGTTCATCATGGCCATCGGCGGCGTGACGCTGTGGCCACTCGCGGCATGGGCGCAGCAATCCAGGAATGCACCGCGAATTGGCTTTCTGATAACAGGGTCGCTTGAACTCCCCGCGACGCGCGCATCCTTGAAGGCCTTCCACAAGGGACTATCGGAATACGGCTATATCGAAGGGCAGAACATCTTCATAGAGGTCCGGGCGGCGGACTCGAAGGTCGAGCGTTTTCCGGCTCTGGCGAGGGAGATGGTGGGACTTAAGGTCGATCTTATCGTCGCATCAAACTCGCTCGCCGCCCTGGCCGCTCAGCAAGCGACCGCGACAATTCCAATTGTCGTGCCGGTGATGGGCGATCCCGTCGGAGATGGACTCGTCGCGAGCCTCGCGCGGCCGGGGGGAAATATCACGGGGCTGACTTTTCTTGGCCCGCAGCTTGTACCCAAGCGCCTGGGCCTGCTCAAGGAAGCGCTGCCCTCGGTTTCGCATGTGGCCGTGCTCTGGCATCCCGCCGCATACGGCGAACACACGATGAAGAGCATGATGAATGAAGCAGAGGACGCCGCACGTGCCCTGGGAGTCCACCTGCGGTTTGTTGCTGCGCGCGGCCCCGACGAACTACAGCCGGCATTTTCCGCGATTGGGGCGGCGCGCGCGGATGCCCTTCTCGTCTTTCCAAGCCCGATGCTCTTCACCGAACGAAAGCGCATTGTTGACCTCGCCACCCAGCATCGGCTGCCCCTGATGGCGATGGGCAAGGAGTTCGTGCAACTCGGTGGATTTATGTCCTACGGAGCGGACATCACCGACTTCAACCGTCGCTGCGTTTTCTACGTGGACAAGATTCTCAAAGGCGCGAGGCCGGCCGATCTGCCGGTCGAGCAAGCTACGAAGTTCGAACTATTCATCAACCTCAAGACTGCGCAGTTGCTTGGCATCGAGATTCCACCATCGCTTCTCGCGAGGGCCGACGAAGTAATCGAATGATTCGCGCAGGACTCGCGTTATTCCGTCAGGCTGAACGTCAGTGCAATGGCTCCCACCAGAATGAGGCTGACGGCCCATGACGTATCCAGATTGAACCAGCTCCGCGATACGAATTTGAGGCCAAGATAACGGTACACCAGCCACGCCAGGCATCCGCCGGCGGCAATCATCGCGATGGCGTGGACGACGGCGACCAGCCCGGCCATACCGAGATTGGCGTTGATGAGGCTCAAAGCTGCCTCGTGGCCTTTGTCGAGGTCGGCCTCCCGGCAGAGTCCGAGATAGATCGGCACCAGCATCAGCCCCGCGCCGTGCGCGATTGCGACGGCAAAGGACCACAGCCCCAGTTGCGTCGGCCGTATCCGCGCCAAGGCTCTTGGATGGCGCCGATCGACAAGGCGGAAGATACCGAACCCGATGACAAGGAAGCTGGCGCCGATCTGGATCTGGCGCTGCCATTCGACGAGGGTGACCAGCAGCGCGAAGGGTAGGAGCACCAGCAGCATCGCCAGCAGATGGCCGGCCGTCAGCGGCACCAGCGCGGCGCCGAGGGCACGCGTCGTCCTTTCCATCAATCCGGCGGATACAGCGAGCGGCCATCCCATTCCCGGATTTACTCCGTGGTAGAGGCCGCTCGCGATGACAGCCAGCCAGAGCCAAGCCGGTGTCCAATCCGCCGTGCTCACATTCAAGCCGACGGATAGCAGAATGAATCGGTCGAACAGTCTCCACCATCGAGCCTGATCTGATGCGCCCGGTATCCGTCGGGGAAGCTCACGCAATAGTCTTTTGCCAGTTCGAGGCCGCCTTTCGGGTTTGCATTGGCCATCACCTCGACACCCGGAATGCCCTGCGGATAGAATTGGTCGTCCCAGGTCGAGTAGAGCGAGTTGGTCCAGTAGACGCGTTTGCCGTCGCGGCTGATCTCGACCATCTGGGGCCCGCCTGCATAGGCCTTGCCGTTCGGATGAGGCGTGCGGCGTGCGATGCCGCCGATGTGAACCGATCCGGCAAGCTCGGGCTTTCTGGGATCACTGACATTGTATTGACGCATCTCGCCGGTCCCCCAGCAGGCGACGTAGAGAAACTTGTCGTCCATCGACAGGTCGATGTCGGACACCAGCGGCGGCACGGCACCAAAGCCTTGCAGAAGCGGCGGCAACTGGTCCTTCGCCGCGGGCTCGGGCGGGATCGTCGCCGTCTTCTCGATGTGAAATTTTCCGCCATCGCGCCACCAGGTCCAGATCGAGCCTTCCAGGTTCGTGGTGTCGACCACGACGCCCAGGAAGCCGTACTCCTTGACGGGATCATGCGCGGGACGCACCTCCAGCGCCATTTGATGGTTGGCACCGAGGTCGATGGTCTGGACGTTTCGCCGGGCCCGCAGGTCCCAGAAATGGATCCGATGGCCGTATTTGTTCGAGAGCAGATCCTCCGGCACGATCCCGTTCTCGAACTGCGGCGGCAGCGCCCACTCGCTGCTCACCATGTAATCGCGCGGCAGGTTCCACCAGAAATCATAGTGCTTCTCTTGAGGACCACGATCGATCTCCCACCGTCCCAGCACTTCGAATGTCTCGCAGTCCATGATGAAGATGCCGGGCGGTCCATCGGTGCCGTCCTTGCCGCCGCCGCCGAGCGTAGAGACGTAAATCCCATCCGGCCCGCAATGGATCGTGTGCGGCCGCGAGTACCCGGTCTTTTTGAAGACCTCCTCAGGCTCGATGATCTTGTGAATCTTCGCCTGGGTGGGATCCGGTTTGGTATCGACGATGTAGATCCGGGAGGACCGCATACCGGGGATGATGAGGTAGCGGCGCTCGAGGAAGGCGTGCCCGGTGAGCGGTGACAAGGCCGATGAGCAGGCGTTCCATCCGAAATGGTGAAATTCGTCGCCCTTGTTGGGCATCGTCACGGTGTGGACGATCTGACCGAAACGCGAAGAGCCGGGCTTGACGTCGATCACGGCAAGCGCGTCGGGTTTTGAAAAGTCCGGGCTGAGCAGCAAGGTGTAGGCGAAGTTCTCTGGCGGAGCTTCCATCGCAAGCTTCGGCGACGCGTGAAACGTGGGGTCTGGTCTCATCGTCATCGTACTGCCTCCCTGGTTGCCTTGGTGGGTACATGGCTCAGCGGCATGCAGCAGAACTAACCCGGCTCGTTGAGTCCTCTTGACTGTGCCGCCGGCGGGGTTCGCTGATGGTGATCATACACCTCAATGCTATCAGGTGAAAGAAACGATCGGGGCGCCGATCCCGCGGCGGCCGGGAAGGCCGCACCGCACGCGCCCGCCGTCTCGAGACAAATGCCGGCGTCACTCAATGTGAGGGAGCGCAAAATGCTGATGGATTTGTTGAAACGAGATGCGGTGATTGCGGATAGCCCGGGAATTTCACATAATTGCGTCCGGTTGGATCCGGGCACGGGGCGGGGAGCGCAATGAGCGACTGGTTGCACAATCTGCCCGTACCAGTGATGGCGCTTTCGATCTTTGCCTTCACCTATCTGCTCGCCATCATGATCTTCGCTGCGGTTGCGGCACTCGCGACGGGAGAACGCGCAAAATCATTCCAGGCGATTTCGCCGGGCATGCTGCCGGTGCTGGGCATCATCTTCGGCCTGTTCGTCGCCTTCACCGCCGCCCAGGTCTGGAGCGACAATGATCGCGCCAGTGCGGCGGTAAGCCGTGAAGCCAGCGCGCTGCGGGCCACCGTGCTGCTTGCCGCCGGCCTGCCGCCCGAACAGGAGAGCCGGGTGCGCGATCTCGTTCGCGGCTATATCGAGCAAACCGCCAAGGTTGAATGGCCGATGATGGCAGGGCAGACAGCCTCGCTGAGGCCGGCTCCTCCCGCTCTCACCGAGGCGCTGCAACTCGTTGTCTCGATGACGCCGCAGGGGGCGGGCCAGCAGACCGCACAGCGCGAGATCATCAGCGCATTGGGAATCGCGCTGGATGCGCGCCGGCAGCGGATCATCGTCAGCCAGGCGGAAGTCAATCCGGTTAAATGGTGGAGCCTGTATTTGCAGGCGATTTGCGAACTCTTCGTGATCGCGCTCGTTCACTGCGGTAACCGGCTGGCATCGGGGATTGCGATGGCGCTGTTCGCGACCGGCGTCGCCGCCTCGGTGTTGTTGATCGCCGCCCACGACCGGCCATTCACTGGTCAAATTTCGGTCGGACCGGAGCCGCTTCTGCAGATCATGCCGGATGCATCGACGGGCCGGTGAGCGCTGTATTCTGCGAGCGCGAGATCAAACGAGGCCCGGAGTGCCTAGGAGTCCGGGCCTCGTGATCAAACAACCCCTTGGACATCGGTGTGATGACCGAAGTCCATCCCCCAGCTGTTCGCGGACGCTTTATAGGCAATGTCGCTTAAGGTGACTAACCCGGAGAACTACGGGGGCGTCGCTTCCATCGCCACAACTATGCGCACGCTTGCGCCGCCGCTAATCAGGAACACCGGCGCGGCGAAGCCCTTCGTAGTAAGGCTCGAACTTGTCGCGCATGGCGACCGGATAACGGCGAATGAGCCGGCCTCGGCATTGGACACGATCAGGCGCAGCATTCCCCGGTCAATCGCGTCAGTTTGGCCGTCGTCCGACGATGTCCCGTCTTCCCTTGAAAACGGACTCGTCAGGGCCGGTCGCCATGTCTCAAGGTGCCACTAACGGAAGTTGTCCAATTCATTCGATCAGCTTGTCAGTTCGGGGGCTATAATGTTGTCGGGAATGGTTAGGCCAAGCGCCGCGGCCGTTTTTACATTTAGAGCAAATTCAAAGACAACAGGCTGTTCTACGGGAAGTTCTGCTGGGTTGGCTCCTTTGAAGATCTTGTCGACGTAATGCGCCACCTTGCGATAAACCGGCTTTAGATCGGGGCCGTAGCTCGCTAGTCCGCCCAAATCAACAAAAGTGCTGAGTTGATAAAATGCCGGTAGTCTTGTTTTGGCGGCTAACGAAACAATCTTCGGCCGGGTTGGATCGGCAAGGACAAACAGAGCGTCGCAGTGTTCCTGCCGCATCCTGTCAAACGCCTGTTCGAGATCGTCAGGCGTGGGCGCCATCACTCGAACGACGGTAAGGTCAAACGATTTCGCAGCAGTTTCCACCAACTCGTATTGCTGCGGGTGGGTCGGATTCGTGGACATTAGCACCGCAATACGCTTGGCGGACGGCAGTACGCTGTGGAGGAGTTCAACCGATTTGCCGACGGCGTCGCCAAACATATTGGCCATACCGGTAATGTTTCCTCCGGGATGAACTAAGCTCTTGATGAAGCCTGAGCGAACCGGATCAGTGGCAGGGGCCATTACAATGGGAATGGTCGAGGTGGCGCGCTGGGCAGCAGCTATGGTTGGGGTTGCGACAGCAACAATAACATCCGGCCGGCGCGTAATTAGCTCGGTTACCAATGAAGGTAAGCGTTCAGCTTTCCCCTCTCCATTCCTACTATCGATGACAAGGTTCTTGTCCTCAATGTAGCCAAGCGCCCGCATCTCCGCGCGGAAAGCGTCAAATAGCGCACGGGCAGCGGGATGGTCCAAAGTTTCCGGATGAAGGTATGCGATACGCCACACCTTGCCAGCCGGTTGCTGCGCAAGTGCTATGCCCGGCCACAAAGCAGCCGCACGCGCCACTAAGGTGACGAACTCCCGGCGTCGCATGGCGCCTCCGAGGGACACGCACGATCCGATGCGCGGACCTTAACACGTTGCGAGCGGACGGACAGATACCCGGAACAACAATATTTGTGGAAGCCGACGTCCGTTGTGGCCCAAACTCGGAAGTCTGAGTGCGCAACCGGGAAGTCCGCTTTGCCCTTTGCAAGAGGCATCTTCAGCCAGGCCTTTCAGGTCCGAAAAAGCGCCAATACCCGACATCATCCGCCGGTCAGGACAGGGAAGGTGGGACCGCGGGGGCGGGTGCACCACGGATTATCTCCGACGCCGCGGAGCCCCTGCGTGCTATCGTTCTGGCTATCGAAAATATCGGCCTCAGCCCGGGACGGAGCTGCCATGAATCGGCGCGATTCCTCGGCGTTCTCCACGGCGCGGCCATCGCGTGGTCGCTCGGCTTCCCTGATGCGGGTGGGCAGGAATTGAGAAAGGTCTATCGAGTGGGCTTTCTAACATTGTCTCAACTCAAATAGGATATTCTGGACATGTCGACGCTCACCCCGCATGGCGCGTGCCTGCTGTGGAAGCCGGAATTGATCTGGCTGAATGCCGTTTCCGACGCCATGCTCGCAGGCGCCTTCTTTGCTACCGCCTTCGTCCTCGGGTTTTTCGTGTGGCGGCGCCGCGATGTTATGTTCCGCAGCGTATTCTGGACATTCGCCATCTTCGCCGCAGTCTGCGGGGTGACCCGTCTGCTGTCGATCCTCACTTTGTGGGTGCCGGCCTACGGCATCGAGGCCTTTACCAAAGGCGTCCTGGCGCTGATATCGGCCGTGATCACGGCGGCACTGCTGCTGTTGCTGCCGCGGATCCTGGTGCTGCCGACACGCAGGCAGCTTCAGCTGGCCAATGCGGCACTTGAGGAGGAAATCCGACAACGGCGCAAGGCCGAGGCCATGGTCAAACGTTTTCAGGAGATAGAGGCCAACGAGGCCCAGGTCCGCCAAGCGCAGAAGATGGAAGCCATCGGCCAACTCACCGGTGGAGTCGCGCACGACTTCAACAACATTCTGACCGTGATCACCGGAACCATCGAAATCCTCGGCGAGGCGGTCAAGGATCGTCCGCACCTCGGGCAGATCACCGATATGATTAGCGCCGCCGCAGCGAGGGGGGCCGACCTGACGCGGCATCTGCTGGCGTTCGCCCGTCGACAACCGCTGCAGCCGCGCAACACAGACGTCAACGTCCTGGTCATCGATGCAGTACGGTTGCTACGACCGACCCTCAGCGAGCAGATCGAAATCGAATCGATGCTGGTGCACGATTCGGCGCTGGCCCTGATTGATCCCAGCCAGCTCTCGACTGCGATCCTGAACCTTGCACTGAATGCGCGTGACGCCATGCCGAACGGCGGCAAGCTGACGCTCGAAACCAAGAATGTCGTGCTCGACGAGAACTACGCCAGCATGAACAGCGAGGTTAATCCGGGCAACTACGTCATGATCGCGGTGAGCGACACAGGGGAGGGAATCCCCGGCAGCCTGCTCGACAAGGTGTTTGAACCGTTCTTCACCACCAAGGAGGTCGGGAAGGGATCGGGGCTCGGTCTCAGCATGGTCTACGGCTTCGTCAAACAGTCGAACGGACACATCAAGATCTACAGCGAAGAGGGCCACGGCACCACCGTGAAGCTTTACCTTCCGCAGGCCGCGGGTGTCCCGGACGCGCTGGCCGCCGTGACCGGCATCTCGGGGGGCGAGCACGGCGACGAATCCATCCTGATTGTCGAGGACGACGCGCTGGTGCGCGAATACGTCGTGGCGCAGATCAGCCGTTTCGGGTACCACACGCTGGCCGCCGGCAATGCCGCCGAGGCGCTGGCAATCATTGATCGTCCCGAACGCATCGATCTATTGTTCACCGACGTGATAATCCCCGGTGGACTGAACGGCCGTCAGCTCGCGATCGAGGCGCTGAAACGCCGTCCCGGACTAAAGGTGCTTTATACGTCCGGTTATACCGAGAACGCCATCGTCCACCATGGCCGGCTCGATGCCGGCGTGCTGCTACTGCCGAAGCCTTACCTCAGTTCAGATCTTGCGCGGATGATTCGGACCGCGCTGGCATCGTGAATTCTTCCATGGGCAGGCGCTCCCTTGATCTAGGGAGTGGCGTCGCGCGGCCAGCACCGGACCGGCATTAGCCGATGAGGTTGGCCGGCCTTGGAGCAATCACATCGTTCTGACCGTCGACCGGTGAGGTCCGGTCTACCACCTATGAGCGGACGTTCTCAGGATGGGCGGGTATAGCCACAACGGGCTGTCCTGGCCCTGTGGCACGAGGCTTGCTGTCTATACAGTGCTGGGAATTTTAGTGTCCCAGTTCAGGAATAAGCGCCGCCGGGCGATCCATTTCGATCCCGGCGGCGTGTCTTTTTGATACCTGGCGCCGGCCAAGCCGCCAGCCACGGCCATCGACCGCGCGAGATGGATGATCATCTCTGCGTTCGTAGCTTGCTGCCGTTTAATGATGGGATATCTGAGGCTGCCGTTCCTTCGCTTCGTAGTATTCGGCCGAGAACTGAATTGACCATCGCGAGAAGAACGAACGCAACTTCTGAGTGGGCTTTTCTACGCCGAAGCGCTCGGCGACATGCGCCCCGCGCAGCCACCTGACCGCCGATGTGAGGCCGGCGGTGCGCTCGAGCCTCTCAACCGCCGCGACGCCGGCGGTCTCTGCCTGCCGATAGCGAAAACCGATCTTTTTGATCACATACAGGCACCTGATGGTTTCATAGCTCTTGAATACGCGCTGCACGAACGGATGTTTCCTGGCCTGTGGCCAGGCTGCCGGGTACACCGGCAACACCAACAGCTTGCTCTTGGCGATGACCGTTGCGAGCGGATGCAAGAGTTGCATCCAGGCTGGCCAGGACGTGACTTTGGCAAACAATACCGCGTGCATCGCCGTTGCAGCCCCGAAAGAGATCGGGAGCCAAAGTACCGCGCCCAGGATCACGAGCAATGCGGTGTTCGGCGTCAGATGCCGGCATTTTCGGAACACCCATGCCATGCCGCTTTCAAAGGCAATGTACACAGCATGTTCGAACGCCCGATAGCTGATCTTCCGCCGGAGCCACGACCAGTTCCGGCGGATCGATGTACTCCACCGTCGACGTTTCGTCTCGGAAAGGGGCAGGAAGCGCAACGCGCCGTTTATGGCAGTAACGATGACATTGCCAAGAACCCTGACAGCGAAGAGCGGAAGCCAGACAACCTGCATTGCCAATGGGAAGGCGTAGTCGAGCAGCCGCATCAAGATCGAAAGAATGAAACGCAGGATCTTGTTTGCGGCGAGCGCGACAAAAACAAGTGGTATGATTATCACATCGTCGAGGGCACCGGAGAAGCGGCTTTCCTCGTTCCATGCCGGGTTATGATCATGGGTCACGGTGCAACGGCTCCGGGCCGAAGACAGGGGATCGTGCCGGCCCAGATTAGCACACTGTAAGGGCCAGCGGGTGTCCTCAGATGCGGGTCGTTGGAGCGACGGCCCTTTGTCCGCTAAGGGGCGGTCAGTGGCACTTTGGCCGTCGGCCGACTACTTCCGGTCTTCCCCGGCACCCTGTAAACGGACATCGTCGGGGGCCGGTCGCCATGTCTCAAAGATGTCACAAGCGGAAGTGAAGCGGCACGCAATCACCTGTGCGAGGCTGAACGATATCGTTCAGTCACTGCTTGATGAAGTCTCGGATTACCGCATGGCGCGTTCAGGTGCATCGGGGATTCCCGGCAACAAGGAAACCGTTCGAGCTGAACGAGGTGCGGAGGCAGCCCCGCAACGATGTCGCGGTGGGCGGGCTAGCCCGTATTCCTGACCGCGTCAGCTAGCATGGCGTAAAGCTCGCGCTTGCTGAATTTCTTAGGCGGCCTCGCTATTGTCTTCCGCGATAGATTTTTCGCCATGGGGCGGGCACAGTCGGCCAACAACGCCGGCCTTCGCTTCGGGACCGCCCTTATGTTGGGCTTTGCTGTTGGCGGCTTGTGACCACGTTTCAGGCCCAAACGAGTTAGCCTGCCGCAGACCGCGTTACGGCTACACCCGAAACGGCGCGCGATCTGCGCGGCGCTCTGTCCTACGGCCCAGAGTTCTTTAAGCAGCGCTACGTCTTTCGCATCCCAACTCATGCGAGGCACTATACGCCAACTGCCAATTGCAGGCTATTCTAGTCTTCGTCGGGCTCGCGCACGACCGGCGGTTGGTCGCCGTTGCCTTCTTCGTCCTCTTCGTCTTCTTCGTCTTCCTCATCTTCATCGTCATCAGGAACTCGGGGCGGCACCTCGTTGCCCATGATCACGAAGGCACTCCAGTCGATCAACCTGGTGAAAAATTCCTCCGGGATGTGTCGCTTCATGTTGATGCTCCTCGGATGTGGACCCCGGGGGATGTTACCCCTTCTGTTCAGATTTCCGCATGAGGGTTAGCGCCGCACACCGTTTGCGGGAACGAACATTGATTTCGAGTTGCATTAGCGCCCCGCTCGGCCTGACGAAGCCGCACCGGGCGCGCCTATCGCCGGCGACCTCTTGTTGGCTTCGTCATGTCTGCGCAGCGCACATCCCAGAAGCTGGCCTTCAAGCCTCGCCCATCGCACGCCCCGAATCGATCCTTCTGCGTAGTAATCGGCCCGGCCCGCCGATCTGAACTTCAGAGTAAGCTCGCGGAACGATCTCAAATCAACCCTATGAGGATGAACGCAGCGATCTCGATCAGGGTTGCGGTCCCTAGGGTTGCGACGACAAGAATGGCGTCGGCTGGCGATAAATCATGCATTGCGTGCCTCGCAGTTTTGCGAAGCCCCGAGACCCATGAACTAAATACACGTAAGCAAAAAAGGTTGCGGTTCCGAAGGCGCTACCAAACATAGCTGGCGCCAAGGCCCGGAACGTCCGGACGCTATCTGCGTTTCATTGGAGAGAGGATGGAATTCCCGCACCGACGGGGACAGTCCCAACAGAGGCGATGTGGTGTAACGCCCGCATGGCCTCTGTCTGTTGCATTGCTCGCTGGAAAGGCAACCCTCGCGATCAGCGGGCGACAGGGCATCTTGCTCTTGGGGCAAATGGCGTCCGCGCGGAAACACCTCAAACACGAAACGAGTGCCTGATTTGTCGCAGCATTGAGGTTATAGGTCGCCTCGCGGGATGCAACGCGATCTATTGCCGTACGGTGGGGACCTTACGCGCCCGCGCGACCGGTCGCCCCTGCGGCGCGCAGCGGTTCATAGTTCGGTAGCTGACCAGATCGAACGGCGCTCAGCGAGCCCCAATGTCTGCTTTGAAGCGTCCCCCTCCCGAGAGCCTTACGTCGGACATCGCGCCATGTCCGAAAAGTGGCCGATTGCAGACCGCCCGCCCGGTGGTCAGGGTGATGGAAGGCCAAACCTGAGACGGCTGCATAGTGAATTATCGCCCATACCGCGAGGCCCTAGCGTGTTATGGTTCAAAGTTAAAATGATGGACCTCAGCCCGGGAGGTGGTATGAGGCGGCGCAATTTCATCACCCTTCTTGGCGGTGCGGCCGTTTGGCCACTCGCCGCGCGTGCGCAGCAGCCCGAAGTGCCGGTGGTTGGCTGGCTCAACGCTAGGTCCCCCGATGATACGGTGCATCTGGTGGCCGCGTTCCGCCGAGGCCTGGGCGAAGCCGGCTTCATCGAGGGCCAGAACGTGATGATCGAATACCGCTGGGCGCTCGGCCAATACGACCGGCTGCCGGCGATGGCGGCGGAGCTCGTTCGTCGCCCCGTGACCGTCCTAGCATCGGCCGGCGGCGAACCTGCCGCGCTGGCCGCAAAGGCCGCAACTTCGACCATTCCGATCGTCTTCGTCATTGGTGGCGATCCGGTCAAGCAGGGACTTGCGGCGAGCCTCAACCGGCCGGGCGGAAACTCCACCGGGATAAGTGTCTTGACCAGCACGCTGGAACCCAAGCGCCTCGGGCTGTTGCGCGAGCTGGTGCCGGGGGCGGAAACGATCGGCGTTCTCCTGAACCCGAACTATCCACAGTTTGAGAGCCAATTGCGCGATGTGCAGGAGGCGGCGCGCGCGATCGATCTGCAAATTCATGTCTTGCGAGCGAGCGCCGATCGCGAGATCGACGCGGCATTCGAAACCGTCGCTCAACGACGTATTCCCGCGCTCTCGGTCGCCGCCGATCCATTTTTTGACACGCGGCGCGACAAGATTGTGGTCTTGGCGGTGCGCCACGCAGTGCCCACGATGTACCACTTTCGCGAATTTGCCGCGGCCGGCGGCCTGGTGAGCTATGGTGTCAATATTTCCGATGCGTATCGCCTATTCGGCGTCTATACCGGACGGATTCTCAAAGGCGCGAAGCCCGCCGACCTGCCGGTCCGGCAGCCAACCAAGTTCGAGTTAGTGATCAATCTCACGACCGCCAGGGCGCTCGGCCTCGAAGTGCCGTCTAATCTGTCCGCGCGCGCGGACGAGGTGATCGAATAGCGCGATCTCCGCCGGATCGTCGGTACCGACGCCCTTCAATCGCCCTGCGCCACATGTTCTCTTATAGGTCGTTCGCGTCGGTTTGACCGGACCACGGCGACTTCCGGTCTACCCCGGTGAATGGATATTCTCAGAATAGGCGGTATTGCGGTGACAGTGCTGGACTGTCACCGTAGTTCGGGCGCGCTCATTCCCTGCGGTCATGCTGCGCGCTGCCGACGGCATGATCCGATGGGAATATGCTTTCGTAGATCGCACGGGCTTCCCGGATTAAGCGGGCTCGCTCGAGTTCGGATTTCGGAACAAAACGGATGACTTGGCCCACGGGGCTCTCCAGGGTTGGAACAACATTCCACCAACAGTTGGTTCGGATATTCATGGTTGTAAGGTCCACTCCCATCACAAGAACTTATTTCTCGATGGATACTGCGCTGTGAAAAACCTGTCTCTTTTCAGGGGCTACTGGGAGAAAATTGTGAGTGCAGGTTCCTTTCCGATGTAGCCGGCGCGAGGCCGAAGGCCCCCGGGGGGGCCGATGGGTTCCGATCACCGTGTTCTTACGGGCCGTAATTGGCAAACAGCTTGCGATGGGTGTGTCAGCTGTTCGGCATCCATGCACAAGATGTGCCGAACCAGGCCATTGGGAGCACACAAATGAACATACAAGCTCGTTTTGAGACAGCGCGCGAAAGTGCAGTACGAGAGGTCGTAGCAATCAGTAAGATGCTGGCTGATCTTGTTCGCACCGTTCAACTGATCGAATCTGAGATCGCAGCCCAAGAAGAGCGCGCCCGGGTTTTCGACCGATCCGACGTCAAATATCCGATACTGGCGAGGACGCTGATCGAGCGGCGCGACAATCTCAAGGTGACCATTGCCGCCCTTGAACAGCGTCACAGCGAGCGAGCGCTGAACGAGCAGATGGCACCCGCGGCTTAACGACACCGCCGCTGGGTTGGCTCAGCGGCGGCTTCTTTCATTACGAAACCGCAGCTGCGTCCCCATTGCGGTTTCGCCCCAAGAGTTACGGTGACGGCTCGCAGGATGGATTGATCTGTTTGACCCATCTCGGAAGCAGGCACCAGTCCAGCAGCGGCCCGATATGCTTTGATGCGTGGGGCTGGAACTGAAACGCATAGGTGGCCTCATGTACATAGTCATTCGAAAGTACACCCAGGTTCGCTCGGTTGCTGATGCTGCTCGCCGCGCCAAAAGCGGCGTCGGTCAGATGCTAAGGGAATCGCACGGATTCATATCCTATTATGTACTGGATGGGGGCGACGGCGTCGGTGTCGCTGTGATGATATTCGAGGATCGCGAAAGCGCCAATGCGGCGAACGAAAAAGTACTGGAGTTTGTTCAAGCAAGCCTGCATGACCTGAATCTTGGAGACCCCGAAATCATCGCCGGGGAAGTTTTGGTGAATATTGAATCTGATGCGTAGTTGTTCGTAATGGGCGGCCCATCTGCTGCGTCGCGAGCAAGGCGTCGAGAGGCGGCCGTGGCGTTCAGTCGCCGGCGACGGGATGGATGTGGCTGTCGATCAGGCCGGGGGCAACGGTGGTGCCGTTGGCCTTGACGACGGTCGCGGCGCCCTCGGTGGAGTCGCAGTCCAGTGCATTTAATCGACCGGGCGCTCACGCGCAGGTAAATGCACTGTCACCGTAATCGAAAATAGCGGCTCACAGATATTGTATGCAAATTGCATCTAAGTCATAAGATATTCGTTGCAACCTTCGGAGGTGTTGCAGTGAATTTTGTTCGGGCGTCGCTGGAGCATTCAACAGATGTGTTTTTTGCGGGCGACAGGCGACAATCGGATGCAATTTGAGCTAGTCAGAGGTAACAAGCGGTCGCCTCGCAGTGTGTCGTCATTCCACGTGACGCTGCGTCTCGTGGTCTAGATTCCGAAGAGACCTACGAAAATGGCAGCACGTATTCCAACCGGAAAGACCTATTTGGGCTTTGTGCTCACGTGGATCGGAGTGTTGTTTATCGTCTTCCTCGTATCCTTCAGTCTGTTCTGGTCAGGCTACTTGATCGCAGGTTGGCTTGTGCTCGCTGCCACGGTTTTCCTGTTTGTCCGGCACAGCCAAGCGATCGGCAGGCGTGCTCGGCTTGGCTTGAGGCGCCCTGCGCCACGCTCAGAATAGACACGTTCCCGTACAATTCAAATCTAATCCATCCACTCGCGCAGCCCGACGCGCCGGGCACGATGGCGATCCAGCAATCAAGGGCCGATTTTCCAGAGTGTCCGGATTGTCTTCCGCCCTCACTCCGTGCCGCCGAGCACGGGCGTTGCGAACGTATAGCTGGGGTTGAGCAGGATGGCGTCCGCATGTCCGGTCAGACTTGCATTCAAGCTGACATTCACGATTGCGGGAAATCTGCCGACCTGGATCTGCCGGGCGGCAGCGACGGCGCCTGAAGCCGCAACCGAGGTGTGGTAACACACCTCCGCCATCGCCCAGGCCGGCACGCCGGCCGCGGCCGCAAGACTGCCAAACTGCCCGGGCAGCCAGAACGAATAACCGTTTTCGTCCGCGCTGACCTGCGCGGGCGAAATGCGGCGATCCCGATCGCGAGGATCAGACCGGCCCGGATCCGGCGGGCGCGCATCTCTGCTTTCCGGAAGATCAATCCGCAGACCTCAGCGCCTGCCGACGCGATTCACCGGACCACCACGGTTCATAGGCGTGCCCGGACGCACTCCGACACCTCGGGCACCGACACCGGGTGTCACCACGGCCCGTGCGACCGGGCGCGCCACCAATCGGACGCCGGGCCTTACGACGCAGCCCGCCGGATAAGAGATGTACTGGCAGTACACGACGGCGCTGGCCTGTTCAGTGCTTGCGACCATGGACCCGGCGATCAGCAGCGCTGACAGCGAAATCGAGAGCTTCATTTTTGCCTCCTCGTTCGGAAACGCTGAATGCGTTTCGTTAAGCCGAATGCTGGTTAGGAAGC
The DNA here is from genome assembly GCF_018131065.1 of Bradyrhizobium sp. AUGA SZCCT0431. NCBI lineage: Bacteria > Pseudomonadati > Pseudomonadota > Alphaproteobacteria > Hyphomicrobiales > Nitrobacteraceae > Bradyrhizobium > Bradyrhizobium sp. AUGA SZCCT0431. The sequence goes on along the minus strand of NZ_JAFCLR010000005.1, from coordinate 185,499 downwards.
CGCAGCGCTCCAGAGCGCCGCGGTTCTTGTCTGTCGTTTAGAAGACCTTACCGGCAGATCGTGACGATCCGGCCGTAGGCATCGGCGACTTGCATGCATGCGTCGCTGTTCTGAGCGCTCGCAGCGGGAATGAAGGAAATGCTCATCACGAGAAATGCCCCGATGAAAACGCTGCGCCGGGATATCGCTTGTATCACTTTCTGATCGCGCTTTCTGCCGTTGAATACGTCAATATCAATGGCCTTCTTTTTTCTCGACAGTAGCCGGCACCTTACGTCTCTGTTGCAAAGACTCCAGACGCAGCCGAATGATCATCTGGGCGGGCAAAGCTTGTCGCAGATCGAGAGACCGGCATTTTTGACATTGTCCCGGACATGACACCATCTGCAGAGCCCATTGAGCCCTCGCACCGCCGTGCAAGTGTTGCGAGGGCCGTTCTTGATCTTCGGCATGAACGGCTCGACGATCCGCCAAGCATTACCGAACTTTGCATCGCAGTTGCCGCAAAAGAACGAACGCTTCATTTAAGCTGCGTGGAGGCTTTCGGCCGTCCGCCAGCAGCGCTGCTCGCCGAACTTCGTCTCCATGCAGCACGCCGCGCTTTATCGCGCCCCGGACAGCAGACAAGCGTCACGGCTGTGGCCGCGCTTTATGGCTTCACGCATTTCGGGCGGTTCGCGGAAATCTATCGGCGCCAATTCGCAGAACTGCCGTCCGCGACCTTATCCAGGGCGCGAGGCGCCTGACCGCGACGCTAACGTCGCTTTGGTCACTACACGGACTCCACGATGCCGCGGCGCGCCAACTAATGCCCTACAATCTCCGGCAGCCGTGTCGCCGGCGGCGTGTTGCGGCTGCGCTGGGTGCGGACGATGCCGTCGATGATGGTCATGCCGATGCCGGGCAGGTCGCCGAGCTGCACGCTGTGCAGAAGGTTCTTGCCGGGCGAGTGCTGCGCCATGTCCATGATGACGAAATCGGCGGAGCGGCCGACCTCGATGACGCCGCAGTCGAGTTCGCGCATGCGGGCGGTGTTGCCGGTGGCGAGGCAGAAGGCGATTTCGGCCGGCAATTCGCCGAGCGAGGACAGCAGCGAAACCATGCGCAGGATGCCGAGCGGCTGCACGCCGGAACCGGCCGGCGCGTCGGTGCCGAGGATGACGCGGTGCAGGTCGCCCATCTCGCGCGCGGTGCGCAGCGTGAACAGCGCCGAGCGTTCGTTGCCGTTGTGAACCAGCTCCAGGCCACGCTTGCAGCCCTCGCAGATGCAGCGGATCTGGTCATCGGGCAGGGCGGTGTGGCCGCCATTAATGTGGCCGACCACATCGGTGTCGGCTTCCAGCACCACGTCCTTGTCGATCAGGCCGGAACCGGGGATCGAAGGCCCGCCGGTGTGGATCGTGCTCTGGATGCCGTACTTGCGCGCCCATCCCACCATCTTGCGTGCGGTCGGGCCGTCCTTGACGCCGCCGAGGCCGACCTCGCCGAGCAGCTTGACGCCGGCCGCGGCGAGCTCCTTGAAGTCGTCCTCGACCATTTCGTTTTCGATCACGGGCGCGCCGGCATGGATCTTCACGCCGCCGGGCCGCAGCGTCCAGAACGCGCGCTGTGCGAAAATCGCCATCGCCTTGACGCCGACGACGTCGCGGGGGCGACCGGGCATATGCACTTCACCGGCTGAGATCATCGTGGTGACGCCGCCATGCAGATAGCTGTCGATCCAGCCCATCTGGTTCTGCCGCGGCGTCCAGTCGCCGGCGACGGGATGCACGTGGCTGTCGATCAGGCCGGGAGCGACGGTGGTGCCGTTGGCGTTGACGACAGTCGTGGCGCCCTCGGTGTCGACGTCCTTGAGGCGGCCGATGGCGGTGATTTTGCCGTTCTCGGCCACGATGGTGTCGGCATCCAGGATCGGCTTTTCCAGCATCCCCGACAGCAGCAGCCCGATATTGCGGATCACCAGCTTGCTCGGGCCGCTTGCCTGGGGTGCGTCGTGCGCCATCGGATTTTCCTTGTTGTTCAATGCCTTCGGGGCGTTGCCGGCCATCTTGCCCGCGGCTTGACGGCGGGATCAAGAAGGATTATTCATTCGCACACGAATGATCGTATACGAATGATTTTGCCGACGCAATCTGCCTCCAATCGGATCGAAAGATGAGCAATTTCAATCAGGAAAGCGTTCTCAGCGTCCACCACTGGACCGACACGCTGTTCTCCTTCACCACCACGCGCGATCCCTCGTTCCGTTTTCGCAACGGCGAGTTCACCATGATCGGGCTGAAGGTCGGCGAGAGGCCGCTGCTGCGCGCCTACAGCGTCGCCAGCGCCAATTATGAAGACCGGCTCGAATTCTTCTCGATCAAGGTGCCGGACGGGCCTTTGACCTCGCGCCTCCAGCATCTGAAGGAAGGCGACGAGATCATCGTCAGCCGCAAGGCCACCGGCACGCTGGTGATCGACAATCTGCAGGACGGCCGCAACCTCTATTTGATCGGCACCGGAACGGGCCTCGCCCCGTTCCTCAGTGTGATCAAGGATCCCGAAACCTATGAGCGGTTCGAGAAGGTGGTGCTGCTGCACGGCTGCCGCCGCGTCGCCGAACTCGCCTATGGCGAGATGATCACCAAGGAGCTGCCGAACGATGAGCTGATCGGCGAACTCGTGCGCAACCAGCTGATTTATTATCCGACCGTGACGCGCGATCCCTTCCACAACCGCGGCCGCATCACGGACCTGATCAATTCCGGCAAGCTGTTCGCCGATATCGGGCTTGCCTCGCTCGAACCAGCGCATGACCGCGTCATGATCTGCGGCAGCCCGGCGCTGGTCGCCGATACCCGCACGCTGCTGGGCGGCAAGGGCTTTGTCGAAGGCAATCACGGCGAGCCGGCGCAGTTCGTGGTCGAGAAGGCATTCGCGGAACGGTAATCAGTGCGGGCCCATTCTACTGTGCATGGGGTTGTTTTCGCGATTTTTGTGTCTGGGCCCAAGACTAGGGTCGAATGGCCGGGGCTTCCAGCGGCATGCCCTTGGCCCGCGACATCAGATAAAGCTCCAGCTCGACCAGTTCGGGCGCGCCGTAATCATAGGCCTGCGCGCGGATGCCCGTCATGCAGGCGCGCAGCCGGCGCTGCAGCGATCCCAGTGATTGCCACTCCAGCCGGTAGAGCGGGTACCCCGTCGGGTGTCCTTGCGTGATCGCCGATCCCGCCAGGCGTTTATCCCAATTCTCATCGTGGCAATTGGTGCAGCCGAGATTGAGCTGGCCCTGCCGCTGCATGAACAACTCACGGCCCTTGGCGACGAACGGCGCTAGCTGCGGATCGCTGCCGGGCTCGATTGCGGCGCCGCGCGATTGCTGCGCCACAAAGGCGGTCAGCGCCAGCAATTCGCGGCTCTCGTAAGGAAGCGGCGTCGCCTGCTGATGAGTGGCGCGGCACAGATTGATGCGCTGCTCGAGGTCGACGGGACGGCCGAGCGCCTTGTCGAAGGCGGGATAATGCGCCGCGACGCCCTTCATGCTCGCGCGCGCGTCCTGATGGCAATCGGCGCAGGCCTTGTTTGTAACGCCCGTCTTGCGCGCCCACAATTTCTCGCCGTCGAGCACCCACAGCATGGCGGGATTTGTCGTGTCGTCGTCCTGCATCGCCCTGGTGTCCGGCGCCATGAAGCTATAGCCGGAGCGGCGTTCTGCTTGCGGAATCTCAGCGCCGGCGGCATCCGCCGCGAGCAGAGCAGACAGAGCGACGAGGCCGGCCAATCTCATTCGACTGATATCGAGGCCGACGCGGTTTCGGAAAAGCCGTTATCCCCGATCCATTCGAACTCGAACTTGCCGCTCGCGGTCGCCGTGGTGAAGAAGGTGATGAACGGGTTGGCGGCGATCGCAGGAAACAGATCGGCGCGAAAGATCTCGGTGCCGTTATAGCGGCATGCAAAGCTCGTGATGATGTCGCGCGGCACCACCTCGCCGGTGGCGGTGTGCCGATAGCCGGTTTCCATGATGTGCGACATCAGCGTCTTGATCTCGATGATGTCGCCGCGTTTGGCTTTGGCGGGAACGTTGATCAGCGCGGAGGCCATCAGATCACCTCATCAGTGCAGGCCGCCAGCGTCACCACGACGTCGACGCTGGCCGACCAGAACGAGCCGTCGGACAACCGCGCGATGGCGACGATCTTCTGGCTGTCGGCGAGGCGAATCCGCGTGGACACCTGCGCGCGGCCGGAATGCGGGCCGAGATGGAAGTTGCCGATATTGGGCTGCGGGTTCTTCTCGTTGAAGATGTGGATGCTGCGGACGTGATCCTCCGGCGCCATCGGGCTCGCGACGTTGACGGTCAGCGGCACGGTGTTGCCGTTCTCGACCAGCGGCGGCACGTCGAGCTTGACCTTGCCGGTGCGCACTTGCGCGCCATTGGTGACGCTGCGGATCGCGGATGCGAGTTCGGCGGGCGTCGCTTCGCTCGGCCGCACCGTTACGATCGGGACGGCGCCGAGCACGGCCGCGCCGCCGGCGAGGCCGAGGAACTGGCGGCGTGTGGAATCCTTGTGTTGCATCGTCTCTTCCTATTCGCGCAGCGTTACCAGATAAGCCACGATATCTTCGATCTGTTCCGCCGACAGGATCGGCTTGCCGCGCCACGCCGGACCAACGCGATGCAGGCCGTCCACGCGATAATAGGACGGCATGATCGTCGCTTCATTGAGGCGGCTCGCGTCCACCAGCCGCAGCCGCAACTGTCCCTCGGACCAGCGGCTGCCGGAGCCGGCGAGGTTGGGGGCCAGATCGCCCTGGAATTTTTCTTCCGGAAACGGTCCGTTGTGGCAGAGGATGCAGGTGCTTTGGCGGTTGAGGAGGGTTGTTCGCCCGCGCGCGGGATCGCCGGGCGCGCCGGTCAGCGACATCGCAATGGCATCGCCTGTCACGGCGTAGCTACGCTGCTCCTGCGCGGCAGCCAAGCCGGGCAAAGCGAGCAGTGCGCCCGCAAGGATCGGACCCGACATGCACAGCCTAGCCAAAGACTTCCGCCGTGATGGTCGCGAACCAGGATTGCGCATAGTCGGCCTCGCGCGCGCGGAAATCGCGCGGCACATCCGCCGGACTGACGCCGCCGGCGCCTTCGACATCGGCGAACAGCCCGTTCTTCGGCTGGTAGACGCCGGCGACCGAGAAGCCGTAGCCGGGGGCCGCCAGGCTGTAGCAGGTATTGATCAGCTTCGGCGCCTCGGGCGTCCGGCCCGCGATCAGCGTGGCCACCGCGCTCGCGCAAGCCTTGGCCTGGGAATTCGCCGAGAACGCGGATTTCGGCATCGAGCCGGCAATACAGGCATCGCCGATGACGTGGATGTTCGGCGCCGATTTGGATTCGAAAGTGACGGGATCGATCGCGCACCAGCCGGTATTGTCGGTCGCGCCAGCGATGGTGGCGATGCGTCCGGCGCGCTGCGGCGGAATGACGTTCGCCACCTGCGCGGTGTGGTTGCCGAAATCGGTAATCAGCGTGTTGGTCGCCGGGTCGACAGAGTTCACCTTGCCGCCCTGTGACAGCGACACCCACTCGATCATTCCCGGATAGAGTTCCTTCCAGGCGTTTTGGAACAGCCGCTGCTTGGAGAAGGTGTCCTTGGCGTCGAGGATGATCAGCTTCGAACGGGGCTTCTTGGTTTTCAGATAATGCGCAATCAGACAGGCGCGTTCGTAAGGTCCCGGCGGGCAGCGGAACGGATTGGCGGGCGCGGCGATCACGACAAGGCCGCCATCGTCCATGGCTTCGAGTTGCTTGCGCAGCAGCAGCGTCTGCTCGCCGGCTTTCCAGGCATGCGGCATCTTTGCGGCGGCAGCTTCGTCGTAGCCGGGCAGTGCTTCGAAACGCAGATCGACGCCGGGAGACAGCACCAGCCGGTCGTAGGTGAGCGACGTGCCGTCGGCGAGCCCAACGGTTCGCGCCTTGGCATCGATCGCCGTTGCCGCCTGCGCCACCACGGTGACGCCGCCGGCGGCGATCTTGTCATAGCCGAACTGCTGTTCCTCGAGCGAACGCAGCCCGGCAATGACGGTGTTGCTGAACGGGCAGGCGGTGAAGGTCCGGTTCGGCTCGACCAGCGTGACCTGCAGTTTCGGGTCGATCTGTTTCAGCGCGCGGGCGCAACTTGCGCCGCCGAAGCCGCCGCCGATCACGACGACGCGCGCTGCGGCTTGCGCGAATGCGGGCAGCGGAAACGCCAGCGCCGTCACGGCGGCAGCACCGGCGCCAACGAATTCCCGCCGGCTCATGCGATGGTTGATGCCCATGGCTTGCGCCCCCTTACTTCTGTGCCGCGAGCCACGCCGCAATCGCGCGCAGCTCGTCGTCGGAGAAGCCTTTGGCGATGCGGTTCATCACCGTGCCGGGAAGCGAACCGTCGCGAAATCCGGTCATCGCGGTCATGATGTCGCCGGCGTCACGCCCGTACAGCCGCGATACCTGCAAGGCCGGCAAGGCGCCTGCGGCGTGACAGCCGGAACAGGCCGCAGCACCAGGCGGGGGGACGGAAGCCGCCAGCACCGGCGAACTCCACGCCACGACCGTTGCAATTCCAATGGCTCCGCAAAGCGCTTTCATCGGCTTATATCCCGAAGTTGGGTGGGCGGCGGCCGGTGAAGGCCGCCGCCCGCGTTGTCAGGCGAAGCTGATGTCTTGATCCTTCAACGGCACCGAGCGGATGCGCTTTCCCGTTGCCGCGAAATACGCATTGAGCACGGCGGGCGCCGCGACGCAGATCGTCGGTTCGCCAACGCCGCCCCAGAAGCCGCCGCTCGGCACGATGACCGACTCCACCTTCGGCATCTCCGCGATCCGCATCGAATTGTAGGTGTCGAAGTTGGATTGCTCGATGCGGCCGTCCTTGACGGTGCAACTGCCATAGAACAGCGCCGACAGGCCGTAGACGAACGAGCCTGCAATCTGGCGCTCGATCTGCGCCGGATTGACGACGTAGCCCGGATCGGTGGAAGCGATGATACGGTGCACCTTGATCTTGTTGCCATCCGTCACCGAGATTTCGGCGGCACCCGCGACGTAGCTGCCGTAGCCCATGTGCTGGCAGATGCCGCGGTACACGCCCTTTGGCGGCGGCTTGTCCCAGCCGACTTTTTCGGCCACCGCATTGAGCACCGCGAGATGCTTGGGATGCTTCGCCATCAACTTGCGCCGGAACGCGACCGGATCTTCCCCGACCGAATGCGCCAGTTCGTCGATGAAGCATTCGAGATAGATCGCGTTCTGATTGACGTTGACGCCGCGCCAGAAGCCCGGCGGGACGTGAGGGTTGCGCATCGAATGCTCGACCAGCAGGTTCGGAAAACTATACCCGATCGCCCAGTCGCCGGTGGGAGCGAGGCCCTGGAATGCCGCGGTGTCCATGCCGTTGACCAGTGCCGCCGGGCGCACGGTGAACAGGATGGATTGACCGGAGATCCGGACATGCAGCGCGGTCAGATTGTTGTCCTTGTCGAAGGCGCCGGTCAGCTTGCACTGCGTGACCGGATGATAGGTGCCGTGCTGCATGTCGTCTTCGCGTGACCACAACAGCTTGATCGGCGTGCCCGGCATCTGCTTGGCGATAGAGACGGCCTGCCGGACATAGTCGGTCATGCCGCGACGGCCAAAGCCGCCGCCGAGGATCAGCTTGTGAACCTCGCATTTGTCGGCGGGCAGGCCGGAGGTTTCCATCACCGCGGCGAATGCCGCTTCGCCGTTCTGCGTTCCGGTCCAGACCTCGCACTTGTCGGGTGTGTAAAGCGCGGTGGCGTTCAACGGCTCCATCGCGGCGTGGTTCTGGTAGGGATAGTTGTACACCGCCTCGATCTTTTTGGCGGCGCCGGCGATGGCCGCTTTGGCGTCGCCGTTCTGGTTGCCGATGAAGGCGGGCTGCGAATTGTCGAGGCCCTCGGCCAGCCACTTGGCGATCGATTCGCTGGACACCTTGGCGTTCTCGCCTTCGTCCCAGACGATCGGCAACGCGTCGAGCGCGGTCTTGGCGTGCCACCAGGTGTCGGCGACGACGGCGACGGTGGAGTCGTTGACCCGCACCACCTTCTTGACGCCCTTCATGCCCATGACCTTGGCTTCGTCATAGCTCTTCAGCTTGCCGCCGAACACCGGGCATTCCTTCAGCGCGGCGTTCAGCATTCCCGGCAGCTTGACGTCGATGCCATACATCATCTTGCCGGTGGTCTTGTCGGCGGTATCGAGCCGCAACACGCTCTTGCCGGCGATCTTCCAGTCCTTCGGATCCTTCAGCTTGACGTCGGCATCCGCCGGAGGCGACAGCCTGGCCGCGGCCTCCACGACCTTGCCGTAGGTCGTCCTCTTGCCGGACGGCGTGTGCGTGATGATGCTGTTGGCGGCGGTGCATTCCGAAACCGGCACCTTCCACTCATTGGCCGCGGCCTGGACCAGCATCATGCGCGCGGTGGCGCCGCCCTTGCGGACGTAGTCCTGCGAGGTGCGGATGCCGCGGCTGCCGCCGGTCGAGAAATCGCCCCAGGCCCGCTTGCGTGCGACACTTTGACCCGGTGTCGGATACTCGGTGGTGACCTTCGACCAGTCGCATTCGAGCTCTTCGGCGACGAGCTGGGCGAGGCCGGTGAGCGTTCCCTGTCCCATCTCCGAACGGGCAATGCGGATCACCACGGTGTCGTCTGGGCGGATCACCACCCAGACGTTGACCTCAGGCGATCCATCGGCGGCACGGACCACGGTGGGGCCACCGAAGGGGATGTCGAGACCGACCGCGAGGCCGGCGCCGGCAGCGGCGGTGCCGATGACGAAGGCGCGGCGGCTGAGTGCAGGCGTGATGTGCTTGTTCATGACATCCCCCTCAAGCGTTCGCGGCGGCGTGGATTGCCTCGCGCACCTGCTGGAAGGTGCCGCAGCGGCAAATATTGGTGATGGTTTCGTCGATGTCCTTGTCGGTCGGCTTCGGCTTGTCCTTGAGCAGCGCCGCCACCGCCATGATCATGCCGGTCTGGCAATAGCCGCACTGCGGCACGTCGTTCTTGATCCAGGCCTGCTGCACCTTGTGCAGTGCGCCATCGCTGGCGGCCAGACCTTCGATCGTGGTGATCTGCTTGCCGACGGCTTCGCTGACCGAGAGGCCGCAGGAGCGCATCGCGACGCCGTCAATATGGATCGTGCAGGCCCCGCATTGTGCAATGCCGCAGCCGTATTTGGTGCCGGTCAGTCCGACATTCTCCCGGATCGCCCAAAGCAGTGGGGTGTCGTCCTCGACGTCCACATTGATTGATTTGCCATTGATAGTGAGGTTTGCCATCGCGTTTCCCCTGTTAGCTCAATTCATCAATTGAACCCGGCGGGGACACTGGACCGCAATCTGGAATAGTTCAAATCAAGAAAATGCGTTTGCGATGCGGGAAGAATATTGACGGACCGGGGTTTCGTGGGCGCAGGGGACGCCACATGGCTGTCATGTTCGCCATGCGCGGCTAGGGTTTGCCTGCCTTGTAGGCACATTCCCTCCAATCAATCTTGCGGCGCGCTCACCACCAGGCGCAGGAAACTCATCACGCATCCGAGCGCGGCAAATCCGGCGCCGAGTGCCAAAGCAAGCGTCGCGCCATCGTGGCCGCCGAGCGCAAAGCACAGTGCGGCCAACGCCGCGCCGAGCGTTTGCCCGGTCAGCCGTGCGGTCGCGACGATGCTGCTGGCGCTGCCGCTACGATGCGACGGCGCGCTCGACATCAGCGCGCGCAAATTGGGAGTTTGAAAAAAGCCGAATCCGATCCCGCACACCACCATGCGCCAGACGATGTTGGCGACGCTGGGATCCGACGGCAGCGTCGCCAGCAACACCATTCCCGCGCATAACAAGGCCAGGCCGATGCCGCCCAGAATGCCGACGGGATAGCGGTCGGAAAGCCGGCCGCCGAGCGGCGCCATGATCGCGACCACCAGCGGCCACGGTGTCATGAAGAAACCGGTCTCGACCTGGGTGCGCATCAGCACGTCTTCGAAATAGAACGGCAGCGAGACGAAAGCGATGCCCTGAACCGCAAAGGTGCACACCGACGTCGCCGCCGATAGCGCAAACATCGGCCGCCGGAACAGATCGATTGGCAGCATCGGCGCCGGGTGATCCGCCTGCCGCCGCATCATGATCCAGCCGAGGATGATGGCGCCGACCAGTTCGGCCGTTACCAGCGCCGGTGGTGCGCTGTGTGCCGCACTTCCGATCCCGATGATGAACAGGCCGAGGCAGCCTGTGGTCAGCGCCGCGCTCGCAAAATCGAATGCGTGCGTCGCGCGTGGCGTCGGCGGCAGCGTCTTCAAGCCGATCCACACCGCGATCAGGCCGAACGGAATGTTGATCGCGAACAGCCACGGCCAGGGCCCTAGCGCCAGAATGCCGGACGCGATCGTCGGTCCAAGGGTGAAGGCGGTGCCGACCACCAGCGCGTTGTGACCAAAACCGCGGCCCAGCATATGGGTCGGGTAGACGTAGCGGACCAGCGCCGCATTCACGGCCATGATGCCGCTGGCGCCCAACCCCTGCAGCGCCCGCGCTGCCACCAGACTGGGCAGCGACCACGCTAACGCGCAGCCGATCGAGGCAATTGTGAACAGCAACAGGCCGCCGATATAGATGCGCTGATGGCCGACGATTTCGCCGAGCGCGCCGAGCGGCAGCAGCGTCGCCACCAGTGCGATCTGATAGACATTGACGACCCAGACCACATCGGCCGGGCTGACATGGAGGTCGGCGGCGATGGCGGGCAGCGCGATGTTGGCAATCGCCGTATCGAGCGAGGCCAGCGCCAGCGCGGTAAAGATCGCCGCGACCGCCCAGCGCCGGAGTTCCGGCGGCAAGCCGTCGATACCGGGCGTGGCAGGCGGCTTGGCGGTCGCAACTTCTGACATCGAGATCGGGCTCTCCACGGCCGGCGCGGGTAACGCCCTCAAGGGGCGTGTACTACGGACGCGAGTTGTTCCACAGGCACGCCGTTGCATGATGCGTATGCGAAGGCGAGCTTCCGCGGCATTTTGAGCCGCAGACTTTCTGCTACTTCCCGCCCGCCGTCCGATCGACTAGGCTCGCCGCGCATTGCGGGCGCAAGATCCGAAAACGGACGGTCGCAGGCCAAGGGGAAGCGCTTTGGACGGACAGGCGAACCGGCGCAGCGAGGTGATGCGTAGCGCCAGTGAGGGGATGCGTCGGCGCGTGTGGGCTAACCTGTGGGTTGTGCTCCTGCTGGTTATTCTCGGCTTTCTCGTCATCTATCCGATCCTGATGCTGCTGCTGGGGGCGCTCACCGACACCAACCCGGTGGTCGAGGGCATCAGTCTCCGGCATCTTTCGATCACGAATTTTCTCGTGGTGCTGGCGAATCCCAATGTCGGCGAGGCGCTGGTCAACACGTTGATCGCCTGCGGCGGCGGCACCGCAATTGCGGTCGTGATCGGGTTGCTGTTCTCCTGGATCGTGGTTCGCACCAACACGCCGTTCAAGGGCTTTATCGCCGCCGCCAGCATCCTGCCATTGTTTGCGCCGCCGCTGGTCGCGGGGGTGGCATGGGCGATCCTCGGCTCACCCAAGACCGGCCTGATCAACACCATGTTCAAATGGATCGGGCTCGACTGGCGCGTCGATTTCTATTCGCTGTGGGGCCTGGTGTTCGTGTTCGGCATCTATTACGCGCCCTACGTCTACATGTTCACTTCCTCGGCGCTGCGCAACATGGACCCGAGCCTGGAAGAGGCGGCCGAAATCTCCGGCGCCAGCGCGTTCGCGACATTGTTCTCGGTGACGTTCCCGCTGATCATGCCGGCGATCATCTCAGGCATGCTGCTGTCGTTCATCGTAATGCTCGGCATCTACGGCATTCCGGCGGTGCTGGGGTCGTCGACCAATCTGGCGCTATTGACGACTTATATCTTCAAGCTCACCAACTGGTCGCCGCCGCTCTACAACACGGCCGCCGCGGTTGCGATCATCCTGATGGTCGTGACCAGCGCGCTGGTGTTCCTGCAGAACAGGGTGTTGAGCGGCCGCAGCTACACGACGGTGGCCGGCAAGGCGTTCCGCCCGCGCAGCCTCGATTTGGGGCGCTGGCGCTGGTTCACGTTCGGGATCGGTATCGTCTATCTCCTGATCGTGGTGGTGCTGCCGCTGCTCGCGCTGATCGTGGCGGCGTTCCGCAAGTTCATGTTCATCCGCGACGTCGCCAGCCTGTTCGACATGCGCCAGTACTCGATGGTGCATTTCAACAGCATCTTCGACAATCCGCTGACGCTGCGGTCGATCTACAATGCGGTCGAAGTCGGCGTGGTCACGGCGGTTGTCGGCGGCGCGCTGGCGTTTGCGATCGGCTACACCATTCACCGCACGCAGGTGACGGGGCGGCGCTGGATCGACCTGATCTCGACCGTGCCGGTCGCGATTCCCGGCCTCGTGGTCGGCGTCGCCTACCTGTGGGCCTGGATCGGGATTCCCGGCGGGCTCTACGGCACGATCTGGATCCTGGCGCTGGCGTTCATCGCGCGCTTCATGCCCGACACCGTCAAGGCGTTGTCGACCTCGTTCATGCAGATCCATCGCGAACTGGAAGAAGCCGCCTGGGTCTGCGGCAAGGGCATGTTCGCCACGATCCGGACCATCGTGCTGCCGCTGGCGCGGCCGGGCGTGATCGCGTCGATGACGCTGTTGTTCGTGCTGGCGATCCGCGAACTCGGCTCGTCGCTGTTTCTCTACACCAGCAACACCATGGTGATGTCGGTGCTGCTGCTCGACTATTACGAAGGCGGAAATCTCGGCAAGACCGCCGCATTCAGCCTGGTGCAGACGGTTCTGCTCGGCGTTCTCATCGGCGGCGCCAACTGGCTGTCGCGCGAGGCGACGCAGAGCGGCGTCGCCCGCACTGGATAAAAAAACTCGAGGGAGGATTGCTATGAATAGACGGATCTTCACCAAAATGGCGCTGGCTGGCGCCGCCGGTCTCGGCATCCTGTGGGGCACACCATCGCAGGCGCAGGAGTTTGGGTCGCCCGAACTGATCGCGGCGGCCAAGAAGGAAGGCAGGCTGGTGTTCTACACGGCGAATTTCGCCGAGGTCGAGCAGCAGGTGATCAAGGAATTCCAGAAGCGCTTCCCCGAGATCAAGGTCGAGATGGTGCGCGCGCCGGGCGGCCAGCTCATCACCCGCGTCAAGACCGAGGCCGCAGCCGGCAAGCTGATCGCCGACGTGGTCGATCATTCCGATCGCGCGCTGATGCAGCCCCTGGCCGACCTGTTCCAGGACTACGCGCCGCCGAACGCCGGGGATTACAACCCCGATTCTTTGATTTCACCGAAACTATGGCCGCGCGTGACCCTGGTCTGGTCGATCGCCTACAACACTGAACTCGTCAAGAATCCGCCGAAGTCGTGGATGGATCTGACCAAGCCGGAATACACCAAGCAGACCGGGCAGGTGTTCGCCCGGTCCGGCGGCACCACCTGGACCCGCGTGATGTTCGAGCGCCAGGTGCTGGGTGAGGACTATTGGGCCAAGCAGGCGTCGACCCGTCCGATCCTCTATCCGTCGGGCGCGCCGATGTCGGACTCGCTGGTGCGCGGCGAAGTCGCGATGGGTCCGCTGCTCTACAACGCGATCTATCCGAAACAGAAGGATGGCGCGCCGATCAAGATTTTCTTCCCGCCCGAAGGTGCGCCGGCCAATCCCTACGCCACGGGCATTCCAAAGACCGCCGCCAATCCCAATGCCGCAAAGCTGTTCCTGAACTGGTGCCTGTCGAAGGAGGGGCAAACCTTCATGATCAAGGAGCTCGGCAATTTGACCTCGCTCAAGGTGGCGCCGGTCTATCCTGAGGGCTTCGATCCCAAGGTGGTCAAGGTCTGGTTCCCCAAGTTCGACGAATACGTCAAGCTGCACGAGCCATGGGTGGCGGAATGGGACAAGACCTACGGTCACCGGCAGTGAGCGATCTACGCATGACGCAGGCTTCCTCATGACGGCGACTCTCGAGGTAACCGACCTGCGCAAGCAGTTTGCGGTCGGCCGCCCGGCGATCGACGGCGTCAGCTTCGCCGTGCCGGCCGGCGAGATCGTGGTGCTGCTCGGGCCCTCCGGCTGCGGCAAGACCACGACGTTGCGATGCGTCGCGGGGCTGGAACATCCAACCGACGGCGAGATCAGTATCGCCGGCCGGATCGTGTCGGCGCCCGCTAGCGGCATCCTTGTGCCGCCGCGCCTGCGCGAACTCGGCATGGTGTTTCAGTCTTATGCGGTGTGGCCGCATATGACGGTGCGGCAGAACGTGGTCTATCCGCTCAAGCATCGCAAGATTTCGCGCGCCGACGCCCGCCGCAAGGTCGGTGAAGCCCTCGAACTGGTCGGCCTGTCGGAATATGCCGAGCGCCCGGTGGTGGCGCTGTCCGGCGGCCAGATGCAGCGCGTCGCCTTGGCGCGCAGCATCGTCTACCGGCCGCAATTGCTGCTGCTCGACGAGCCGCTGTCGAACCTCGACGCCAAGCTGCGGCTACGTTTGCGCGACGATCTCCGCGTCATCCTGAAGCAGACCGGCATGACCGCGCTCTATGTCACCCATGACCAGGCCGAAGCCGTGGTGCTCGGCGATCGCATCGGCGTGATGCGCGACGGCAAATTGCTGCAGATGGATACGCCGGACGCGATCTATAACCGGCCGGCGGATTTGTTCGTCGCCAATTTCACCGGCGCCACCAACGAACTTCCGGGCACGTTGGTATCGCGCAACGGCGAATTTGGCACGGTCGATTTCGGCGACGGGCGCCGCGGCGAGGTGGCGTTGCTGCATTCGCTGGGCCCGGACGAGAAGGTGCGCATCGCGTTGCGGCCGGAGAACATCACCATCGGCCAGCACAACGGCGCCAACACCTTCCCGGCCCGCGTGCTCGATCGCCGCTACCAGGGCACGCAAACCGCCTATGGCATCGAATTGTTCGGCCGCCGGCTGGAGGTGGTCGAACTCGGCACCGCCGCACGGCATCAGGTCGGCATTGAGACCCCGGTGTCGCTGCCCCGCGAAAGCTGCTGGGCCTATCGTGACACCGGGCCGGTGTCGTATGAATAGCGGCCCGTCATTGCGAGCGAAGCGAAGCAATCCATAGTGCGGCATGCTGAGAGGTGGATTGCTTCGCGGAGCCTGTCATCGGGCGCGCATTCGCGCGATCCGTTGGCTCGCAATGACGGCTAAATCTACCCGCTCGGCCCCATCCCCAAACTCCCATAAATCCGGCGCGCATAGGCGCCAAACTCATCCGTGGTCTTGATCGGCAGATCGCGCGGAAACGGCAGGTCGATCGGGAAGTACTCCGCCATCCGCGCCGGGCCGGCGGTGAGCACCGCGCAATGCGAGGCGAGGAACACGGCTTCCTGGATGCTGTGGGTGACGAAGATGATGGTCTTGCCGCTCTCGCGCCAGATCCTCAGCATTTCCAGGTTCATCTGTTCGCGCGTCAGGGCGTCGAGTGCGCCGAACGGTTCGTCCATCAGGATCAGTTTGGGGTCGTGGATGAAGGCACGCGCGATCGCGGTGCGCTGCTGCATGCCGCCGGAGAGTTGCTGCGGATATTTGTCCTCGTAACCGGCAAGGCCCACGAGATTGAGCAGATCGCGGGCTCTGGTGCGCGCGGCCTTCATCGGCAGGCCGACGATTTCGGCCGGCAGCAGCACGTTGTCGAGAATGGTGCGCCACTTCAGCAGCAATGCCTGCTGGAACACCATGCCGATATCGCGCGCGGGGTCGAACGGCGTTTTGGTATTGCCGATCTTGATGGTGCCGCCGTCGGCTTCGTGCAGCCCGGCCAGAATCTTCAGCACCGTGGTCTTGCCGCAGCCGGATGGGCCGACCAATGACACCAGCTCGCCCTCGCTGACGTCCATTGTGACGTCGGAGACGGCCAGAAACTCCGTACCTTTCGAGCGGTAGACCTTGCGAACGTTGCGCAGGCTGATGAAGGGCTCCTCCGCCGTCATGCCAGCCATTTCTGTAAGTAGTCGGCGACGAAGGCGTCGTCGGAGAGATCGGAGTGCTCGCGGCAGACGCGGTCGATCTCCTGCATCTGGCCGGGGCTCAGCCCCTCGGCCGGATCGAGGCACCACAGCCCCCGCATCAGCCCCTGCCGCCGCAGGATTTCGTGGCAGCCGGCGATGCAGCCGTGGAAATTATTGGCAACGTCAAAGAACGCGCTGTTGCAATCGGTGACGCGGGCGTCGAGTGCCAATAGGTCCGCCGGCACGGCGTCCTTGCCCCGCGCGGACTTGCACATCTCGAACTGCTTGATCGCGGCTGCGGTCCACACCGACCAGTGGCCGAGCAGGCCGCCCTTGAAATAAGTGCGGGTGGTGACGCCCTTGTCGCGCAGGTCGAACGGCAGCATGAGATCGAGCAGGATATGGTCGTCATTGCCGGTATAGAGCGCGACGCGGTCGAGCGCGCCGGCCGCGGCCACGCCCCGGAGCACGTCGAGGGTGCGGTAGCGGTTGAACGGCGCGATCTTGATCGCGATGACATTGTCGATCGCCGCAAATCGCCGCCAGAAGTTCGCGCTCAGGATCACGCCGCCGACCGCGGGCTGAAGATAGAAGCCGACCAGCGGAATCTCGCGCGCCACCGCCTCGCAATGCGCGATGATCTCGTCCTCGGAGGCCGACTTCATCGCGGCGAGGCTGAGCAGGCCGGCGTGGTAGCCGATGCCACGCGCAATCTGCGCTTCCGCAACGGCTTGCTGCGTCGGACCGGCGAGGCCCGCGACCATCGCGAGCGGCCGCTTGGTCCAGTCGGCCGCGGTCTGCGCCGCCAGTTCCAGCACGGGCTTGTAGAGTCCGACATCGCGGATCGCGAACTGCGTGGTATGGACGCCCACCGCAAGGCCACCGGCGCCGGCATCGATGTAGTAGCGCGACAGCGCGCGCTGGTGCCTAGTGTCGAGCGTGCGGTTGGCATCGAGCGCCAGCGGATGCGCGGGGATCACCGTGCCGTCGGCAATCAGTTTTCGCACCTCGGATTTGATTTCGCTGTGGTGCATGAAAATCCCTATCCAAATTCCGGGCCGGCGACCGCGAACGGCAATTCCCCGGCCAGCATGGTGGCGCGGCCGAACCGCATGCGCTGGAACGGCCGCTCGATGGTCCAGCCGGTGTCGGTGAGGCCGCGCAGGAAATCTTCCTGCGAATGCACGGCGTCAAGCAGCCACGGGCCTTGCTCGGATCGCACGATGGTATCGACCAGCGTCAGCGCGCTGTCGTGGGCCTCGGCAAATACAGGGCCGATATGACGGGCAGTGCGGCCGTCGCGGACCAGCGCAACGGCGTTGCCTGATGATACCATGAGGGAACCGGCGCGGCCGCCGAACTCGGTCAGCAGCGGGCCGCGTTCGAACCCCATGGCGTTGACATCGCGCGCGATGAAATCGGCGACGCTGCAGGTCGACAGTGATTGCGCGGCGCTCACGCCTTTCGGAGCTTCCAGCCGCAGCCGCCGCAATTGCAGCGTCGGTGTGAAGCCGAGCGGCCCATAGACGTTGGCTCCATCAGGCGTCGCGTCGAGCCACGTCGTAAGGCCGAGCTTTGTCGCGGCGTTGAGGCAGGCGTCGACCAGCCGGGTCGCGACACCGCGGCGGCGCCAGCTCGCGGTCACCAGCACCATGCTGATCCAGGCGTTGCCGGCGGAGTAGGGCAATAGCGCCGCGGTCGCGACCAGTTGCTTGCCGTCACGCACCCCGAACACGATTCCCCTGCTCAGGAAAAACCGCCAGTCGGCCTCGTTCTGGTTCCAGTGCGCCTCCGTCGACAACAGCAATCCAGCCGGCGCATCGCCGACGCCGAGTTCGATGAGCTCGATGTGCTCAGTACCGGCCATCGCGCACCTCATATTTGGTGGGCTTGCCGAGGCTCGGCATCGACCGCGACACCCAGTCGGCGGTCCAGCGGATCAACTGATCGGTATCGACAACAGGCAGGCCGAACAAACTTACGGCTTGCGACGTGTTGGTCAGCCACGCCGTCGGTTCTTCCTTGCCGGTGATGACGGGCGCAATTCCAAACCGTTGGCCGAATTTGGCGGCGAGATCGCGCACGGCGAGAATTTCGTGGCCGCTGACATTGATCGGCGACGTTGGCGTGTCACAATGCGCGAGGCAGCGCAGCGCCTGCGAGGACGCATCGCCCTGCCAGATGAAATTGACATGGCCGAGGCTGACGTCGATCGGCTTGCCCTGCAAGACCTTGCTCGCAATGTCGTGCAGCACGCCGTAGCGCATGTCGATCGCGTAGTTGAGCCGGAACAGCCGGCCGGGCGTCGAATGCTTGCGCGAGAAATATTCGAACATGCGCTCGCGCCCGACGCAGGATTGCGCGTATTCGCCGGGCGGATTTGGCGCAAGGTCCTCGTCGGCGCCTTTGCCGCTCACAGGTACGAAGGGATAGACGCAGCCGGTCGAGAACGCCACGATCCGCGAATCCGCAAAAGCCTGCGCCACCAGTGCCGGGACGTGCGAATTCATCGCCCAGGTCAGCGACAAATCGCCTTCGGCACCGAATTTGCGGCCGGCCATGAAGATGATGTTCGGAATCTTGGGCAGCGCCTTGATGGCGGCCTCATCGAGCAGGTCGCAATTGATCGTTTCGACACCGCGGGCCTGCAGCCAGTCCTTGACATCAGGATCGCTGAAGCGTGCGACGCCGATAACCCGCCGGTCAGGTGCGGCGGCCTTGGCGAGCCCCGCCAGCGTCGGCCCCATCTTGCCCGCAACGCCCAAAACCATGATGTCGCCGTCGACTTTGCGCAGGTCGTCGATCAGCGCCTGGCTGGGACGGCACAGCAGTTCGTCGAGGGCGGCGATATCCGGAATCGTCTCCGGCAGGTGGTTGCGTGTCAGCAGCATGCCTGTTCCCTTGTCTTATTGCAGCCTGACGTCACGGACCACGAACAGCCGCTCGAGGCCGAGCACCAGCCCGTACAGCGCCACGCCGAGCAGAGTCAGAAGAATGACGGCCATCACCATCGCCGGCGTATCGAGCGAGGCCTGCACCTGAATCATGAGGTAGCCGAGCCCGCGCTCCGAGGCGATGAACTCGCCGACGATGGCGCCCGCGACCGCCAGAATGGCGCCGACCTTCATGCCTGAAAATACGTAAGGCAGCGCGCCCGGCAGCTGGATCTTCCGGAACAGCGTCCAGCGCGAGCCGCGCAGCGATTTCACGAGATCCAGCAGATCGGGCTCGACCTCGCTCAGCCCCCGCGCGGTCGTCAGCAGGATCGGGAAGAAGCAGATCGAAAACGCGATCAGGATGTTCGGAAAGATGCCGTAGGAGAACCAGACGATAAACAGCGGGCCCAGCGCCACCTTCGGGATCATGTTCAGTGTCACGAACAGCGGCAGCAGCAGCAGGCTGATCAGTGGCGACCAGGTGAACATGACAGCCAGCATGACGCCGACCAGCGCGCCGAGGCAGAAGCCGCCGAGGATTTCTGCCCCCGTCACCCAGAGGTTGGAGAGCCAGGCGTACTTGGCCGACGTCAGGGTCGAGAGTGCGGCCAGCGGCGAGGGCAGGATGAATTTTGGCACCTGGAAGGCGTCGACCAGCACCTGCCAGAGCACGATCACGGCCAGATGCGCGATCAGGATGATCGCCACCGTCCTCGCCGATCGCCCTGCATCGCCAGACACTGTGCATTCCTTGTTGGGGCGCGTCCGGTTCCCGGCCGCGCGGTGGCAGTCTATCCCGGGGTGTCCTAGGTTTCAACCATCTGGTTGATTAGGTCCCTCTGCTGTCGTCCCGGCCTTGAGCCGGGACCCATACGCCGCGGCCCATCGATTTAAAGCGCTGACGTCAGATACCTTCGGTAGCAACATCCGCCGCGGAGTATGGGTCCCCCGATGCGCAATTGCGCATCTGAGCTCTAGGCCGGGACGACAGACCCTCACGGCCGCAGCGACTGCATCACCAGGTCGACCACATGCTTGCGGCGGGCTTTCCGGGCCGTCGGGCTCGACAGGTCCTTGCCGAAGATCGCCGACAGGGTCGGCGTGTTCGAAAAGTAGAAATAGCTCAGCCCCGCGATCGAAATGTAGAGATGCACCGGATTGATGCCCTTGCGGAACACGCCGGCGCGGACACCCTCGCTGAGGATGGCCGACACAAGACTGACCAGCGGCGAGTGCATCGCCTCGAGCTTGCGGGAGCCGCGCACATGGCGGGCGCCGCCGCGGTTTTCGTCGTTGAGCAGCACGATGAAGTCGGGATGGGCGGCGAGGTGGTCGAACGAGGCCTCGATCAGCCGCTTGATGGCCTGCTGCGGCGGCAGGCCCTCGAGGTTGAGCTTGCGTTCCTGGGCGCGGATTTCCTCATAGACCCTCTCCAGCACCGCCAGATACAGCGCGTCCTTGTCGCCGAAGTAATGATAGACCAGCTGCTTGTTGACGCCGGCGCGGGCCGCGATCTCGTCGACCCGCGCGCCGGCGAGGCCACTATCGGCAAATTCACGGCGTGCGGCCGTCAGAAGCTTCTCCCGCGTCGCGGCCGGATCGCGCCGCTTTGGCCTGGTGCTATCAGCTCGTCTTATAGGCATTTCCAACCAAACAGTTGACAATTCGTCTCGTCCTTGTTGCATTGGTAGCGTCACGGGCGTGCAACGACAAGGTCGGCCTTGCGATCGACGACTTGTCGATGACCGGTCTGCAAACCAGGAGAGATGCCATGAAGGGCTTGAAGATTGCGTCACTGGCGCTTGCGCTTGCCGTCCAGGCGGCTCCCTCTCATGCCGGCGAGGCCGTCAACCTGATCCTGAACTGGGCGCCGACCGCGGACCATTCGCCGTTCTATTATGCCAAGGCGCAGGGCTGGTACGAGAAGGCCGGCATCGATCTCACCATCGAGACCGGCAAGGGTTCCGGCGTGTCGTCGCTGAAGGTCGGCTCCGGCGGTTCGCCGTTCGGCATCGCCGATCTCGCGACCATGCTGGTGGCGCGCAGCAAGGGCGCCGACGTCGTGGCGCTGATGAGCATCTACGCCAACACCGGGCAGACGTTTTACTGGCTGAAGAGCTACGGCGTGAACGGCGCCAAGGACTTTCCGGGCCACAAGATCGGCAATCCGCCCGGCGACGCGTCGCGGGTGATGTGGCCGGCGTTCGCCAAGGCCGCCGGCATCGCGCCCGACGCGGTCAGTTTCGTCAATGTCGGGCCTACCGCCAAGATCGCGGCGCTGAAGAGCCATACGGTCGATATCATCAGCGATTTTTACAACGAACACGATCTCAAGGTGATCGAGTTCGGTGCCGACCTCGGCTACGTCAACTGGAAGGACATCGGGCTCAACCCGTACGGCAACTCGCTGATCGTCAACGGCGCCTATCTGGAAAAGAATCCGAAAATTGCAGATGCGTTCGTCAAGGTCAGCCAGAAGGCGTTCGCCGCCTGCGTCGCCGACGTCGCGCCCTGTCTGAAGGCGCTGCTTGATGCCGCGTCGGGGCTCGACAAGGAGAACCAGGAACGCCAGTGGGAGCGCATCAAGTTCCTGATGACGGACGATTTCACCACCACCAAGGCGCTGGGCTGGATCGACGCCGAGCGGATGAAGAAGGACTATGAACTGGTGCAGACCTATCTCGGCATGGAGAAGCCGTTCGAGGTCGGCAGCGCTTTCTCGACCAAGATGCTCGACACGAGTATCAAGATGGATGCGAGCAAGGTGAAGAAGTGACGCGGAAGCGCCCGGTTCTCACCAATAGTCATTGCGAGCGAAGCGAAGCAATCCATAGCGCGGCAAGCTGATGCATGGATTGCTTCGTTGCTTCGCTTCTCGCAATGACGCGGTGGGCTTCTCAGGTATGCTCACTAGCGTCATCATTCAAACCTAATTCCAGCCGTTCGCATAACTCCGCAACCACCCTCTGCGTGGTCGCAAGATCCTTCAGGCTGACGCCTTCGGCGAGCGCATTCACCCACGGCACCTGAAGTTTTGTCGCAGCCTCAAACGCTTCCTTTCCCCGCTTTGTCAGCACGACCAGATGCGCGCGGCGGTGGTGCGGGTTGGGCTGCAGCTCGAGCAGGCCCTCATCCCGCATTTCGTTGACGATGCGCTGAACGCCCTGACGGTTGAGTCCCATGTTGCGCGCCAGCCACGCCACGGGCTGCGGCCGCTCGGCCAGCGCAATGGCGCCCAGCACCTGCCAGCGCGCGCTGGTGAGCTCGAGACCGGCGACGAGCCGGTCGCCGGCCAGCAGCAGCCGGCCGTTGAGCCGGAATATGGCCAGGATCAGCCCCGTCAGGGCCTGTCCGGCTGGCGTATGTGGCTTGCTTCTCATTGGCAATGAGTATACAAAATGACAACATATTGTCAATATGGGAGTGCGTAATCATGCTCATCGGACAACTGGCCACCGTCGTCGCCGCCGCCTTCGCCGGCGCAGCCTTCTTCATCAATTTCGCCGAACAGCCGGCGCGTCTGCTGCTTGATGACAGGAGCCTGCTGACGCAATGGAAACCCAGCTATGCGCGCGGCTTTGCGATGCAGGCGAGCTGCGCCGTGATATCGGGAATTTTGGGATTGACCGCGGCGTGGCAGACCGGCGATTGGCGTTGGACCGTCGGCGCGATTCTCATGCTGGCCAACTGGCCCTACACGTTGTTCGGCATCATGCCGACGAACCGCAGGCTGAATGCCATCGCCGCCGCCGATGCCGGCCCGGAATCGCGCCGACTGATCGTGCATTGGGGAGGGCTGCATGCCGTGAGAACCGCGCTCGGCTTCGCAGCGACCGCAGCCTATCTCTGGGCGCAGCACTGAC
Source organism: Bradyrhizobium sp. AUGA SZCCT0431 (assembly GCF_018131065.1). NCBI lineage: Bacteria > Pseudomonadati > Pseudomonadota > Alphaproteobacteria > Hyphomicrobiales > Nitrobacteraceae > Bradyrhizobium > Bradyrhizobium sp. AUGA SZCCT0431. The sequence goes on along the minus strand of NZ_JAFCLR010000005.1, from coordinate 162,665 downwards.
GCCTTGTTGATCTCCTGGTTGATCTTTTCGCCGTGCGGACGCTTACTGCGTGTCGGCTACGGGGTATATCGGCAGCAGATCAGAGGCAATTTCGGATGACGGTCACGGACGAACCGCAAAACCTGCGCAGCCGCGCTTTCGACAAGGAGCAGCTGCGACGGAAGTATATGGAGGAGCGCAACAAGCGGCTCCGCGCCGACGGCAACGACCAGTACATCGAGGTCAAGGGACAGCTGGGGCATTATCTGGACGATCCCTATACGCCCGTCACCCAGCGCGATCCCAAGACCGATCACGTCACCTTCGCCTTCATCGGCGGCGGCTTTGCGGGCCTTGCCACCGCCGCGCGGCTGACGGAAGCCGGGATCAAGGATATCCGCATCATCGAGAAGGGCGGCGATTTCGGCGGCACCTGGTACTGGAACCGCTATCCCGGCGCGCAATGCGATACGGCCTCAATGGTCTATATGCCTTTGCTCGAAGAAACCGGGCACATGCCATCAGAGAAATACGCGCACGCGCCGGAAATCCTCGCGCACTGCCGGCGCATCGGAAGGCAATATAGCCTCTACGACAACGCGTTGTTCCATACAGAGGTCACCGATCTGAAATGGGATGAAGCGCATTCGCGCTGGATCATCACCACCAACCGCGGCGATGCCTTCACGGCGCAATTCGTCGGCATGGGCACGGGCCCGCTGCACGTGCCAAAACTTCCGGGCATTTCGGGCATCGTGGCCTTCAAGGGACATTCGTTCCACACCAGCCGCTGGGATTACGATTACACCGGCGGCGATCCCTCGGGCGCGCGCATGGACAAGCTCGCCGACAAGCGCGTCGGCATCATCGGTACCGGCGCCACCTCCGTGCAGTGCGTGCCGCATCTCGCCCGCGCAGCCAAAGAACTCTACGTGTTCCAGCGCACGCCGTCTTCCGTCGACGTCCGCGCCAACGCGCCGATCGATCCGGAATGGTTTTCGGGGATTGCCACGCCCGGCTGGCAGCAGCGGTGGCTGGAAAACTTCACGGCCAACCAGGCCGGCGGCAATGCCGAGGAGGATCTGGTCCAGGACGGCTGGACCGACCTGTCGCGGCGGATCCGGGCCAAAATCATGCAGCTGCCGCGCGAGCAGCGCATCCCCAAAAACATGCTGGCGGCGTTTGAGGATTCCGATTTCGAAAAGATGGAGGAGATCCGATCCAGGATTGACGCCATCGTGGGCGACCGCGAGACCGCGGCAAAGCTCAAGGCCTGGTACCGCCAGCTCTGCAAGCGGCCGTGCTTCCACGACGAATATCTGCAGGCGTTCAACACGCCGGGCACGCACCTGGTCGATACCGACGGCAAGGGCGTCGAGAAAATCACCGAGAAGGGCGTCGTCGTCGGGGGCAAGGAATACCAGCTCGACTGCATCATCTACGCCTCGGGCTTTGAGGTCGGCACCGAATACAGGCGGCGATCCGGGTTCGACATGGCGGGCCGGGGCGGCGTCAAGCTGTCGGAGCATTGGGCCGAGGGGATGCGATCCAAGCACGGTATCCACGTCCACGGTTTTCCGAACGCCTTCTTCGTGCAGCCGACGCAGGGCGCAAACCTGATCTCCAACGTGCCGCATAATTTGACCGAAGCCGCAAAGACTATCGCCGTCATGGTCAAGCACGCACAGCAAAACGGCTTCAGGCAGATCGAAGTCACCAGGGAGGCCGAGGACAAATGGGTCGAACTGCTGTTGACCGGCGCCGGGCGAATGATCGGCGCGCCCGACTGCACCCCCGGCTATTACAACAATGAGGGGCGCGAACCCGGTCCGGCGGCCAAACTGAATGTCGGCCATCCCGCAGGCCCGCTGGCCTATTTCAAACATATCGACACGTGGCGCAGCAATGGTGAGTTCGAAGGGTTGGAGTTCCGCTGAAGCTGTTCCCGGATTCTGTTACGACGCGAGGGAGTGAACGAGTATGACCCAAACAACAAGTGCGGAAGCACCGAAGGAAACTCCCAAGCAAGCTTCCGCGCCGGTCATTGCGCAGCACGCGGCGACGCTCAAGGCGCTGCCGTTTTCGGACACGCGCGATTTCGACGATGCGGCGCGGGGCTTCCTCGGCACGATCGAAAACGCGAAGGTGACCTCGCCGCAGGGCAGGGTGGTCTGGAGCCTCGAGCCCTATGGCTTCCTTTCGGCCGAAGAAGCGCCCGCGACCGTGGATCCGAGCCTGTGGCGGCAGTCGCGCCTCAACATGCATCACGGCCTGTTCGAGGTGGTTCCCGGCGTCTATCAGGTGCGCGGGCTCGACATCGCCAACATGACGCTGATCGAGGGCGACAGCGGCGTGATCGTTGTGGACACGCTGACCTCGATCGAGGGCGCCCGCGCCGCGATGGAATTGTACTTCCAGCATCGGGGCAAGCGTCCGGTCATGGCCGTGATCTTCACCCATACCCACACCGACCATTGGGGCGGGGCGCGCGGCGTGCTCGACGACGAAACGCTCTCACACGGCCGGGTGCCGATCATCGCGCCGAATTTCTTCATGGAGCACGCGGTCTCCGAAAACATCATCGCCGGGCCCGCGATGCTGCGCCGGGCGCAGTATCAGTTCGGGCCGCTGCTGGCCAAGGGCGTGCACGGGCAGGTCGATTGCGGTCTCGGCAAGTCGATGGCGGCGGGATCGGTTGCGCTGCTGCGCCCGACCGACCTGATTATCGCAACTGGCGACAAGCGCACCATCGACGGGCTTGAGTTTGAATTCCAGATGGCGCCGAACTCCGAGGCACCGGCGGAGATGCATTTCTTCATCCCGCGCTACAAGCTTTTGAATCTCGCGGAGAACTGCACGCATAATTTCCACAATTTGCTGCCGTTCCGCGGCGCCGACGTCCGCGACGCGCTGGCCTGGTCGAAATATCTCGGCGAGGCGCTGCAAATGTGGGGCGGCAAGGCCGATGCGATGTGCGGCCAGCACCATTGGCCGGTGTGGGGCCATGAGCGGATCGACACCATGATCCGCCAGCAGCGCGATCTCTACAAGTTCGCGCATGACCAGACCATCCGCCTGATGAACCACGGCCTCACCGCGGCCGAAATCGCCGAGACGATCAAACTGCCGGCGAGCCTCGACGGCGCCTGGCACGGGCGCGGTTACTACGGCCATATCAGGCACAATGTGAAGGCGATCTACCAGAAATATCTCGGCTGGTACGACGCCAATCCGGTCAATCTCGATCCGCTGCCGCCGGTCGAATCCGGCAGGAAATATGTCGAGTATATGGGCGGCGCGGACGCGATTCTGGCGCGGGCCGCGAAAGATTTCGCTAAAGGCGAGTTCCGCTTCGTGGCGCAGGCCGTCAGCCATCTGGTGTTCGCCGATCCCGACAATCAGGCCGCGCGCGCGATGCTGGCCGATACGTTCGAGCAGCTTGGCTATGCCTCGGAAAGCTCGACCTGGCGCAACGCCTATTTGTTCGGCGCGCAGGAATTGCGGCTGGGCATGCCGAAGGTGCCGGCACGCGCGGCGATGCCGCGCGAAACGCTGGCCGCGCTGCGCACCGAGCAGCTATGGGACGTGCTTGGCGTGCGCCTCAACGGCCCCAAGGCCGAAGGCAAGCGCATCGTGCTGAACTGGCATTTTACGGACACCAACGAAAACTTCGTGCTCAATCTGGAGAACAGCGCGCTGACTTACGTGGCGGGCGCACAGGCGGCGGGCGCCGATGCGACGTTCACGCTGGCGCGCAGCGTGCTCGACGGAGTCATCGCCAAGCTGACGACGTTTCCGGAAGCGGTCGGCAGCGGAGCCATCAAGGTCACCGGCAATCCGATGCGGCTTGGTGAACTGATGATGCTGATGGATGAATTTCCGCGCATGTTCGAGATCGTCGAACCAAAACGCGCGGCGGTGACCTGAGAGGCCCGCCGGCGCCGCGTTAAGTATCGGTCGAGGCGGCGTTCGCCCCGGCTTCGGGACTCGACGCGCCGCCGGGTCACCCCGGCGGCGACTTACTCAATCTGCGAAGTCAGTAGAGGGTTATCGGCCACCGCCGCCGCCACCACCACCGCCGCCACCACCGCCGCCTGCATTGAGCATGGCATCTTCGCGGCTACCGAAGGCATGGTGACGCGGGGGAGTTGGTTGTCGCTTGGAGCGTCCCTCCTCCTGGTAGAACGAGGTACTCCCACAACCCAGCTTCGGCGATGTTTCGTCACAAACCCGGAGCGAAAAAGCGCTGGCGCTGGTGGTTGCCAGGGCGCTGATTGCGACGAGGCCGGCGAGAGCGGCCAAAGATAATTTCGACTTCATCGACATCTAAAACTCTCCATTTCTCGGTTCGGCGAAACCGGAATGGTTCGCACATGAGTTCGACGATGCCGGATGGAAAGCGGTTCGAGCGCGCCACCTAAAAAAGTGCTTTGAACCATGTGAGGACCTGCTGCGACGGTGTCGCCGGCCCCCTCCGGGAAGCGGCGCGGCCGGGTGCAGGGTATGCGGCGGGAAGGTGCTTCCGGGGACCGACTATCGGGCGTCGGGGCTGATCACGCGCCGTGTGGTCAACAGCGCTGCCGGCAATCGCACTCAGGCGCTAGCGTGCGAGCCCACCGTCTTGCGATACAGCGCGTTATAGAGCGAGGCCGAAAGATCCCAGCTAAAGGACCGCGCCATGGCGCTGCGGCGCATCAGGTCGAGGCGGTCCTTCGCCATGAAGGCATCGAATGCGCGGCGCACGCCGCCGAGGAAGGACTCCGCCGAAGGCTGCGAGAACAGGAAGCCGGTCTCGCCGTCCTTGATGGTCTCCGCCAGCCCGCCGGTCTGGTGACCGATCGGCAGCGATCCAAACCGCTGCGCATACATCTGGCTCAGTCCGCACGGTTCGAACCGCGAAGGCATCAGCGTGAAATCGCTGCCGGCGAAAATTCGCCGCGCCTGTCCATCGTTGAAACCGATAACGACGCCGATCGCGTCCGGCCTGCGGCGATGCGCATCGACCAGCGCCTGTTCGATATACGGCTCGCCGCTGCCGGTGACGACGATTTGTCCGCCGGCCTCGACGATCGCGTCGGCGGCGGACAGAACGAGGTCGATGCCCTTTTGATGCACGAGGCGGGCGACCAGACCGAAGATCGGTCCGCGCGATACCGCAAGACCAAACTGCTTGCGGACGTAGTCGGCGTTGGCTTGCTTGCCTTGCCAATCGCCGGCGCCGAACTGCTGCGCCAGTTGCGCGCAGGCGCGCGGATCCCAGCTTTCGTCGATGCCGTTCAGGATGCCGGTCAATTCCGAAGCGTCCGAGCGTTGCCGCAGCAGGCCCTCTAGCCCGCAGCCAAGCTCGCGCGTCGTGATCTCTTTTGCGTAGGTCGCGCTGACCGTGGTCAGATGCGAGGCGTAAACGATGCCGCCCTTCAAGAACGACATCTGATCGTAGAATTCGAGACCGTCGATGTGGAAGGAGGCTTCGGGCGCGCCGATCCGCCGCAGCGACTCCCGCGGAAACAGTCCCTGATAGGCCAGGTTGTGAATGGTCAGGATCGAGGGGACCTTGACGCCTTTCCAGGCGAGGTAGGCCGGTGCCAATGCAGCCTGCCAGTCATTGGCGTGGACCAGATCCGCTGCCCAATTCTTGTCCAGACTGCCTGCGGCGAGTTCGGCCGCCGCAGATGCAAATCGCGCGAAACGGATGTCATTATCCGGCCAGTCGCGTCCGGATTCGTCGCCGTAGGGATTACCCGGCCGGTCGTAAAGTTGTGGGCACAACAGTACATAAACTGGCAGGCCGTCTCGCGTCGACGCCCGGCCGAGCGAGCAGGCCGGCATCTCGGCCAAAGGCGCGCATTGCCCAACGATTTCAATGTGGGTGAACTGTTCGAGGATGTCCCGGTAGCCGGGCAACATGATCCGGACGTCGCTCCACGGGCGCAGCGCCCGGGGCAGGGCGGCGGAAACGGCGGCAAGACCGCCCACCCGGACGAAGTCATCCATTTCCGTGGTTACGAACAAGACCTTCAAGGAACGCCCTCGTACCAACCTGAACTATGACTTATGCAAGAAAGGGTCCAATTTTGATCTACGGCAATGCGCCAGATAGCCGGTGGTTCCTAGAGAAACGCTTCCATGCCGTGGCCGCGCAATTTAGGGTCATGCCGCGCCAGGAAAACCAAAAGGCGAACGAGAAGCCGCAAGGCCGAGGGAGCTTTGAGTATGACCATAGATAATCCAGATGAGGGGAATTTGACAGGGAGCTTCGCCGGCCTGCGCGTTATAGATTTTTCAACCACGATCGCCGGACCCCACTGCACGCGGATGCTCGCCGACATGGGCGCCGAGGTCATCAAGATCGAAACCGTCGAAGGCGAGACGATGCGGACCCGCCCGCCGGTGCGGAATCTTTGCAGCACCGCGTTCGGGCAGCTCAATGTCGGCAAGAACAGCCTCGTGCTCGATCTGAAATCGCCCGAGGGAGTGGAGGCGGTGCGCCGGCTGGTGGCGAACGCGGACGTGCTGGTCGAGAATTTCCGCCCCGGTGTGATGCGGCGATTGAAGCTCGACTACGCTTCACTGCACGCCCTCAATCCGAAACTGATTTACTGCTCGATCTCCGGCTACGGCCAGACCGGGCCGTCGGCCGAACTGCCGGCCTATGCGCCGGTGATTCACGCGGCCTCCGGCTATGAGATGGCGCATCTGGCCTATCAGCCCGGGCGCACCCGGCCGGACTATTGCGGCATCTATCATGCCGATGTGCTCACAGGCGTCTACGCGTTCGGCGCGATCTCGTCGGCGCTGTATCAGCGCGCTGGAAGCGAAAAGGGCCAGCACATCGACGTTTCGATGCTGGAATCGATGCTGAGCCTGACGTTGAACGAATTGCAATGGTCGCAATTCGAGGTCAAGGCGACCCAGCGGCCGATGTTCGGGCCGATCGAAACCTCGGACGGTTATGTCATGGTCGCGATCGCCAGCGAAAAAACCTTCCAGAGCCTGATGAAGGTGATCGGTCATCCCGAGTGGGTCAGCGACCCGCGCTTTGCGAAATATTCCGATCGCCGTGAAAACTGGGCCAGCCTGATGGAGGGCGTCGAGGCGTGGTCGCGCGCGGTGACGACCGAGCAGTGTCTCGTCGCGCTCAATGAGCACGGCGTGCCGTCATCGGCCTATCGCACGGTGGCCGAGGCGCTGAAGGATCCGCAGATCGCCCATCGCGGCGCGTTGGCGGAGGTCCAGGATGGCGGCGGCAGCTTCAAGGTCCTCAATCTGCCGTTCCGCATGTCGGGCGCCAGGGTTTCTGCCGCGAAACGCATGTCGACGCTTGGCGAGCATACGCGTGCCTATCTGAAAGAGACCGGCCTGTCGGAAGATGAAATCGCGGCCTTTGCCGGCAAACCGCCGAAGTCGGCGCGCGGTTGAGGGAAATCGCGCTTCGGCGAAGAGGCTTGAGCCTGCGGCTTTTCATCCCGCCTCGCGAACGGTCTTGCCCGGGGCTGCGATTCCAGACAATCTTACCGTCAGCCATCGACGATCCGGAACACCGGACGGACGACACTTTGGGAGGGAGCATCCATGACAGCTGCGATCCGTTCGAGCGCGCTTGCGCGATTATTTCTTGTGGCGGGATTTGCGATCTCGCTCTGCGCTGTTCCCGCCAACGCGCAGAAGAAGGGCGGCAGCATCACGATGGGTCTCGAACTGGACATTGCCGGTTTCGATCCGCTGAAGGTCGGTGTGTTCGATACGGCCGCGAGCACCGCGGCGGCGGCGATTTTCGACACGCTTACCTATCTCGATGACCAGGGCAAAGCGCAGCCCAAGCTCGCGCTGTCCTGGAGTTCCTCCGAGGACTTCAAGACCTGGACCTTCAAGCTGCGGCCCGGGGTCAAGTTCCACGACGGCACACCGTTCAACGCCCAGGCGGTCAAGGAAAATTTCGACCGTCAGAAGGATCCGGCCAACAAGTGCCGTTGCGCGTTCTACATCTCTTTCATCAAGGATTTGCAGGCGCCTGACGAACTAACAGTCGTCTACAATCTGAACGATCCGTCGGTGAATCTGCCCGCGATCATATCGCCTCCAGGTGTGAACTTCGTGGTTCAATCGCCGACGGCGTGGAAGACCAAGGGCGACGACTACAATCGCAATCCTGTCGGCACCGGCCCCTATATCCCGAAATCATGGACGGCGGGCGACCGCATGGTGCTCGAAAAAAATCCGGATTACTGGGACAAGGGCAAGCCCTATCTCGATCGGATCATTTTGAAGCCGTTGCCGGATGCGCAGTCGCGCTTCGCCAGCCTGCAATCGGGTGAGGCCGACATTATCTGGGACGATGAAGCTGATGCGGACAACATTCAGAAGGCACAAAAAGATCCCAAGCTTACCGTCCATACCTTTGCCGGGTCCGGCGCCGCGGTCGCCGCCTTCAACACCAAGGTAGCGCCGTTCGACGACGTCCGCGTGCGCCAGGCGCTGGTGATGGCGCTCGATCGCAAGAAGATGTCGCAGGCGCTTACCAATGGCCTGGCGCGGCCGGCCACCAACCCCTACGGCGACGGCTCATGGGTGAAGTGCAAGGATGACGGCGCGCTTCCCGAAGACGCCGAGAAGGCCAAGGCGCTGATCAAGGAATATGGCAAGCCGGTCGAATTCAAGATGCTCGTCACGGCGACACCGCGCGGCCGCGCCACCGGCCAGGTGCTGCAGCAGTTCTGGAAACGGGTCGGCGCCAACATGGAAATTGAACAGGTTGACCAGGCCACGGTCCCGCCGCGCGCCTTCATGCGCCAGTTTCAGGTCACGCCATGGCGGATCGTCGATCTCGCCGATCCCGACGTCCAGATGTATGCCAATTTCCGCACCGGCAGCCCGCTCGCGCTTGCCAATTATTCGAACCCGGAACTCGACAAATTGCTCGAGCGCGCGCGGGTCACCGCCGACCAGGAAAAGCGCGCCGAGGATTACTGCGCCATCAGCCGGCTGATCAACAAAGAGGCAATCTGGTACTGGACATTCCAGAACACCTATTACGCGATGTCCAGCGCCAAGGTTAAGGGCTTGCCCAAGATGTACAGCGGAGTGGTGGACGTATCCCGCGTCTGGCTGGACTAGCAGCGCATGCTGGGTTTCGTCGCGCAAAGGCTCCTGTATCTCGTGCCGGTGCTGATCGCGGTCTCGCTGCTGACATTTCTGATTGCGGCGCTGCTGCCGGGCGATCTCGCCTACACGATCCTCGGCGATCAGGCGACTCCGGAAAAGGTCGCGGCGCTTCGCCACGACATGGGGCTGGATCGGCCGATCTGGGAGCGTTACTTCGGCTGGCTCGGCAATGTCCTGCAGGGCGATCTGGGGCGATCCTTCCGTACCGGGCAAACCGTGTTGCAGGCGGTGACCGAGCGGCTTCCGATCTCGCTGGAACTGATGATCCTGGCCCAGGTCATGGCGCTCGCGATCGGCGTTCCCCTGGCGATCATTTGTGCGGCGCGCAGCGGCGGCCCGTTCGACCGCTTCATGACCGGCACCGCGTTCGGCATGCTTTCGGTGCCGACTTTCCTGTCGGCGATCCTGCTGATCTATCTGTTCGCGGTGGAACTGCGCTGGCTGCCGGCGACCGGCTACGTACCGTTCGGTGAAGATCCTGCCAGGAACCTGCGGTTCATGGTGCTGCCCGCATTGACGCTGGCGCTCGCCGAATGGCCCGGGATCATGCGCGTGCTCCGCTCCGACATGATCGCAACCCTGCAGGAGGATTATATCGCGCTGGCCAAGGCCAAAGGGTTGAAGGCGTCGCGCATCCTGTTCGTGCATGCTCTGAAGCCTTCATCGCTCACGCTGGTCACGATCACCGGAATCAATATCGGGCGATTGATCGGCGGCGCCGTCATCGTCGAGACGGTTTTTGCGCTGCCGGGAATTGGCCGGCTCCTGGTCGGCGCCATCACCACGCGCGACCTCATCATCCTGCAGGGCGTGGTGCTGCTGGTCGGCGCAGGATTCGTGCTGATCAACTTCATCGTCGATATGCTCTACGCCATGCTCGATCCGAGGATCCGCCATGGCCACGCTTGAACTCGGCATCGACGCGTCAGTTGCGGAAGCCCCGGCGCGGCGTGGCCGCCGGCTCGGACCGCTGTTCTGGATGGCGATCGTCTGGATGATGTTCGTGTTTGCGGTGGCGATCTTCGCCGACGTTCTGCCGCTACCGAGCCCGACCGACATGGACATGCTGGAGAAGCGCGCGCCGTTCTCGGCAGAGCACTGGCTTGGCACCGACGGCCTTGGTCGTGACGAACTCGCCCGGGTGATCTACGGTGCGCGGATATCGCTCATTGTGGGGCTGTGCGCGCCGATCATCGGGCTTACCTTCGGCGGCGCGCTCGGCCTGCTGGCCGGCTATTTTCGCGGCAGGTTCGAGTCGGTGGTGGTCGGCAGCATGGATGTGCTGCTGGCGTTTCCACCGCTGATCCTGGCGCTGGCCGTGACCGCCTATCTCGGGCAATCGATCCTGCATTTGACCTTCATTCTCGGCTTGCTCGGCGTTCCCGCCTTCATGCGGGTGGCGCGGGCAACAACGCTGACATTGGCGCGCCGCGAATTCGTCATCGCGGCGCAGGCGCTTGGCGCGACGCATACGCGCATCCTGCTGCGCGAATTGCTGCCCAACGTCATGCTGCCCTTGTTTGCGTTCTTCCTGCTCGCCGTCGCCATCACCATCGTGGCCGAAGGTTCATTGTCGTTCCTGGGCCTCGGCGTGCCGCCGCCGATATCGAGCTGGGGCAGCATGATCGGGGAGGGGCGCGAGAGTCTGGAGATGGCGCCCCGGCTGGCCTTCATTCCCGCAATCGCGATGTTCCTGACCGTATTGTCCTTTAACCTGGTCGGCGACACGCTCCGGGCGCTCACCGATCCCCGTCAGGGCGCGCTGTGACCGAGGGTACCCTGCTTTCCGTCGAGGATGTCATCGTCGATTTGCCGACGCCGCGCGGCAATCTGCGCGCGGTGGACCATGTCGATCTCACCGTCGGCGCCGGGCGGACGCTCGGCGTGGTCGGCGAATCCGGTTGCGGCAAGACCATGCTGTCCCGCGCGATCCTGCAATTGCTGCCGAAAAAGGCAAAGCTCTCCGGCCGCGTGATGTTCGATGGGCAGGATCTGCTGCAGCTCTCACCGGAGAAACTGCGCAAGCTGCGCGGGCGCTCGCTGGCGGTCGTGTTCCAGGACCCGATGACCTCGCTCAATCCGGTGCTGACCATCGGCACCCAGCTGATCGAGACGCTGCAGGAGCACCTCGAGCTCGATATGCGGGCGGCGACCAAACGCAGCGTCGAGTTGCTCGCCGCGGTCGGCATTCCCGCGCCGGAGCAGCGGCTGACGCAGTATCCGCATCAGCTGTCGGGCGGCATGCGGCAGCGGGTGGCGATCGCGATCGCGCTGTCGTGCGAACCGAAGCTGCTGATCGCGGACGAGCCGACCACCGCGCTCGATGTCACGATCCAGGCGCAGATCCTCGATTTGCTGGCGCGCGAACAGCGCCGCCGCCATATGGCGATGATCCTGATCACCCATGACCTCGGCGTCGTCGCGGGCCGCACTGACGAAGTCGCGGTGATGTATGCCGGCCGCGTGGTGGAGCGTGCGCCGACGCCGGCCTTGTTCAAGAAAATGCGGATGCCCTATACCGAGGCGCTGCTTGCCGCGCTTCCAAAGATCGACGCCGCGCCACATACGCCGCTGCCGGCGATCTCGGGCCGTCCACCCGATCCGACCCGGCCGCTGAAAGGCTGTTCGTTCTCGCCGCGCTGCCGCTATGCGTGGGCCCAATGCCATGTCGAGAAGCCGCGGCTTGAGGAAGCGGACACGCCCGGTCACCAATTTGCCTGCTTCCGTCCGATCGACACCAGCGCGGGTGCCGGCGCATGATGCAGCAAGCCTCACCCGCCAACGGTCCGTTGCTCGACGTGAACAATCTCGTCGTCGAATATCCCGTCGGCAACAAGATCGTGCACGCGGTATCCGGCGTGTCCCTGCAGATCGCCCGCGGCGAAACGCTCGGGCTGGTCGGCGAATCCGGTTGCGGCAAGTCGACGCTCGGCCGCGCGGTGCTGCAACTGCGCCGGCCGGTTTCGGGCCGGGTGCTGTTCGACGGCCAGGACCTCACGGCGATGCAGGGCGATACGCTGCGCCTGATGCGCCGGCGCGTGCAGCTGATCTTCCAGGACCCGATCGCATCGCTGAACCCACGGCGGCGGATCGGCGATATCATCGCCGAGCCGCTGATCATTTCGGGCGTCAAGGATGCGGCCAAACGCCAACAGCTCGTCGACGAAGCGCTCAGCGCCGTTGGTCTTGATCCGGCGCTCGTGGTCGGACGGCTGCCGCATGAATTCTCCGGCGGGCAATGCCAGCGCATCTGCATTGCGCGCGCGCTGGTGCTCAATCCGGAATTCATCGTCTGCGACGAGCCGGTCTCCGCGCTCGACGTTTCGATTCGGGCGCAGATCCTCAATCTGCTGGAGGAGATGAAGGCGCGCTATGGCTTGACCCTGCTGTTCATCGCGCATGATCTGGCCGTGGTGAAGGCGGTGAGCGACCGCGTCGCGGTGATGTATCTCGGGCGGCTGTGCGAGGTCGGTCCGTCCGAGCAACTGTTCGCAAAACCGGCGCACCCCTATACCGCGCTGTTGATCGAGGCGATCCCGGTGCCAGATCCCGACGTGCGCCCCGCCGAGACCGTGCCGGTCGGCGAGCCGCCATCGCCGATTTCGCCGCCGTCAGGCTGCCGTTTCCGGACCCGCTGCCCCAGAGCGGATCAGCGATGCAGCGACGAGGTGCCGGAACTACGCGCCGTGGGATCGGGGCAGTTCGTGGCTTGCCATTATCCGCTGATCTGAATATCGGAAGGTCGCGTTTGTCTCGACTGGATGGACGTGGCAATGTCATCCCGAGAAAATGTCCGCCGGAAAATGCCTGTTCAAGAACAAGAATGACGGGAGAGAAACGATGAAGAGTTTCCAGGTCGCCGAGTTCAACGCCCCCCTGAAAGAGGTCGATCATCCGACGCCGGAGCCCTCGGGATCACAGGTGTTGATCAAGGTGAAGGCCGCCGGCGTCTGCCACAGCGATCTCCACATCTGGGAGGGCGGCTACGATCTCGGCCACGGGCGCAAGCCGCTGTCGCTGAAAGACCGCGGCGTCTCGCTGCCCCGGACCATGGGCCACGAGACCGTCGGCGAGATCCTGGCCTTCGGTCCTGACGCCAAGGCCGCGACCGGTGGTCTCAAGGTCGGCGACGTCACGCTGGTCTATCCCTGGCTCGGCTGCGGCAAATGCGAGACCTGTGTCGGCGGCGACGAGAACATGTGCGTCGTCAAGCCGAATTCACTCGGCGTCTATTGCGATGGCGGCTACGCCGATCACATGACGGTGCCGCACCCGAAATATCTGCTGAATCTCAACGGGCTCGATCCCGTCACCGCCGCGCCCTATGCCTGCTCCGGTGTCACCACCTACAGCGCGCTGAAAAAGGTCGAGAACGTCCTGCATACGCCGATCGTGATCTTCGGTGCCGGCGGCCTCGGCCTGATGGCGCTGTCGCTGCTGAAGGCGATGGGCGGCAAGGGCGCGATCATGGTTGATATCGACGCGCGCAAACGCGAAGCGGCCGAGGCGGCAGGCGCGCTTGCAACCGTCGACGGCAAGGCCGCTGATGCACTGGAGCAGCTGCAGAAAAAAGCGGGCGGGCCGATCCGCGCGGTGATCGACCTCGTCGGCAACGCCCAGACCACGCAACTCGGATTCGACTGCCTGACCAAGGGCGGAAAGCTCGTGATCGTCGGCCTGTTCGGCGGCGGGGCGACCTGGGCGCTGCCGCTGATTCCGATCAAGGCCATCACGATCCAGGGCAGCTATGTCGGCAATTTGCGCGAAACCCAGGAATTGCTCGATCTGGTCCGCACCAAGAAGATTGCGCCGATTCCGGTAACGACAATGCCGCTCGCGAAAGCCAACGAGGCACTGACCGATTTGCAGAAGGGCAAGTTGGTGGGCCGCGCGGTGCTGACACCGTAGGCCCCGAATTGCCCTTCGTCATTGCGAGGAGCGACGAAGCAATCCATCCTTCCCTTTGTGGCCCAATGGATTGCTTCGCTTTGCTCGCAATGACGCCAATACAGTAAGGAATTCCCATGTCCGCCAATAACGCACTCCACATCGCCGTACTCGGCGGCGATGGCATCGGCCCTGAAGTGATGGCCCCGGCGCTCGAAGTCTTGCGAAAGATCGAGGCGACAACGGATATAAAATTTCGCTTCACCGACACGCCGGCTGGCGCCAATAATTATCTGGCGACGGGAAAATCGATGCCGGACAGTACGGTGCGGCTGTGCGAAGAAGCCGACGCCATCCTGCTCGGCGCCTGTGGTCTGCCGTCGGTTCGCTACCCCGACAACACCGAGATCGCGCCGCAGATCGAACTGCGCATGCATTTCGATCTCTATGCCGGCGTGCGCCCGGCGCGGCTGATTCCAGGCGTGCCGAGCCCGATCGTCGGCGCCGATCAGAAGGGCATCGATCTTGTTCTGATCAGGGAGTCCACCGAAGGCCTGTTCGCGTCGATGGGCAAGGGCGTCGTGACCGATACCGAGGCGCGCGAGACGCTCGTCATCACCCGCAAGACCTCGGAACGGCTGTTCGAGTTTTCGTTCCGCCTCGCCGAACGCCGCAAGGCGCGCGGCCGTGCGAATGGCGGGCTAACCTGTGTCGACAAGGCAAATGTGTTCAGGGCGTTCGCGTTCTTCCGCGGGATGTTCGATGAGGCCGCCAAGCGCCACCCTGATGTCAGGGCCGAACGGGTTTACGTCGATGCCTGTTCGCTCATGATGGTGAAGCGTCCCTGGGATTTCGACGTCATGGTGACGGAGAACATGTTCGGCGATATTCTTTCCGACCTCGCTGCCGGCCTGATCGGCGGCCTCGGCATGGCGCCATCGGCGGATATCGGCGACCGCCACGCGGTGTTCCAGCCCTGCCACGGCACGGCGCCCGATATCATGGGGCAGGGCAAGGCCAATCCAACGGCCATGATCCTTTCGGCGGCGATGATGCTGGATTGGCTCGCCGACAAGCACGGTCTCGAGAACGTCGCCGAAGCCGGCGAGCGCATCGAGCGCGCGGTCGACAGGGCGTATGCGGATGGAATCAAGCCGATGGAATTCGGCGGCGGCAACGGCACCGCGGATATCACGAAGGCGGTGCTGGCGGCGCTTTAGGGAATTTCGTCATTGCCTGCAACAAATGCGAAGCGTTTGTGCAAGGGAGCGCAGCGATGAAGGAATCCATTCTTTTTTTTGCTGCGACATGGATTGCTTCGCTTCGCTCGCAATGACGGAATAGGGCGGCTGCCGCTCCCGTTACTTGCCCTTGAACTTCGGCTTGCGCTTTTCCATGAACGCAGTGCGGCCCTCGCGAAAATCCTCAGAGTCCATGCAGGCGGTGCCGATCTGCTTGATCGCGTCGATGTCGCGATGGCTTTCGTCTTTCAGCACCTCGGCGATGGTGACCTTGGCGGCCTTGATCGCGAGCGGCGCGTTGCCGGAAATCGTGCGCGCGATCTCCATGGTCGCGTCCCACAAATCAGGCCCGGGCAAGACGCGATCGACCAGGCCGATCCGCAGCGCTTCGGTGGAGTCGATCCGCATGCCCGTATACATGATGAGCCGCGCCCAGGACGGCCCGACCAGCGAGACCAGGTGCTTGAGCCCGTCATAGCCATAGGCGATGCCGAGTTTGGCGGCGGGAATGCCGAACTGGCTGTTGTCGGCCGCAAGGCGGATGTCCGCCAGCATCGCGACCTGCATGCCGCCGCCGAGGCAGAAGCCCCGGATGCAGGCGATCGTCGGCTTCGGATAGTCCGCCAGCAGCGCGCGTTGCGCGGCGCTGCGCCTGGAGTAAGCCTCGGACGCTTCGGCGTTGTGGCGGGTCTTTTCGAACTGGCTGATGTCGGCGCCCGAGACGAACGCCTTGTCGCCAGCGCCGGCCATGATCACGACGCGGGTTTCGGGATTGTCGCGCAATTCGATCAGCGCGCTGCCGAGCCCTTCCCACATCTCGAGCGACATCGCGTTGCGCTTCTCGGGATTGTTGAAGGTGATGACCCCGACGCCGTCGCTGACGCTCTGCAGGATCTTGCCGTCGGCGTAGGATTTCTCGGTGCTCTTGAGAACATCTAGCATCGGTTGGGTTCCACTTCGGGTCCAGGAATCGATGAAGCGGGCCGCGCTATGGCTTGGTCCGCCGGCCGTGGTGAAAAAAATCATCAGGTGCGCTCGGCTGTCGTGCCACGGTTCGGCGATCCCGGGCAAGGTCTGGAATCACGCCCAATCCTGCCATGCGTTTTCGCTGTGGCGTGATATGGTGGTTCGCAACAGACAAGAAGAACGACTCTCGGGAGGAATGCATGCCGTTGACGCGCCGTGAAGCGATTGCGGGATGCGGCGGCGGGCTGGCCTGGCTGGCCGTTTCGCAGGCGCAGGCTCAGGCGGCCTATCCCAACCGGACCATCAAAATGATCGTGCCCTATCCGCCGGGCGGCACCACCGACCTGCTTGGCCGGCTGGTCACCGACCAGCTCAGGAGCGGCCTGGATGCGACCGTCATTGTCGAGAACAAGCCGGGGGCCGGTACGACGCTGGGCGCGGACCTGGTCGCAAAGTCCGAGCCCGACGGCTACACGCTGTTGATGGCGACCTCGACCACGCTCGCCATCAACAAGACGCTGTACAGGAAATTACCCTATGACCCCACGAAGGACTTTGCGCCGATCGGCCTTGTGGCCGGCGTGCCCTTTGCGCTGATCATCAATCCGATGATCCCGGCCAAGACGCTGCCGGAGTTCATCGCCTACGCCAAATCAAAACCGGGCCTCAGCTACGGCTCGGCCGGCAATGGAAGTCCGCAACATCTCGGCGCCGAAATGCTGAAGTCATCAGCCGGAATCGATGTCCGCCACGTGCCGTATCGCGGCAGCGTACCGGCGATGCTCGATGTGATCGCGGGGCATATCCCCTTCATGGTGGTGGACCTGCAGCCGGCGCTGCAACAGATTCGCGAAGGCAAGGTCAGGGTGCTCGGCGTGACGACGCCCAAGCGCGTTTCGATTGCGCCTGATATTCCCACCCTTGCCGAGGCGGGCCTCGCCGGCTTTGAACTGGTGGCTTGGCAGGGCGTGGTCGCGCCGGCGGGCACGCCGCGGCCGATCGTCGATGCATTGGCGGCGCAACTCGCGAAGCTGATGGTTGACGCGCCAACGCGGGAGAGGTTGATAAAGCTTTCGCTGGAGCCGCTGCCGCCATCGACACCGGACAGTTTTGCCGCCTACATCGGCACCGAGGTCGAGCGCTGGGCCGTGATCGTCAAGAACTCCGGCGCCGAACTCGAATAACAAGAAGTTAACTGCCAAGAATTCCTCTGCCAAGAAGTCCTCTGTAATGGCTCCCTTGCAAGCGCACGGTCAGTGTCCGACATGAATGACACCAATGTGCTGATCGTTGGCGCCGGACCGGTCGGGCTCACGCTTGCGATCGATCTGGCGTGGCGGGGCATCGACGTGACGGTGGTGGAAACGCGGGCGCCCGCGGCGCCGCCGGAGCCGAAATGCAACCACGTCGCCGCCCGCACCATGGAGATCTTCCGCCGGCTGGGCCTCGCCGAAACAATCCGCAATGCCGGATTGCCCGCGGATTATCCGCACGACATCAGCTACCGCACCTCGTTTACCGGGCAGGAGCTGACGCGGATTCACATCCCCTGCCGGCGCGACCGCTTCACGGCAACCGATGGCCCGGACTGCAACTGGCCGACGCCGGAGCCGCCACACCGCATCAACCAGATTTTTCTGGAGCCGATCCTGTTTGCGCATGCGGCGGCGCAATCGCGCATCCGCATCATCAATCGGACCTCGGTCGAGGACGTCGTGGTGGAAGACACCGGCGCGCGCATGAGCTTGCGCGACCTCGACACCGGCGCCGTGAGAACGGTGAATTGCCGTTACCTGATCGGTTGCGACGGCGCGCGCTCGATCGTTCGCAAGGCGATCGGCGCCGAATTGTCCGGTGATGCCGTGATCCAGCGCGTGCAGTCGACCTACATTCGCGCACCCGGGCTGATCGATCGCCAGCAGAGCGAGCGGGCGTGGGGCACCGGTGCCATCAACCCGCGCCGCTCGGGCATGGTGTATGCGATCGACGGCCGCGAGCGCTGGCTCGTGCATAATTACATGAAGCCGGGCGAGGGCGGTTTCGACGAGGTCGACCGCGATGCCTGTCTGCGTATCATCCTCGGCGTGGACGATGATTTCAACTACGACATCCTCTCAAGGGAAGACTGGTACGGCCGCCGGCTGATCGCCAGCAAGTTTCGTGATCGCTGCGCCTTCATCGCCGGCGATGCCGCGCATGTCTGGGTGCCCTACGCCGGCTACGGCATGAACGCAGGGATTGCGGACGCCATGAATCTGTCGTGGCTGCTGGCGGCGCATCTCAACGGCTGGGCGCCACCCTCCATCCTCGACGCCTATGAGGCGGAACGCTGGCCGATCACCAGCCAGGTGTCACGGTTTGCGATGTCGCATGCGGAAGCCGAAATTCGCCGCCGAGGGGCTGTGCCAGCAGACATCGAGGCGGCGGGTCCGGAAGGCGAGCGCGTGCGCAAAGAAATCGGCCGGCTCACCTATGAGATCAACGTCCAGCAATATGCCTGCGCCGGCCTCAATTTCGGCACCTATTACGATCGCTCGCCGATCATCGCCTATGACGGCACTGAGGCGCCGGCCTACACGATGAGCCTCTATACACCCTCGACGGTCCCGGGCTGCCGCACGCCGCATTTCCGGCGCGCCGATGGCAGTTCGATTTACGACGCCATGGGCGAGGGGTTTACGCTGTTGAGGTTCGATTCAGCCGCAGACGTCGCGGCGCTCGAGGCGGCGGCTCGCGTGAGGGGTGTGCCGCTTGGGGTGCTCGATGTCGAGGGAGCGGACATTGCCACCGATGATGGCAACGGTCTGGTGCAGTCGGGTCTGGTGTTGTCGCGGCCGGACCAGCACGTGGCCTGGCGGGGCGTTCGGGTGCCGGACGATCCGCTTGGGCTGATCGATCGTGTGCGCGGCGCCGGAAGCTAGAGCCGTTTCGGTTCTGACGGAGTCGCAACCGGGCTCTATTGTCGAAGGCGTGGATTTGTCGACGGCGTGGTTGTTGGAGGCGTGGTTTTTCGCGGCGTATTTTTCTGACGCACACTTTTTTGACGCATACTTTTTTTCACGCGTGTTCGTCGCGCGAACCGGCCCCCGGTCCGCGCGAAAACACCAGGCAACCGATCAGTCTTCGTTCGCTGCGATCGATTCCATCAAGGACACCAGCTGACGTTGTACGGTCTGGTCCTTGATCTTGCTGTAGGCTCGCAACAACCGCAGGCTGAAAGCGCTGTCGAGGAACAGCAGGCTCTCGACCTCACGCGCCTTGCCGTCGCCGTCGTAGAAGAAGGTGACGGGCACATCGAGCGCGGTAGCGATCTGCTGAAGACGAGCTGCGCCGACACGGTTGACGCCCTTCTCGTACTTCTGGACCTGCTGGAAGCTGACGCCGAGCTTGTCGCCAAGCTCTGCTTGCGAGATCTTCTGCTCAACACGCCGCAGGCGAATCCGCTTGCCCAATTCAATGTCGGGTTTGCCGGCACTGCGCTGCTTCATCTTCTTTGCTGCTGATGTTTTCATTCTGGTTTTACCGTCCTTCGATCGGGAAACCCTGAGCGATTAGGCCAGGGGTTCATCCGCATTTACCGCGTTAAGTTCGTCTGGATCGTGAGTTCGTCGTTAGAACCACGGGATATCGAGTGATTGCGGGATGGCAGCCAACGCATTTGCGCATTGGAAACACCCTGATACCGGCGTCGTCGGCTGCCTCCAGCCATTGGCGCCCGGGGCATAATTTAGCAAAACCCCGCACCCCTACATTTGGCAAACTATTCGACAAACTACAACCACCGCGAGTTCACTTGCCACAGATTTTGGGAGCATACTTACCGTGTAGCGCCTGTGTACCCGGTACTTCTACGGATATTTGTGGCGGGTTGTGGGCCGATGAAATACCTCTTCAGGTCTACACGAGGACTTCCCGTGGCTTGTATCGCGCGCATGCCTCAACCGTGATATTTAGAAAAATACAGCACGGTCGATACGATTTTCAAATCGATAGCGCGCTGGACAATTGAGTAAAACTTCGGGATCATCAGGTCAGGCTCTCACACGATCCATTGCGTGACAGCGGCCGAATTATTTTGGGTGCCTTTTCGTGGAGAGGCTCATGAAGCGACGATCTGGACCGCCTCCAATCTACCTTGCAAGCTCGGGAACTGACAAAATGCCGGCGGCCCATTCAGAAGAACGATTGCTGTCGCTCCTCGCAACGCTGGAGGAATGTCGGGCGTTTCTGATGGATAAGGCCAGCGCGGAGACCGCGAGATTGCTGTCACTGGCCATTCTCGAGCTTCGGATGGAACTGCATCGGGTGACGGATTCCGAACTCAAGGCATTGTGCGACCTGATGGTGACGGATGCTCAGGCTGCGCAAAGCACCAAGGCCGCACCAGGCCCGCGGTTGCCGCCTTATCTGAAGCTCATCAAATAAGCGCTGCCTTCGGCCCGATAGGCCTGCGCAAAAATTCCCCGACCGGTCGAACTGCACTGCGCCTTGGCCGGTGCGACTCGTTGTCGCTCTTTGGTTGCGGGCAACCCCATCCCGGCTCCAGCCTGCGATGACATCCACCGGATAGGCCCTTTGAACACGCGCCGCGGCTTGTGGCGGTCGAAATCGCCGTCCGCTCAAGTCTCCTGCTCGAGCGCCGCGGTCACCGTGCAGACGACGCCGCGCGGCAGAAAGTCGACCGTGGCTTCGCCGCCGAGCTGGTCTCGCGCGCTGCGCTCGATCAGGCGCGAGCCGAAACCGCGCTGCACCGGCGCAGAAACGTGCGGACCGCCGGATTCGGTCCAGATCATCCGAAGTTCGCGGCCATCGCTTTGCTCGATGATCTCCCAATCCAGCGCAACGGTTCCACTGTCGTTCGACAGCGCACCGTATTTTGCGGGTTTGCGGAACAGCTCCGCATAGAGCGACGGCGATGCACGCTGGCTGATGGTATTCTGCAGGTTCGGCACACGCGCGAAATTGATGCCTTCGCCGTCAAAAATCGAGATCGTCCAGTCCTGGCCCGGAAGCTGCTGCTCGATCATGGCCTGAAAAATCTCGATCGGCGGGCTGAACGATATGTCGTAGAGCGCCTCGCCGTCGCGAATGACCGGCACTTCGACCGTCACGATCAGGCTTTTCTTGACCACGCCGGTGAACAGGTTCGAGTAGTGCGGAGGCTTGGTCGCGAAGACCTTCTCGACAATGTCGAGGTTGTTGCGCAGCTGAAGAGCGGCGGTGTCAGTCGTGACCGAGGAGAACAGCTGGCGCCCTTCGCGGTCCGCCACCAGCACCACGCCGTCCCTGCCGTATTGCTCGAGAAAGCCGGTGACGATGCGCCGGAAACCGTCGAAGTCGCGGTCCCGCAACGCGTTGGTCAGCGACAGCACCTGGAGCAGCGGAGCGGCGGCCTGCGTGGTGCGCCGCATCATTGCGTACGCTGCAGCACTATGCTGTTCGATCCGCGCATTGGAATTAGCTTCCATCACAGCGCTCTTTTGAATACGCTCGGAAAATTGCAAGCCGCAACGTCGGCAAAGCTCACGACCCGGTACAAGGGCGGAGCACAGGGAGGGACAACATGAAGCGCAGAACAGTATTGGCTGGGCTCGGTGCGACAGCGGCCGCGGGCGTTCTTGGAATGCCATCCATTTTGAAAGCGCAGGCGCCAGTCACGCTGAACGGCGCCGTGCAGTTCAACGACGACCACGCGTTTACCAAGGCGCTGGTTCGGTTCGAAGAGCTGGTGAAGAAGTATTACGGCAAGCCCGTCAATTTCACGCTGCACAAGAACTCGTCCCTCGGTCTCGAGAAGCAGTATTTCGAGTACATGTCGCAGGGCAAGGCGGTCGATTACGGCATCGTCTCGCCGGCCCACATGTCGACCTTCGCCAAGGCGGCGCCGTTCATCGATGCGCCCTTTGTGTTCAAGGGCATCGACCACATGAACAAGGTCGTTGAAGCGAATATCCTGGCGCCGATCGCCGACGAAGTCGCCGCGAAGGCCGAGGTGGTGCTGGTCGGCTACTCCGGAGGCGGCATCCGCAACATCTTCGCCAACAAGCCGCTCAGAAATCTGGCCGACATCAAGGGCCTCAAGGTGCGTGTACAGGGCGCGCCGATCTGGTCGAAGACGTTTGCCGCCGCCGGCATGTCTCCGACGGTCATCGCCTATAACGAGGTCTACAACGCCATCCAGAATGGCGTGATCTCCGCCGGTGAGAACGAAGCCGCCGGCGTCGAGGCGATGAAGTTCTATGAAGTGGCACCGCACCTCAATCTGACCCAGCACGCGGTGTCGATCCGCCCGATCTGCTTCTCGGTCAAAACGCTCAAGACCCTGCCCAAGGATCTGCAGGACGCCATCATGAAGGCGGGCAAGGAGGCCGGCGACTTCGGCCGCAAGCTCGAGTCGAGTGAGGAAGTCATCAAGCTCGACGCGCTGGAGAAGGCGGGCAAGCTCAAGCGCGTGCCGTTCGAGGAGCGCGACGCCATGAAGAAGCTCGCCGATCCCGTGATGGCGACCTACGCCAAGGAAATCGGCGCCGAGGGCATCTTCGAAAAAATCAACATCGCCTAGAGCATGATCCGGAAAAGTGGGTACCGGTTTTCCCTCGCGACAAACGCGGAACGCGTTTGCGCGGAGATCATGCTCAAATAAGACAGCTGCGCGTCGCAGACCGGAGTTTCGGGGCAAGCTTCACCGCTTGCCCCGTTTGATGAGTGTTACCGCGCGGGGGCGCCAATGACCGAACTGCCGATCGATTTCAACCCGTCGCTGTGGCGGCGGCTAACGCGCGCCTATGGCAAATTGCTGGAAATCCTGCTGGCGGCCTGCGTCGGAATCCTGGTCATTCCCGTCACGCTGCAGATCATCTCGCGCTATACGCCGTTCATCCCGTCCTACATCTGGACCGAGGAAATGGCGCGGTTCCTGTTCGTCTGGACCATCATGATCGGGGCCATGGTCGGCGTCAGGGAGGCGCAGCATTTCGAAGTCGATGTGTGGCCCGATTTGTCGCGGCGCTCCGAGGCTTTGGTACGGATCCTGGCGCGCCTCGGCATCCTGGCGCTGGCGCTGGTGTTCGTGTGGGCGGGCATCGAGTTCACGCGCTTCGCCTGGAACAGGACGTCGGAGCTGGCCGATCTGCCGCTCTGGCTGATTCACGTCGCATGGCCGGTGGCAGGCTTCACATGGATCGCGTTCGCGGGCGAACAGATCGTCGATGAAATGCGAATCCTGATGGGGGCTCAGCGATGAGCGGCAGTGTTCTCTCCTCCGGCGAGGCCGCGCTGGTATTGTTTGGCACCTTCATCGGGCTATTGATCATCCGCGTGCCGGTCGCGTTCGCGCTCGGGCTCGCCTGCCTGCCGGTCCTGCTGATCGAGCCGCGGCTGTCGATGATGATGCTCGCGCAGGA
This sequence comes from Bradyrhizobium sp. AUGA SZCCT0431, assembly GCF_018131065.1. NCBI lineage: Bacteria > Pseudomonadati > Pseudomonadota > Alphaproteobacteria > Hyphomicrobiales > Nitrobacteraceae > Bradyrhizobium > Bradyrhizobium sp. AUGA SZCCT0431. Next base: position 139,027 of record NZ_JAFCLR010000005.1, on the reverse strand, counting down.
AACCTTCAACGCCTACAATTCCTTCATCCTGCTGTCGGTGCCGTTCTTCCTGCTGACGGCGAACCTGATGAGCATCGGAGGCATTACCGACCGCCTGGTGGCGCTTTCGCGCGCCATGGTCGGGCACTGGCCAGGCTCGCTGGCGCAGATCAACGTGGTGCTGTCGGTGTTCTTTGCCGGCATCTCCGGCTCCTCGACCGCGGATGCGGCGAGCCAGTCGAAGATCTTCATCGATGCCCAGACCAAGGAGGGCTACGACCTCTCGTTCTCGATCGCCATCACCGCGGTGTCGGCGGTGCTCGCGGTCATCATCCCGCCGTCGATCCTGATGATCGTGTGGGGCGGGCTGATCTCGACATCGATCGCGGCGATGTACCTGGCCGGTATCATCCCGGGACTGTTGATCGCGGGCGCGCAGATGGTGACCGTGCACGTCTATGCGGTGCGCCGCGGTTATCCGACCTATCCAAAATCGAGCTGGGTGGAGATGCGTTGTGCGCTCTGGCGCTCGATTCCAGCGCTGATCACGCCGTTCATCATCGTTGGCGGCATTCTGCTCGGCTGGTTCACCGCGACCGAGTCCGCCTGCGTCGCGGTGCTGTATTCGGTAGCGCTCTCGGCTTTCTTCTACCGGGAAACCGGCGCGAAGGAACTCTACAGGGCCTTGCTCGATACCGGGCGCCTCGCCGGAGTCGCGCTGTTCTGCGTCGGCACCGCCAGCGCGTTCGGCTGGCTGCTTGCCTATTACAAGATCCCGGAGGCGCTGCTCGCCAACGTTTCGACCTGGGGCATGGGACCGATCGCGGCGGGCTTCTTCATCGCCTTCTGTTTTCTGGTGGTCGGCTGCTTCCTCGATGCCATTCCGGCGATCGTGATCGTCGGTACCGTGCTGGAGCCGCTGGCGCGGTCGGTCGATCTGCACCCGGTGCAGTTCGCGATCATCTCGATCGTCTCACTGGCGTTCGGGCTGGTGACGCCGCCGTACGGGTTATGTCTGATGATCGCGTGTTCGATTGCCGGCGTAAGGCTGCGCTATGCGCTCAAGGACACCGTGATCATGCTGGTGCCGATGCTGCTGGTGCTGGCGGCGCTGATCATCTGGCCCAACGTATCGCTGTTCCTGCCGCGGCTGATCGTGCCGGAGATGCTGAAGTAGCCAGAAGTACCGCAGGGCCCTGACACAAAATATCGAAAACAACCCCATGCAAAGTAGAAATGGGGCCTCGCTCACGGCGCGCATACTACTGCTTGTATCCGGGGCACGAGAAGAAAGCTGGTCCGTCGCCGCGGTCCATCCCCCGCCGCGGCCGCGCGGCGGGGTCAAGCTTCCGCCTAGAGCCTTTTCCGTTCCGATTGAATCGGAACGGGGCTCTAGATTCATAATTTGACGCGTTTTCTTGACGCGAACCGGTGTCCACTTCGCTGGAAAACGCTTTAGAGATTGCTGTCGGTGATCGCCGAATACACCAAAGTGCGCAGCTCGCGCCGCAGCGGATAGGCGCTCGACGGCAGCACCTGCGTCATGAAGATCGTGATCAGTTCTTCCGCTGGATCGATGAAGAACGACGTCGTCGCCGCACCGCCCCAGTTGTATTCGCCGGGGCTGCCGGGAATCAGCGTCTGCGCCGGATGCATGGTGACGGCAAAGCCGAGACCAAAGCCGATGCCGTTATAGGCGGCTTCGCTGAACAGCGAACGCGACATCGCTGGCAGGTCCACGCCGCCGGGCAGATGGTTCGACGTCATCAGCTTGAGCGTCTTCGGGCCGAGCAGCCTGACGCCGCCAAGCTCGCCGCCATTGAGTAGCGCCCGGCAGAAGGTGAGATAGTCGGCCGCCGTCGAGCACAGGCCGCCGCCGCCGGAGATGAGGGAGGGCGGCGACAGGAATGAACTGGTCGCCGGATCGTCCTGCAGCGTCAGTGTGCCCTTGCGATCGCCAGCCAGCGGGTTGAAGCCGCCTTGCGGATCGGCGGAATAACAGGCCGCGAACCGATGTGCCTTGTCTGCCGGCACGAAGAAGTCGGTGTCGTTCATGCCGAGCGGATTGAAGATGCGTTCCTTCAGGAACTGCTCGAACGGCATGCCGCTGATCTTGCCGATCAGATAGCCGACCACGTCGGTGGCGACCGAATAGTTCCAGCCTTCGCCCGGCGAAAATTCCAGCGGGATTTTGGCGAGGTCCTCGATCATGCTTTGCAGCGTGCCGGCCTTGATGACCTCGCCGATCTTGTTCTCGCGATAGGCGGCGTCGACATTGGAGCGCTGCTGGAAGCCATAAGTAAGACCCGAGGTGTGCCGCAACAGGTCCACGATCAGCATCGGCCGCGACGGCGGCCTGGTCAGGAAGGCCGGGAAGGTGCCGGCCTGGAACACGCCGAGGTTCTTCCATTCCGGAATGTATTTATGGACGGGCTCGTCGAGCGCGACGCGGCCCTCTTCGAGCAGCATCATGAAGGCCACGCTCGTGATCGGCTTGGTCATCGAATAGATGCGGAAGATGGTGTCGTCCTTGACCGGAACCTTGCGCTCGATGTCGGCAAAGCCCTGCACGGTCGAGTGCACGACCTTGCCGCGGCGGTAGATCAGGACCTGCGTTCCCGGGAAGCGGCCGGCGTCGATGTAGCGCTGCTTGAGATGGTTCTCGAGACGGTCAAGCGCCGGCTTCGACATTCCGGCAGACTCGGGCGAGGCGGGGGTGGGGGCTAACATCGGGGCTGATCTCCGGCTGGCGAGGGAGCCTTGATAGCCGAAAAGTGTGCCCCGTTCCAACCGCCCCTGCTTACCCCGGCCGGAACCGTGGTGTAGGCTTTCGGCTGCCCATCGCGCACCCCGCAGGACAGCCAAAATGCCCCAATTCAACGAGACCGAACTAACCGCCGCCGTGATCCGCAGCTTCGAAGACACGCCGGATCCGCGGGCGAAATTCCTGCTGCAGGAACTGGTGAAATCGCTGCACGATTATGTCAGCCGAACCGATCTCACCTTCGAGGAGTGGGAATATGCGATCGATTTCCTGACCCGGACCGGTCAGAAGTGCACCCCGATCCGCCAGGAGTTCATCCTGCTCTCCGACGTGCTCGGGGTCTCGATGCTGGTCGACGCCGTCAACCACCGCGAACGCGAGGGCGCCACCGAGACCACCGTGCTCGGGCCGTTCTATGTCGGCGAACACAAGGTGATGCCGCACGGCACCGACGTCTCGGCCAATTTGCCGGGCGAGCGGATGTTCGTGCAGAGCCGCGTCACCGACCTCGCGGGCAAGCCGCTGGCGAATGTTCCTGTCGATATCTGGCACGCCGACGACGAGGGCTATTACGATTCACAGAAGGCGTCTTATGCCACGGAGGGACCCTCCTCGCGGGCGCGCTTCGTCACCGATGCGGACGGCCGGTTCTTCTTCCGCACCATTTTGCCGTGCAGCTATCCGATCCCGACCGACGGTCCGGTCGGCGAAATGATCATCCAGACCCGGCGGCACGCGATGCGGCCGGCGCATGTGCATTTCCTGGTCGATGCGCCCGGCTATCAGCCGCTGATCACCCATGTGTTCATGGAAGGCGACAAATATCTCGATTCCGACGTGGTGTTCGGCGTCAAGGACGAACTGGTCGCGAAGATCGAAAAACGCACCGACGCGGTCATGCCGGACGGCAAGCCCGCGGCCGCACCGTGGCACCTGATGACCTACGAATTCAGGATGAAACCGGGCGATGGCGCCGCCCCAAAACCGATGATGGCCAAGACGACTGACAAGGCCACCGAGCACGCCTGAAACCACTGTTTTTGTACCTGCTCAATTCTTGTGCGCCGCACAAGAATTGAGCGAATCGCAAATTTAGAATGCGACTAGCTATCCTTCGGCGTCACCTCGCCAAATCATCAATTAATTGAAATAATTAGGCTTTTTTCGCTGAAAAGGGCTTGGCACGAAGCTTGAATAGTTAGTGCCGACGCCATTGATGCCGTCCCTTGAGACCACTCATCCGAATTGTATCGCCGCCATTCCGGGGCCTCCCCGGAACGCGCCTTTTTGCGCCTCGCGCGGCGGCACCAATCGGACGGCCCCGTTCATACGCAAAGGAGCGCGATACAAATGACGAAGCCCACCCATCCGACCTCACGCGGCCTCAGCCGCCGCCGGCTCCTGAAAGCGACCGCTGGCACGGCGGCGTTGCTGGCCGCGGCCAGGCTGAATTTCCCGGCCGGCGCTTTCGCGCAAGGGGCGGGGCCCGAAGTGAAGGGGGCCAAGCTCGGCTTCATCGCGCTCAGCGATGCCGGCGCTTTGTTCGTGGCCAAGGACAAGGGCCTGTTCGCCAAACACGGCATGCCCGATGTCGACGTGCAGAAGCAGGCCTCCTGGGGCACCACGCGCGACAACCTCGTGCTGGGCTCGGAAGGCAACGGCATCGATGGCGCGCACATCCTGACCCCGATGCCGTATTTGATCTCGGCCGGCAAGGTGACGCAGAACAACCAGCCGACGCCGATGTACATCCTGGCGCGGCTCAATCTCGACGCGCAGTGCATCTCGGTCGCCGCCGAATACGCCGATCTCAAGGTCGGGATCGACGTCAAGTCGTTCAAGGAAGCACTGGAAAAGAAGAAGGCTGCCGGCAAGCCGATCAAGGCCGCGATGACGTTCCCGGGCGGCACGCACGATCTGTGGCTCCGTTACTGGCTCGCCGCCGGCGGCATCGATCCCGACAAGGACATCGAAACCATTACGGTGCCGCCGCCGCAGATGGTCGCCAACATGAAGGTCGGCACCATGGACTGCTTCTGTGTCGGCGAGCCCTGGCCCGGCCAGCTCGTGCATCAGAAGATCGGTTACACCGCGGTCAACACCGGCGAGATCTGGAACAAGCACCCCGAGAAGTCGTTCGCGATGCGTTCGGCCTGGGTCGACAAGAATCCGAAGGCTGCGCAGGCCATCACCATGGCGATCCAGGAGGCGCAGCAATGGTGCGACAAGATGGAGAACAAGGAAGAACTCGCCACCATCATGGGCAAGCGGCAGTGGATCAACTGCCCGGTTGAGGACATTCTCGATCGCGCCAAGGGCAAGTTCGACTATGGCACCGGCAAGGTGGTCGAGAACTCACCGCACATCATGAAGTACTGGCGCGACCACGCCTCCTATCCGTTCCAGAGCCACGATCTCTGGTTCATGACCGAGGACATTCGCTGGGGCAAATTCGAGCCCGGCTTCGACTCCAAGGGACTGATCGCCAAGGTCAACCGCGAAGACATCTGGCGCGATGCCGCCAAGGCGCTCGGCGTTGCGGCGGCGGATATTCCGACCTCGAAGTCACGCGGCAAGGAGACCTTCTTCGACGGCAAGGTGTTCGATCCGGAAGATCCGGCTGCGTACCTGAAGTCGCTGTCCATCAAGCGCGCTGATGTCTGATCCTGGTGAGGCCGCACGCCTTGGCGTGCGGCCTGCCATTTAAATACGGAGACGCATTTCCCATGAATATGCCTGCGATCAAGACCGAACCCGCCACCGCGATTGTTGCGCCCGCGGCAGCTCCGGTTGCCACCCCGGTCGTGACGATGACGCCGAAGCGTCCGCCGCGTGCCGAAAAATACAGCAAGATGGCAAAGGACACCGCGGTGCGCGTCGTGCCGCCGCTGATCGTGATCGCGCTCCTGATGCTGTTCTGGGAGCTGGTCTGCCGTCGCACCGGTTCGACCCTGCCGCCGCCCTCGCGCGTGTTCAAGGACACCAAGGAACTGATCTTCGATCCGTTCTTCGATCGTGGCGGCATCGACAAGGGCCTGTTCTGGCACCTGTCCGCAAGTCTGCAGCGGGTCGCGCTCGGCTATTCGATCGCTGCGATCGTCGGCGTCGCGCTCGGCACGCTGGTCGGCCAGTCGGTCTGGGCGATGCGCGGGCTCGATCCCCTGTTCCAGGTGCTGCGCACCATCCCGCCGCTGGCGTGGCTGCCGCTGTCGCTGGCCGCGTTCCGCGACGGCCAGCCCTCGGCGATCTTCGTCATCTTCATCACCTCGGTGTGGCCGATCATCATCAACACCGCGGTCGGCATCCGCAACATCCCGCAGGATTACCGCAACGTCGCCGCCGTGGTGCAGCTCAATCCGCTGGAGTTCTTCGGCAAGATCATGATCCCGGCCGCCGCGCCCTACATCTTCACGGGCCTGCGCATCGGCATCGGCCTGTCCTGGCTTGCGATCGTCGCGGCTGAAATGCTGATCGGCGGCGTCGGCATCGGCTTCTTCATCTGGGACGCCTGGAACTCCTCGCACATCAGCGAAATCATCCTGGCGCTGTTCTATGTCGGCATTATCGGCTTCGTGCTCGATCGATTGATCGCAGGACTGGGCAAGATCGTGACCCGCGGCACTTCCGCAGGCTGAAGGGAACATATCATGCAGGCCTATCTGAAGCTCGACCACATCGACAAGACCTTCACCCGCGGCAATGCCACGACCGAGGTGCTGAAGGAAATCAACCTGACGATCGACAAGGGCGAGTACGTCTCGATCATCGGTCATTCCGGATGCGGCAAGTCCACGCTGCTCAACATCGTGGCTGGCCTTACCGACTGCACCAATGGCTGCGTGCTGCTGGAAAACCGCGAAGTCAATTCGCCGGGACCGGATCGCGCAGTGGTGTTCCAGAACCACAGCCTGCTGCCCTGGCTGACCGTCTATGAAAACGTCCGCCTCGGCGTCGACAAGGTGTTCGCTTCGAGCAAGACCCGCAGCGAGCGCGATGCCTGGGTGATGCACAATCTCAACCTCGTGCAGATGGCCCATGCCAAGGACAAGCGCCCGTCGGAAATCTCCGGCGGCATGAAGCAGCGCGTCGGTATCGCGCGGGCGCTCGCGATGGAGCCGAAGGTCTTGCTGCTCGACGAGCCCTTTGGTGCGCTCGACGCGCTGACCCGCGCGCATCTGCAGGACTCGGTGATGGCGCTCCATCAGAAGCTCGGCAACACCATCCTGATGATCACCCACGACGTCGACGAGGCCGTGCTGCTGTCGGACCGCATCGTGATGATGACCAACGGGCCGAGCGCGCGGATCGGCGAAGTGCTGGAAGTGCCGCTGGCGCGTCCGCGCAAACGGCTCGAGCTCGCAACCAACCCCGGTTACCTCAAGTGCCGGCAGCGCGTGCTCGAATTCCTTTACGAGCGGCACCGCTTCGTCGAAGCGGCGTAGTTCTTGCTTTGCTCCCACAGGGGCGAAGGAATTCGCTCCCGCCGGGGCGAAGGATTTCGCTCCCGAACGGGGCAAAGCTTGGGAAGAGGCAGGAGAACGACATGACGCCAGAGCAAGTCAAACTCGTGCAGCAAAGTTTCGCCAAGGTCGCGCCGATTTCCGAGCAGGCGGCGGTTTTGTTCTACGGCCGCCTGTTTGAAGTGGCCCCCGGCGTCCGGGCGATGTTTCCGGACGACATGACCGAACAGCGCAAGAAGCTGATGGCGACGCTCGCCGTCGTCGTGGGCGGACTGACCAACCTCGAAGCCGTGCTCCCCGCCGCGAGCGCGCTCGCCAAGCGCCATGTCAATTACGGCGCAAAGGCCGAGCACTACCCCGTCGTTGGCGGCGCCCTGCTGTGGACCCTGGAAAAGGGGCTCGGCGACGCCTGGACGCCGGAAACGGCATCCGCCTGGACCGCCGCCTACGGCACGCTGTCCGGTTACATGATTTCGGAAGCCTACGGCAGCGCTCAAGCCGCCGAGTGAGGGTACGCCATGAGCGAGCCGCTGGTCATTGTGGGCAACGGAATGGCTGCCGCGCGTCTGGTCGACGAGCTGGCCAAGGTTGCGCTCGGGCGCTACGCCATTGCCGTGATCGGGGACGAACCGCGGCTTGCGTATAATCGCGTGCTGCTGTCGTCGGTTCTCGCCGGCGAGACCGCTTCGCACGATATCGAGCTCAGGCCCGCTTCATGGTGGCGCGACCGCGGCGTCACCCTGAAATATGGCTGCCGGGCCACCGAGGTCGATGTCGGTAGGCGCGAAGTCAAGATCGCGAACGAGGAAAGCATCCCGTTTTCAAAACTGATCCTGACCACGGGTTCGTCGCCGTTGCGGCTCAACGTGCCCGGCGCCGATCTTGCCGGGGTGCACACGTTTCGCGACAGCCGCGACGTCGATCTCCTGCTGACACTGGCTGCGCAGAAGAAGCGCGTGGTGGTGGTGGGTGGCGGTCTGCTCGGACTGGAGGCGGCTTACGGCCTCGCCAAGGCCGGCGCGCCGGTGACGCTGGTTCATTTGATGGACCGGCTGATGGAGCGCCAGCTCGATGCGCCCGCCGCGGAACTGTTGAAATCGCTGGTCGAGCGCAAGGGCATCGAGATCCTGCTCAACGCCAATACCGCGCACATCCATGGCGAAACCCGGGTCGAGGGCGTCGAACTGACGGACGGCCGCCGTATCGATGCCGATGCCGCGATCTTCGCGGCGGGCATCAGGCCGAACATCGCGTTGGCAAAAGAAGCCGGCATCGCCGTCAACCGGGGCGTCGTCGTCGATGACCATCTGCGAACCGGCGCGCCTGACATCTTTGCGATCGGCGAATGCGCCGAACACCGCGGCATCTGCTACGGCCTGGTCGAGCCGGCCTATGAGCAGGCGCGCGTGCTGGCGCGGCATCTCGCAGGCAGCGACGCCTCTTATAGCGGCAGCATCGTGGCGACCAATCTGAAGGTCTCCGGCGTCAGCGTGTTCTCTGCGGGTGATTTCGTGGGCACTGAGGGCTCCGAGACCATCGTGCTCAGCGATCTCAACTACGGCACCTACAAGAAGCTCGTGGTCGCGGACGGACGACTGACCGGCGCAGTGCTGATCGGCGACGTCAGCGACGCGCTCTGGTATCTCGAACTGATCCGCACCCGCCAGCCCACCGCGCGCATTCGCGCCGACATGATGTTCGGCCGCTCGCTCGCGATCCGTTCCGAGGCAGCATGAGCCGGTTGCCCGCATGACCGCCGTCGATCCCCATCTGCGCGCCACCCAGACCACCTGCGCTTATTGCGGCGTCGGTTGCGGTGTTCTGGCGACGCCCGACGGCCGGGGCGGGGCGGCGATCTCGGGCGATCCCGAGCACCCGGCGAATTTCGGCCGGCTGTGCTCGAAGGGCTCGGCGCTCGGCGAGACGCTGGGCCTTGAAAACCGCCTGCTGCATCCGATGATCCGCTGCGACAATGGGACCATGGAGCGCGTGGCCTGGAGCGACGCGCTCGACCATGTCGCGCACCGGTTTCAGCACATCATCGCGCGCGACGGCCCCGGCGCCGTCGCGTTCTATCTCTCCGGGCAGCTGCTGACCGAGGACTATTACGTCGCCAACAAGCTGATGAAGGGATTCGTCGGCAGCGCCAATGTCGACACCAATTCACGGCTGTGCATGGCGTCATCGGTCGCCGGCCATCGCCGCGCGTTCGGGGCGGATACGGTGCCGGGCTGTTACGAGGATCTCGACGAAGCCGATTTGCTGGTGCTGGTCGGCTCCAACGCGGCCTGGTGTCATCCGGTGCTGTACCAGCGCATGCTGGTCAACAAGCAGAGCCGCGGCGCCCGCATCGTGGTGATCGATCCGCGCCGGACCGATACGGTCGGCGACGACGACCTGTTTCTGGGGTTGAAGCCGGGCACCGACACCGCGCTGTTCAGCGGCTTGCTGGTGCACCTCGCCGACAACGGCGTGCTCGACCGCGATTACATCGAACGCCACACGTCAGGCTTCGACGACGCGATGGCGCGGGCGCGCAGCATGGCGGGCAGCCTCGGCGCAACCGCGCTGGCAACCGGCCTGTCCGAGCAGGACGTCGCGGCGTTCTTCCAGATGTTTGCCAATACGCCGCGCGTGGTCACGATGTATTCGCAAGGCGTCAACCAGTCGGCGCAGGGCACCGACAAGGTCAATGCGATCCTCAACTGCCATCTGGCGACGGGGCGGATCGGCAAGCCGGGCGCGTCGCCGTTCTCGCTGACCGGACAGCCCAATGCGATGGGCGGCCGCGAGGTCGGCGGGCTCGCCAACCAGCTGGCGGCCCATATGGGTTTCACGCCGCCGGACATCGACCGCGTGCGCCGGTTCTGGAAGGCGCCGCGGATCGCCACCCATGAAGGGCTGAAAGCGGTCCAGATGTTCGAGGCCATCGCGCGCGGCGAGATCAAGGCGCTGTGGGTGATCGGCACCAATCCGGCGGTGTCGCTGCCCAACGCGGATGCCGCCCGCGCGGCGCTGAAGAAGCTCGAATTGTTCGTCGTCTCCGAAAACGTGATCTCCAACGACACCGTCGATGCCGGGGCGCAGGTGCTGTTTCCGGCGCAGGCGTGGGGCGAGAAATCCGGCACCGTGACCAATTCGGAACGGCGCATCTCGCGGCAGCGCGCATTCCTGTCCTCGCCGGGCGAGGCGCGGCCGGATTGGTGGATCATCGGCGAGATCGCAAAACGGCTCGGCTTTGGCGCGGCATTCAATTTTGCATCAGCCGCCGACATTTTTCGCGAGCACGCCGCACTGTCGGCGTTCGAGAACGATGGTGGCCGCGATTTCGACATCGGCGGCTTGCAGGCGCTGTCGGACGAAGCGTTCGACGCGATGGCACCGGTGCAATGGCCGATCCGCCAAAATGCCGAGCCGCAGGCGCGGTTCTTTGCCGAAGGCGGCTTCTTCGCCAACGAACAGAAGGCCCGTTTCATCGCACCCGAGACTCCCGCGCTGCGGACCGAGACCACGGCCGCGCGCCCGCTGCGGCTGAACACCGGCCGCGTCCGCGACCAATGGCACACCATGACCCGCACCGGGATGAGCCCGCGGCTCGGCCAGCATCTGCCGGAGCCGTTCGTCGAGGTGCACCCGGACGACGCCGCCAGGCATGGCGTCGCCGATGGTGACTTCGCGCGGGTCACGACCGATTACGGACAATGCACGCTGCGGGTTGTCGTCAGCGAGCGCCAGCAGCGCGGCATGCTGTTCGCGCCGATCCACTGGAGTGCGGTCACGGCGACCGGCGCACGCGTCGGATCGCTGGTCGCACCGCTCACCGATCCGTTTTCCGGCCAGCCCGAGAACAAGGCGACGCCGGCCTCGATCACCCCTTACGAATATGTGTTCCGCGGCTTTGCATTGTCGCGCACGCCGCTCGAACTGCCCGATCATGCCTGGTGGGCGCGCGTCGCCGTCAATGGCGGGTTTGGCTATCTGCTCGCCGACAATGCCGATCTCAGGGGCTGGCAGTCCTGGCTCGGCGCCATCGCCGGCGACGATCTCGCCGAATACAAGGACTTTGGCGGCGGCGTCTATCGCGCGGCGTCCTTTGCCGCCGACCGTATCGAGACCTGCCTGTTCATCGGACCGGCACGGGACGCCGGCGACTGGAATGTGGTCAAGGGCCTGTTTGCCGCCGACACGCTCAGCAACGACCAGCGCCGCATGCTGCTGTCGGGCAAATCGATCGATGGCCTGGCCAATGCCGGCCCGATCGTCTGCGCCTGTTTTGGCGTCGGCCGCACCACCATCTGCGAGTCAATCGCAGCCGGCGCGCGCTCCGCGGCCGACATCGGCGCCAAGCTGAAGGCCGGCACCAATTGCGGCTCCTGCATTCCGGAGTTGAAGCGGCTGATCGCGCAAACCGTGCCGAACGCCGTGCCGCAGCAATTGGCCGTGGCGGCGAGCTAAAACAGGTCCCTCAACGTCATTGCGAGCGAAGCGAAGCAATCCATCGTGCGGCAAAGCAAGAATGGATTGCTTCGTCGCTACGCTCCTCGCAATGACGGGGAGGGCAATCGACGGGCTCCCTCATGTCATCTTTGGTGCACACTTGTACGTCGTCCTATTCCGACGGGAGCCGCGAGAATCGGAAATCGCAGTGGTTCGCGCCGCCAGCCAACGTTTGTGTCCGTTCCAGGTGGATGCCTCGCGTTGCATAGGCGTCGAAATCAAGCCCGCAAATGTGCGGCAAGATTTCCTTATCTCCATGGCGAGCCGCGAATTTGCAAAAGCCGCACGCCTTGTAGTTGATGCCGAATTCAAACTTGTCACCCGGGGCCGGCTCGACGAAATCGTAGACGAAATCTTCCGAAAATTCCTGTCGATGGCTTTTTGCAGCCTGCTCGCGCAGCAAAGTCTGATTCTCTGACGACATGAATTGACGCCCCGAGGCGAGGCGTTCGGCTTCGGGCACGGTGAGCAACTGCGCCTTGTAGGTTTCTCGCTCGATTTCGCCGATCACGGACAGCGACACGCCGTGTCGTCGGAGCACCCGGCTGATGGCCATAAAGCCCATGAGACGCATGAAGAAGTCGCTCATACGACTTGCCGCGCCTCCGACATAGGGCATTTGGGTGAGCACGATTTCGAATTCGTCCATCACCTCCTGCCTGATCCCGTTAATATTGGATAGACGCGCGCGCTCGCACAACATCGCTTCGGCAAGGTCGAGGCGATGGCGCATGGCGGCCTCCATTGCACCGCGATGCTGTTCGTAAAAGGGATGAATCTCAGCCATCGATTGCCCCCGGTTCGACGAACTCCAGCGCCAGGCCATGCGACGCGGCGGGCGAAATCAGCAATGCATGGTCGATGACCTCGAACGCGACACCGTTATTCTTCAAGACTCGCCGGGTCGCATCGAGATCGGTGACCGCCAGCCGCGCCGCGCAGAAGCGTGGCGAACCATCGCTGGCGCAAGGCGGCAACCGGCGCGCCATCTCGGACGGGCCGAGCACGGTGATCCGGTCGCCGCGCTCGCCGATCGTCAACCGCCCGGGCGCGAGCTCGGCGGCACTCTCCGTGAGGCGCTCGAGGAACGCGCGGTGCTGGGCCGGGTCCGGCGCCGACATCACGACCTCGATGACGCGCAGGGCGCCGTTGGGGTGATGCTGGTATTCCGCCTTCCAGAACAGTTCCGGCGGATGGCGTTGCTGGCAGGTGAAGAAGGCGATCCCGGGCATCGCGGGGTCGGTGGCAAACGCCAGTGAAAATCCGACGCGGGCCGTGCCGCCGCCCGGCAGCACCGCGTCACGGCCAAAATCGAACGGCGCATAGGCGCCAATGTGGGTAGCATTGAAGCGCGCCGCTTCGGCATGGGAGTCGGTGCTGTGCAAGGCCAGCATCGACATCCCTTCACCGGTGCGAAGAAAATCCTGGTTGTGGGCGGCGAAGCTGAAGTGGCCGGGCGCCGCTGGCGGCACCGCCCCAGCATCGGTGACACCAAGCAGTTCCAGAAAATTATTCCCGAACATCGCCAGGCGGTTGCTGGTTCCAAAGGGATGGACGCCGGTCGGCGTGAGAGAAAAGCCGAGCGTTTGCCAGTCCAGCGCGGCCTTTGCCAGATTGTGGACGCAAATAACGAGATGATCCAGTCGGCGAGGCATGGGATCTCCGGATGCTGCGAAGCGACCGTAACCGGGGACATCAAGTCAGCGCAAAGCATAGTTCCTTCGCTCAAGCACTAGAAAATCTATTGCAAGGCCAGGGCCTATCAGTGACAAACTGCAGCGCGATGACCTACACCCTTCCACCACTCAATGCGCTTCGCGCATTCGAAGCCGCTGCGCGACATCTCAGCTTCAAACTGGCCGCGCACGAGCTGCATGTCACACCTGCCGCCGTCGGGCAGCAGGTGAAAGCGCTGGAGGCGCGCCTCGGCGTACGCCTGTTCGAGCGGCTGCATAAGCAGCTCATCCTGACCGCGGCCGGCCAGGCCTATCTGCCCGAGATATCCGACGGCTTTCGTCGCATCGCGGACGCGACCTCGCAATTGAAACCGGCGGGCGCGGTGCTGCTGCAGTTGGGAGTCCACGGCAGCTTCGACCTGCGCCGGCTGGAGTTGGCGGCGTTTCGCAGCGCGCATGCGGAAATCGGCTTGCGGGTGCTGCAGCCCGCCGGCCTGCACGAGCTGGTCGAGGGCAAAGTCGACCTGCTGATCGCCCGCGGTCTTGGCCACCATCCGGGCTATCGCTGCGACCGCGTCGACGAGGGATCCGGTTTGGGCGATTGGCTGATTGCGCCTGAAGGCACCGTGGATTGTCCCGAGGTCGTCAGCTTCCGCGATTGGCTGCGCGCTCTGCCGGTCGAGAACCCGCTCGAAGTCCATCGCCGCCCTCGTCTGGTCGGCAACATCAGAAGTTGAGGCGATCGTGAAGCAGAAAAAATTCGGCGTCAAAGGCCCGGAAGTGTCCGTCATCGGGCAGGGCACCTGGTACATCGATCGCGGCGACCGCAAGAGCGCGGTCGCAGCACTATGCCGCGGCATCGAGCTCGGCATGACCCATGTCGACACCGCCGAAATGTATGGCGATGCCGAACTCGTGATCGCGGAGGCGATGGCCGCCGGCAAGCGCGAGGATCTCTATCTCGTCTCCAAGGTGTTGCCGAGCAACGCGTCGCGTCGCGGCACCATTGCCGCCTGCGAGCGATCGCTGAAGCGGCTGAAGACCGATCACCTCGATTGCTACCTGCTGCACTGGCGCGGATCCCATGAACTTGAAGACACCGTGGCGGCGTTCGATCAGTTGATATCAGCCGGAAAAATCCGCTCATGGGGTGTCAGCAATTTCGACACCGACGATCTCAACGAACTGCTGGCGGTCGCCGGTGAGGGCGGGATCGCCTGCAACCAGGTGCTCTATCATTTGCAGGAGCGCGCGATCGAGCATGCTGTCATCCCGTGGTGCGAACGGCACGGCGTTGCCGTCGTCGCCTATTCACCGTTCGGTCACAATGATTTTCCGTCGCCGCACAGCAGGCAAGGGCAGGTGTTGCAGGCGATTGCCGATGCGCGCCGCGTCACCGCGCGCCAGATCGCGCTCGCGTTTCTGACGCGCATTCCAGCGGTGTTTGCAATTCCGAAAGCCGCGAGCGCGGAGCATGCCGCGGATAATGCGGCGGCGGGGAAGTTGACGCTGAGCGCCAGCGAGATCGAAGCCCTCGACAACGCCTTTCCGCGTGGCCCGAAGCCGCGCGGTCTGCCGATGCTGTAGTGAACACGATTCACATTGCGTCATGCTCGGCCATGACGAAAGGGGATGAAGGCGGCGCTTCAGCGCAACACGGTTCTTAACAAAGTGTTGCAATCGCGCCCTCAGCGCATATCCGCATCCCGTTATCGGACCTTGTTGTTCCCCCTCAAATGGCGTTTTTTAAAGCCTCGCCCGATTCGATCATTATTGCCTTCGAGATTGCCGTGACACCGCCCCCCGCCGCAGCCGCCAGGCTGGACAGCGCGCCATTGCCGTTGCCCGAGAAGAAGTACTCCACCCCCAAAGCGCCCGCTCGTGCCGATCGTCCGTTCAAGGGCATCGCGCTGATCCTAGCGTCGACGGTCTTCCTCGGCATCTCGGACGTGACGGCGAAATATCTGTCCGCGACGCTGCCTTCGATCGAGATCGCCTGGATCCGGTTCGTGGTGTTCGCCATGATCATGATGCCGGCGATGCTGCCGGGCTCACCGCTGTTTGCGCTGCCGACCAGGCGGCCCGGCCTGCAGCTGATGCGCGGCGTGACGGTGCTGGCCTCGTCGCTGTTCTTCATCTCCGGCCTGCGGTACCTGCCGATCGCGGAAGCCTCCGCCACCGGCTTCGTCGCGCCGCTGCTCGTCACCGCACTGTCGATCGTGTTCCTCAACGAGAAGGTCGGCCTGCGGCGCTGGATCGCGACCGGCGTCGGCCTGATCGGCGTCATCATCATCCTGCGTCCCGGCACCGGTGCGTTTCACCCCGCCGCGTTCTTTCCGCTGGTCTCGGCGCTGGCGTGGGCCTGCACGCTGATCATGACGCGGATGATGAGCGGCACCGAGCGCGCCATCACCGTGATGACCTATTCGTCGATCGCGGGCGTCTGCATCCTCAGCGCATTGGTGCCGTTCGTCTGGGTGACGCCGACCTGGCACGACATCGCCTTCGGCATCTTCATCGGCGTCGCCTCGACCGCGGGACAGTGGATCGTGGTGCTGGCGTTCCGTTATGCTGATGCCTCGGTGCTGGCGCCGTTCTCCTACACGCAATTGCTCTGGGTCAGCATCCTCGGTTTCCTGATCTTCGGCGAAGTGCCTGACGTCTACACCGTGACCGGCGCCGGCTTCATCGTTGCCAGCGGCCTCTACACCGCGCATCGCGAACGGGTGCGCCGATCGCAACTTTTGACAGTCGCGGCCGAGTCGTCTCCCAACGCCTGAGCGGCCCAGCCGACGATCTTGCGCTGGATGAGAAGGACCGCGCCCTGAGCGTTGCCCGGGCACCACAGTGTGTCCGGAAAACGTCCATTTTCCGAAGCCAGAACAAGGGATTCCCAGCAAACCGTAATTGTACGGGGGAACCCCATGCTAGGTTGTGCCCCGGACGGCGCCGCAGAGCGCTGGGGGTAGTGGGGTTTGGGCGTGCATTTTCCATCGGCATCGGGCGTGAAAAAACGGCTGTGGCAACGCTTGGCCGCGTTGTTGTTTGGCATTGGCCTGGCGGTCGCGGTCGCGCCTGAGGCTCACGCCCAATCCACCTGGGGCGGCACCACGAACACGTCCGACTACAACCTCGGCACCAACTGGACTCCGGCTACCGCGCCGGTCGCAGCGGGGCAGCCGGCTGTTTTCGAGGCGACGGGGTCGGACACCATTATCGTGACAGGCGCCATTGCGCCCGATTCCTGGACGTTCAATGCCAGCTCGCGATCATTCTCGATCAGCGGCGGAGACGTCAACTTCAGCGTGGCGGGACCAGGCGGCGGCATCATGAACAACGCCAATGCCGGCCAGTTCATCGGCATTTCCAACAATATCGGGGAATCGGTTGCGGGCGTCGGGGTGTGGCAGCTGGGAGCGAGCACGCTGATCCTGTCCGGTGTCAACACCTATACCGGCGGCACGATGATCTTCGGCGGCACGGTGCAGGTCACCAACGCCAATTCGGTCGGCACTGGCCCTGTGTTTATGAACGGTGGCACGTTCCAGAGCAACGGTGCCGGCAACCTGACCTTCGCCAACGGCTTTTCCGTCGCCAGCGGCGGTGGCACCGTCGACGTCAACAACACGGTCCTGACGCTTTCGGGTGTCATCAACGACATTGGCGCGGGCGCTGTGTTGAACATCATCGATTCCAGCTTCAGTTTCGGCACCGCAGTGCTTTCCGGCAACAATACCTTCTCCGGCGTACTGAACGTGACCGGCGCCAGGGTGCAGGCGACCAACGCCAATTCGATCGGCAACGCCACGGTGACGCTCGACAATGGTGCGTTCCAGGCCGGAGCTGCCGGCCTGACCTTCTTCAATGATGTCAAGATCAACACCGGCGGCGGCATCATCGATGCCAACGGCGGCACGCTGTTCATGGCGGGCAACATCACCGACGGTAACGGCCCGGGCTCGTTGCAAATAACCGACTCCGCCGGGGGCGGCGGCGTCACGAGCCTGGCCGGCACCAATACCTATACCGGCGGAACGACGGTGACCAACACCACGCTGCAGGTCACCAACAGCAGTTCGGTCGGCACCGGAACGGTGACGCTCGATAACGCGGTGTTTCAGGCCGATGGTTTCGGCAACATCACCTTCACCAATAATTTCAGGATCAATAACTCCGGCGCAGGCGGTACGATCGACGCCAACGGCATCATACTGACCATTGCCGGCAACATCTCCGACGGCGCCGGCGCGGGCAAGCTGACGGTGGACAGTGCGGGCGGTGGCACCGTCGTCCTGCTCGGCAACAACACCTATACCGGCGGCACGGAAATCTGCAATTGCGTGACATTGCAGCTCGGCGATGCGACGCATACGGCGGCGCTCGTTGGCGATATCACCAATTTCGGGCGCCTCGATGTCGTCAACGCCAACACGTCCGGCATCACTTCGCTGACCAATGACGGCGCCGCGGCGAATTTTCTCAATGCGACCTCCGCCGGTAGCATGACCATCAACAACATCAATGGCGGCCAGCTCACCTTTGGCGTTTTCGGCGGTACCGATACGGCCACCGCGGGTAGTGCAACCATCATCAACGATGGCGGCAGCGCGGTCGGCTTCTTCGCCAACACCAACGCCGGCACCGCGAAGATCACCAATCAGAACGCTGCCCAGCTGCTTTTCGTCGACCGGGCCTCGGCCGGGTCCGCGACCATCAGCAACGACAATTTCGGCACGACGTCGTTCGGCCAGGCCTTCGGAACGGATACTGCGAGCGCCGGCAGCGCCACGATCACCAACAATAATTTGGGGTTGACCGAGTTCAACGCATCGTCCACCGCGGCCAACGCCACCATCATCACCAACAATGGCGGCGCTACCGGTTTCTTCGACAACAGCACCGCCGGCAACGCCAAAATCATCACCAATGACGGCGGCACCACCAGCTTCTTCGACAATGCCAATGGCGGCACCGCGCAGTTCATCACTAACGGCACCGGCTCTGTCGAATTCGGCGGCAGCGCTGGCCCGAACGGTGATGGGCGCATCACGGTGGGCTCGCTTGCCGGTTCCGGCAATTACTATATCGGCGGCGGCAATACCCTGGTCGTCGGTGGCAACAACCTCTCCACCGAAGTCAGCGGCGTGATCGCCGATGACTGCGGTTGCTTCCCGGGGCCCGGTTCGCTGGAGAAGGTAGGCAGCGGAAACCTGACCCTGTCCGACATCAACACGTACACCGGCAGCACGACGGTGAACGGCGGCATACTCACCGTCAACGGTTCGATCGTCTCGTCGAGCGGCGTGACCGTCAACGCCGGCGGCACGCTCGGTGGCAACGGCATCGTCGGCAACACCACCATCAACGGCGGCGCCCTGGCGCCCGGTAACTCGATCGGCCTGCTCACCGTGCAGGGCAGCCTCGTGTTCACGGCGGCGGCCAGTTACATGGTCGAAGTTTCGCCCGTTACGGCCGACCGCACCAATGTAACGGGTACCGCGACGCTCGGCGGCGCCACCGTCAATGTGAGCTTCGAGCCCGGCAACTACGTCGCCAGGCAGTACACCATCCTCAACGCTGCCGGCGGCATCAGTGGCGCGTTCAACCCGGCGGTCGGCAACGTTGCGCCGAATTTCAAGACGACCCTGAGCTACGACGCCAACAATGTTTATCTCAACCTCGCGCTCAGTTTCACCAATGGTCTCACGCCGAACCAGCAGAACGTCGCCAACGCGTTGACGAATGCCTTCAATTCCGGCGCCGGCGTTCCGCTGGCGGTCGGTTCTCTGACACCTGCGGGTCTGACGCAGATTTCGGGCGAACTGGCGACCGGCTCGCAGCAGGCGACCTTCGATGCGATGAACATCTTCCTCGGCCTGTTGACGGATCCCTTCATCGCCGGCCGCAGCGGCGGCGCGAGCGTCGGTGGCGGCAGCGCCACGCCGTTCACTGCAGAGAGTGGTTCATACGCCTACGCTGCGAAGAGCAAGGGCACGGCGCGCGACGCCTTCGCCAAATTCCCGACCAAGGCCGATGTCGCGCGCAACGATTTGTTCGATCAGCGCTGGAGCGTGTGGGGCTCGGCGTTTGGCGGCGGCAGCAACACCGACGGCAATGCCGTCATCGGATCTAACAACGCCACGGCGCGCGCGTTCGGTCTCGCCGCCGGTGCGGACTACCGGATCTCGCCGTCGACTTTGGTTGGCTTTGCGCTGGCCGGCGGCGGCACCAATTTCAGCGTCAATGGCTCGGGCTCCGGCCGTTCGGACCTGTTCCAGGCCGGCGCCTTCGTGCGCCACAATGTCGGCGCGGCCTATGTCACCGCCGCGGCGGTTTATGGCTGGCAGGATGTGACGACGGATCGCACCGTCACCGTGGCCGGCGTCGACCGCTTGCGCGCCGAGTTCAACGCCAATGCCTGGTCCGGACGCGCCGAAGGCGGCTATCGTTACGTCACGCCATGGATGGGCATCACGCCCTATACCGCCGGCCAGTTCACCACCTATCAATTGCCGGCCTATGCCGAACAGGTGCTGTCGGGTACGAATGCCTTTGCGCTGAACTATGCGGCAAAGGATGTCACGACAGGGCGCAGCGAACTTGGCGTCCGGCTCGACCGCTCCTTTGCGATGCAGAACGCGGTCCTCACGCTGCGCGGCCGCGCCGCCTGGGCGCATAATTTCAACACCGACCGCAGCATCACGGCGCTGTTCCAGTCGGTGCCCGGCGCCACCTTCCTCGTCAGCGGTGCGGCGCAGGCGCCGAACACCGCGTTGACCACGGCCTCTGCCGAAATGAAATGGCTGAACGGCTGGTCCGCTGCCGCCACCTTCGAGGGCGAGTTCTCCGACATCACCCGCTCTTACGCCGGCAAGGGCGTCATCCGCTACACTTGGTGACGCCGTCTTTCGGGGGTAAACCGCCGCCTGTTTTCGTTCTTTCCTTCCGCCCCCACCTGTGGGAGAGGAAAAGATAACGAATAACAGGAGAGAACGCCGATGCGGGCTGCAATCTTCCGGAACGGTGAGATCGTCGTCGACCAGATGCCCGAGCCCAAGCCGGGCCCCGGCATGGTGCTGGTCAAATCATTGGCCTGCGGCATTTGCGGCTCCGACCTGCACGCGCGCAAGCATGCCCACCGCATGGTCGAACTGGCAAAACATTTTCCCGGCCGCAAGCCGATGGACCTTTCGCGTGACGTCGTGTTCGGCCACGAATTCTGCTGCGAGATTCTCGACTACGGCCCGGGCACCACGCGAAAACTCAAGGCCGGCACCAGGGTATGCTCGCTGCCGGCGCTGCTGACCGCGGAAGGCCCGCAAGGCATCGGCTATTCCAACGACAATGTCGGCGCCTATGCCGAGCGCATGCTGCTCAGCGAAGCGCTGCTGCTGGAAGTCCCGAACGGATTGGCGGCCGAGCATGCGGCGCTGACCGAACCGCTGGCGGTCGGCGTTCACGCGGTGGCGAAAGCCAATATCAAAGGCAACGAAGTGCCGCTGGTGATCGGCTGCGGCCCGGTCGGGCTCGCCGTGATCGCCGCACTCAAGATCAGGGGATTGCACCCGATCGTGGCCGCGGATTATTCGCCGGCGCGCCGGGCGCTGGCCGAAAAGCTCGGCGCCGACATCGTCGTGGACCCTGCGCGCACGCAACCTTATACGACCTGGGCCGAACATGCCGCGATGTCGCCGGAGGAAAAAGCCGCGCGGCCGCCGCTGCAGGCCCTGTTGCCGGCGCTGAAGCCCGCGCTGATCTTCGAATGCGTCGGCATCCCCGGCGTGATCCAGCAGGTGTTCGAAGGCGCGCCGCGCGATGCGCGCATCGTCGTGGTCGGCGTCTGCATGGAGACCGACCGCTCCGAGCCGATGCTCGGCATTCTGAAGGAGCTCAACGTTCAATATGTGCTCGGCTACACGCCGGATGAATTCGCTTATTCCTTGCGCCTGATCGCGGAAGGCGAGGTCGATGCAGCCTCGCTGGTGACCGCAAGCGTCGGCATCGACGGCGTCGCGCAGGCGTTCGCGGATCTCGCCAATCCGGAGCGGCACACCAAGATCATCGTGGAGCCGTGGCGGTGATTCCGTCGTCCCGGACAAGCGAAGCGCGATCCGGGACCCATACGCCGCGGCAGTAATTATTGAGCACGCTGCTCGACGGCTATCTTTCAACAACAGATGACCGGGATTATGGGTCCCGGCGTTCGCCGGGACGACGACGTCGAAATATCCGTGTGCTAGGCAGGGGCGATGAACAGCACGCCAGCCCTGCCAAAGCCTCGTATCGGTGCAATCGCCGCCGCTATCGTCCTTGGCATCGTCATTCTCCTGCTATGGGGCCTGCAGCTGGTGACCGTGGCCGGTCTCGGCCAGAGCGATGCGGCGGGCAACGGCCTCGCGCAGGCCTACGCGGCGATCCAGATGATCGTGCTGTGGCTGCTGCTGATGGTCCTGACGATTCTCGCCGGCGCCACAGGGGCAGCGCCCCGAGCCGCCAAGCTTGCCGCGCTGGTCATCGTTCCGGCCTCGGGTCTCGTGGCGTCGCTTGCTACTGATTTGCTCGCGCGCCCTTTCGTTTCACCGTTTTTGTGGCCTATCGTTATTCCGGCGCTGGTTCCGCCGCTGATCGTTATGTGGGCTCTGTTCGCGCTGTCGGCCGCGCGGTTGCGCGCAGGCACTATCCGGATTGTGGGCGGTGTCCTGCTGGCGATGATCGTTGCGGTTTGCGTCTCGATCTGGCCGCTGTCGCAGATGCGCAAGGCTGTGGACGATCAGGAGGCCGCGCGGCTGCAAAAATACGACGCCGATCTCGCCCGCATGGCCGCCAAAGCGCCGCTGAGGCAGTGGACGCCGTTTCTCGAGACGCGGGACGGGACCAAGCAACAGAAGGTGCTCGACAGTATTCGCAAGCTCGACCAGCGCCAGATCCAGGCCGAGGCGATGCTTGAGCGTGGTGACTTTCCGCTCCGCTATCTCGGCTTCTTCGATCTCGATCCGACGCCGGCGCTGTGTGTGAAAGCCCGCGCGCTGCTCGGCAAGCGCGCTGAATCGCTGGTGCTTGATAGCGCCAAGCCCCAACCCTATGCCGCGATCGCCGACCAGGTATCCGGCGCGCTCGCCGCGATGGGCTGGCTGGTCGGATATGGCTGTTCCTGCGATGCGGAATCGAAGGCGTGGGAAACCATGGCGAAGGCGTATACCGATCCCAGCTACGACGTCCACCGGCTGGCCGAGCTTCGTGACCCCAAACAATTGGGACGAATTGCGCGGGAGCGTCCGGAGCGCTTCTCGATGTTGAACGCGCAGTCGCATTTGCGGGGATGGCTCAGGTTTGTCGATGAGGCGGGCCTGCAGGCGCAGGCGCTGGCCGGTGCCCGCCAGGCGGGCAGCCGCACCGCCGACGCCGTCGAAATATTGCGCGACAAATACGACGAGGAAAGCCGCTGGAAACTGCAGCGCTTCCTCGTCAGGCTCGACCTCGAGGCGACGCAGCCTCTGTGCATGAATGCGCTGAGCGAGTTGCACGCCCAGTTTGCAAAAATCTACCGCCCGGCGCCGGCCGACGAGCCTCGGCCCTATTCCGAACTGCTGCAACGGCTGGGGACCAGCGAGCAGCTGCCCAATCTGATATGGCTGGCGCGGCATGGCTGCTCCGCCGGGGCCGAGCTGGATGACGCCATCGCGCTGGTCAACGCATATCAGGACTCGGCCGATCGGGCGAAAATGCTGGCAACGCTGGCCGCGCTTCGATCGGCGCGTTAGCGTCGTGGCCGCCGCGCGTGTAGAGTGATAAAAAATCAGTCGCAAGGGGAGACGAGTAAATGATCACACTGACCGCAAAAGACGTTCTGCCGGAAGACGGCGCGAGCGGCACGCTGGTGGGGCGGGTCTGGATGCCTGGTCTGGCGGGCCCGGCAGTAGCGGCGGTTCGTCCTGACGGCGTCTTCGATGTCAGTGCACGGTTCTCCACCGTCAGTGCCCTGTGCGAGGAGGCCAACCCCGCGGAGGCGCTGCGCGGCACCGCGGGGACGCGGATTGGCGATCTCGAAAGCATCGTCGCCAACACGCCGCCCGATCGCCGCGACCGGGTAAAACCCTGGCTGCTGGCGCCGCTCGATCTTCAGGTCCTCAAAGCCGCCGGCGTCACGTTTGCGATCTCGATGCTGGAGCGCGTGATCGAGGAGCGGGCGCGCGGCAATCCGGCCTCGGCGGACGCGATCCGCACGGAAGTGGTGCGGCTGGTCGGCGACGATCTTTCAAAACTCAAGCCCGGGTCGGGCGAAGCGATGAAGCTGAAGGCGGTGCTGATCGAGCAAAACGCCTGGAGCCAGTATCTGGAAGTCGGCATCGGTCCCGACGCCGAAGTGTTCACCAAGGCGCCGACGATGTCTTCCGTCGGCACGGGCATGGATGCCGGCCTGCATCCGAAATCGACCTGGAACAATCCGGAGCCGGAAGTCGTACTGGTCGTGTCGAGCCGCGGCGCGATCATCGGCGCGATGCTCGGCAACGACGTCAATCTGCGCGACTTCGAGGGGCGCTCGGCGCTGCTGTTGTCGAAGGCCAAGGACAACAACGCCTCCTGCGCCGTCGGCCCGCTGCTGCGGCTGTTCGACAATGGTTTTTCGCTCGATGATGTGCGCAAAATGGATGTCGGGCTGACCGTGAAGGGACAGGACGGTTTTGTCCTCGACGGCCATTCCTCGATCAGCAAGATCAGCCGCGACCCCACCGACCTCGTCGCCCAGACCATCGGCCCGGTGCATCAATATCCCGATGGCTTTGCGCTGTTCCTCGGCACGATGTTCGCACCGGTGAAGGACCGCGATGCGCCGGGCGAGGGCTTTACCCACAAGCGCGACGACATCGTCACGATCTCGGCGCCCCAGCTAGGCAAGCTTGTCAACCGCATGCGCACCAGCGACGAATGCGAGCCTTGGACGTTCGGCATCGGCGAATTGATGCGGAACCTGGCGAAGCGGAAGGTGCTTTGATCGATGGGTGCCGCTTCGTAGGGTGGGAAAAGCGTAAGCGTGCCCACCATCTCGAACCACGCAGGTGATGGTGGGCACGGCGCAAGGGCGCCTTTGCCCACCCTACAATCGTCGCCTGTGATTACGGCATCACGAGCGTAATCACGCCGTCCTCGACCACCCCGTCCTTGATGCCGTCGCGCGCCATCGACTCGATGACAGGCCATTTCTCGCGGAACAGAACCGACGCCTCCTGCATGCTTGGCGCGTCGACCTTGACGCAACAGGCCCGACGTTCACCGTCATTCGCGATCTGAAAGAAGAAATTGTAGCCACCCGGTTCCCCATCGCCATTCATCCGATTTCGTTCATGTCGCATTCAGTTGTCCCCTGATTTGCGTCGATCGGGGACCAGTTGCGTTTTTAATTTGGATTTTCGTGCGGCGCGATTGTGTCGCCGGAAATTTTCGCCGCACCTGTTGCAAACATAAGACAATTGGAACCAGCGCAGCTCCGCGAACTGCTCATCTCATTGGCAGATGCCTGAGTGTTGTCCAGCGGACTAGAGCCTTTTCCGTTCCGATGGAATCGGAGCGGGGCTCTAGATTCTGCTTTGACGCGTTTTCTTGACGCGACCCGGTGTCCACTTCGCTGGAAAACGCTCTACCGCCACATCCCGCGCATGCGGGCACCGACGTCAATGCGCGGACCATTGCTTGCGGGCCGGGAAGCGGCTCCCGTCACCGCGAGCGGCCAGGTCGTCTTGTCGAACAAGGCGAGCAGGCGGTCGGGAATGAAACGGGTTCTCGACGCATAAACGTGGCGGTCGCCCTTCGCGTGCTGCCCGTGCGTGAAGAAACGCTGCGGGACGACAAGATGCAGATCATCCTTGGCCCGGGTCATGGCGACGTAGAGCAGCCGTCGTTCTTCTTCGATCTCGGCCGTCGTTCCGGTGCCGAGGTCCGAGGGCATGCAGCCGTCGACCACATTGAGCACGAACACCGACTTCCACTCCTGGCCCTTGGCAGAGTGGATCGTCGACAGGATCAAATAGTCCTCGTCGAGCAGGGGAACGCCGGCCTGGTCGCTGGTGGCGTCTGGCGGATCGAGCGTCAGTTCGGTGAGGAAGCGTTCACGGGAAGCATATCCGCTCGCAATTTGTTCAAGCTGGACGAGGTCGGCGCGGCGGGTTTCGGCATCCTCGTGAATTCGGTCCAGATGCGGGTCGTACCACAAACGCGCGCGTTCGAGATCTGCAGGCCACGTTGAACGGCGCAGGTCCGCAATGACGGCGGTGAATGTTTTCCAGTCCTCGCCGGCGCGCGGCGGGATGGGCGCCTGCGCAAGCGCTGCAATCGGATCGGGATCGTCAGCCATGTGGTCAAGCACGCGCTGCGCCGAGGCGGGGCCGACGCCCGGGATCAGGTGCATCAGGCGGAAGCCGGCCACGCGGTCTCGCGGGTTCTCGACGAAGCGCAGCAAGGCCAGCATGTCCTTGACGTGGGCGGCATCGAGGAATTTGAGACCGCCAAACTTGACGAATGGGATGTTGCGCCGGGTCAACTCGACTTCCAGCGAACCGCTGTGACTGGATGTCCGGAACAGAACGGCCTGCTCCTTCAGCCGCGCGCCGGACTCACGGTTCTCCAGAACGCGCTCCACGATGCAGCGCGCCTGGTCGGCTTCGTCGCGCACCGTGACAAGCTGGGGTTTTGTCCCTGAATTCCGGTCGGTCCAGAGATTCTTGGTGAAGCGCTCGCGGGCCAGATCGATCACGCCATTGGCCGCGGCCAGGATGGCCTGTGTCGACCGATAGTTGCGATCAAGCGTGATGATGCTGGCCGGCGGCGAGAATTGCGTGGGGAAGTCGAGGATGTTGCGCACGGTCGCGGCGCGGAATGAATAGATCGCCTGCGCATCGTCGCCGACGACCGTGAGGCCGTGGCCGCCGGGCTTGAGTGCGAGCAGAATGGACGACTGCAGCCGGTTGGTGTCCTGGTATTCATCGACCAGGACATGGTCGAAGCGGCCGCCGATATCGTCGGCGATGTCAGGCTCGTTCATGGTCTGCGCCCAGTAGAGCAGGAGGTCGTCATAATCGAGCACGTTCTGGCGCTGTTTGGCCTCGACATAGCCGGCGAACAATTCTTTCAGTTCGGCTGCCCATCCGGCGCACCAGGGGAATGAAGCCCCCAAAACCTGCTCGATCGGCGCCTCGGCGTTGACGCATCGCGAGTAGATCGCAAGGCACGTACCCTTGGTCGGGAAACGGTTTTCGGTTTTGGAGAAGCCGAGGTCATGCCGGACCAGATTCATGAGGTCGGCGGAGTCCTCGCGGTCGTGGATCGTGAAGGCGGGGTTGAGGCCGATCTGGTCGGAGTATTCACGAAGCAGACGCGCGCCGATACCGTGGAAGGTGCCCGCCCAGGCCAGGGCATCGGTCATGATGCCGGCATTGTCACCCATCACCTTCCGCGCGATCCGTTCAACGCGTTTGGTCATTTCGGATGCGGCACGGCGTGAAAACGTCATGAGAAGAATGCGGCGGGGGTCGGCACCGCTGACGATCAGATGGGCCACGCGATGCGCAAGCGTGTTGGTCTTGCCGGATCCAGCTCCGGCAATCACCAGCAGCGGCGCAAACGGGCCCGGTCCGATCGCGCCATGCTCGGCCGCACGGCGCTGTTCCGGATTGAGATGGTCGAGATAGGCAGCGGCAATTGACACGAATGGTTCGTCCCCAGGAGCGAATCAACGGTCACTGATTCTCGCTTTGTTCGCAATGATCCCTCGCCATTGCCGGGGAGGGAACTCAGCAAGTTCCCGGGCGTTTGAATGGGATATGTGTCCTCATTCCGCAGAGGTGACGACTGCTTCAACGTGCATCGATTCTCGTCCCTGGCCAGACCATCTGGAAAAAGGGCGAAGCAAGCCGGGTGGCGGTGCTGAACGACGCGGCCGAATACTTCGCGGCCCTGCGGGACGTGCTGCTCCGTGCGGAGCGGCAGGTCTATATCGTCGGCTGGGATATTCACAGCGAGACCGACCTGGTGGGGCCGTCAGGCCGTGCCGAAGATGGATTGCCGGTCAGGCTCGGCGCCTTCCTGAAGGCCTTGCTGCAGAGCAAGCCGGCGCTGCGCATCAACGTCCTGACCTGGGACTTCGCGGCGCTATATGCCTCGGAGCGCGAATGGAATTCCGCCAAAAAATTCACTTCCGGATGTGACGGACGACTTCGCTTTTGCCTGGATGCCTGTCTGCCGCTGGGTTCCGCCCAGCATCAGAAGATCGTCGTGGTCGACAACGCGATCGCCTTCGTCGGCGGCCTCGACCTCACGATCCGCAGGTGGGACACCAGCGAGCACCGTCTCGATCATCCATTGCGCCGCGATCCTGACGGCAAACCTTACCCGCCATTCCACGACGTCCAGTGCATGGTCGAGGGATCGGCGGCTGCCGCGCTCGGCGAAATCGCAATGGCGAGGTGGACGACGGCCGGCTGCACCAGCGAACCTTTGCTGCCCGTCGCAGGCGATCATTGGCCGGCATCCGTACCGGCGCAGGCGCAGGCGATTACGGCCGGCATCGCGAGAACCGAACCGAAAACCGAGACCTGCGAGGAAATAGATGAGGTCGCCCGGTTGTTCGAGGCCTCGATCAACGCGGCGAACCGCTTCATCTATATCGAGAACCAGTTCACCAGCGCCAACGAGATCGCGCGGTCGCTGGCGCGGCGGATGGTGGACGTTCCCGCGCTGCGTGTTCTCATCGTGACCCCGAAGGGGCATTCGTCATGGTTCGAATCCCAGGCGATGCAGGGCGGCCGGGGAGGCTTCCTCGATCCGTTCGCTGCCGCCGGCGTCACCGATCGTCTCCGCATCCTCTATCCCTCGGTCGCCGATGAGAAATCATCCGCGGCTGTCATGGTGCACAGCAAGGTCATGATCGTCGACGACGGCTTTCTCCGGGTCGGCTCCGCCAACATCAACAACCGCTCCATGGGGGCGGATACCGAATGCGACCTGGCGTTCGAGGCGACGTCCGAACGTCACCGTGATTTCATCCGCAGCCAGCGGCGCCGCTTGATCGGGCATTTTTGCGGGCTGGACGAAGCTGTCATCGCGGACAACGAGGAAGACCTGTTTGGATTTATCGACCGCCATGCGGCGAGTGGTGCGGGCAGGGCGCTGGTGCCGATCGATTTCGAACATGCGCCGGCGCTGATCGGCCTCGTCCAGCCGCTCGCGGATCCAAGGCATCCGCTCAACCTCCAGCGCGCCGCGCGGCGGATGTGGAACGGGCGTACCGTGATGGCGGCGGCCGGCACCGCGGCCGCGCTGGCCGGGCTGGCCCTTGCCTGGCGCTATACGCCGCTCAGCAGCTACACCGATCTCGGATACGTAGCCTCGCTGATTTCGCAGCACGCGCAATCGGCATTCGCGCCGCTCTATGCGGTTGCGCTGTTCGTGCTGGGCGGGCTGGTGGTATTTCCGGTGATCGTCCTGATTGCCGCGACGGCGGCGGCGTTGGGGCCCTGGATCGGCGCCCTCAGCGCCACGGCCGGGGTCCTCATGAGCTCACTGCTGCTGTTCATGATTGGCCGTCTAATGGGCCACAAACGCCTTCAGGCGGTACTCGGCGCCCGCGCCCTGCGGGTTCAGAACCGCATCGCCGGCCGGGGTGTTGTCGCGGTGGCGATGATCCGGATGGTCCCGATTGCTCCCTTTACGCTGGTCAACCTTCTGGCCGGCGCGAGCCAGCTCCGACTGAGCGACTTTCTGATCGGAACCCTGCTTGGAATGGCGCCGGGCATCATCACCATGGCCGCGCTGGGCGCGCAGATCGCGGATTTCGCCAGGAATGCCTCATGGTCGAACATCGTGCCGCTCGGCCTGACCATCGTGCTGTGGATCGCCGTTTGTCTCGCGGTCCAGTTCCTGGTGACCTGGCTCAGCGGTCGGCGAACGTGACGGGTACGCTGCGCGTCATGACATGGAACGTGCACGGCACGTTCAATCTCAATCCCGATTTCGACCTTGAAGGGGTCTGTTCGGTCATTGAGAAATGGTCGCCCGATGTCGTGGCCCTGCAGGAAGTCGACTCGCGCGGACGCCTCGACGATGTGTTCGGACGGCTGGCGGATGCCGTCGGCGAGCACCGTGTGGAAGCCCACTCGATCGTCACGCAGGACGGCCATTATGGCCAGGTCCTGCTGAGCCGATGGCCCTTCGCCTGCGAACCCACAGTGACCGACGTCTCCTATCAGGAGAGGGAACCGCGCCGGGCGATTTCCGCGCGCATCCTCGCACCGATCGGCGAGGTGAATGTGGTGGCGACCCATCTTGGTCTGAGCATGCACGAGCGTTACGCGCAGGCGCAGGCGCTCGCCGCGCTGGTGAATGCGCCCTGGACCATCGTCCTCGGTGACTTCAACGACTGGTTCTGGTTCAAGTCCGTGCGCCGGGCGCTGGCAGCGCGATGTCCGGTTCGAACGCGCCTGCGGACGTTCCCGTCGCGATTCCCGGTCCTGCGCCTCGACCGCATCTACGCCACCCCGAGCGGGACGATGGTGAAGGCGTGGACCGATCGCGAGGCCAGAAGTTGTTCCGATCATCTGCCGGTTATTGCGGACATCGCGTTTTCTCATGCTAATTTGTGATATCGGTTGATGACTGCATCTGAGCGATCGCCGCCATGGAAAGTTTGCGCATCCGGCCGATGCGGCCGGACGAAATCTCGATAGCCGTCGATTGGGCGGCGGCCGAAGGGTGGAACCCGGGCTTTGCCGACGACGCCTGCTTCGCAACCGTTGATCCCCAGGGCTTCTTCATCGGCGAGCTCGATGGCGCGCCGGCGGCGACGGTTTCCTGCGTCAATTACAGCGATCATTTTTCCTTCCTCGGTTTCTATATCGTGCGCGCGGATCTGCGCGGCCGCGGCTACGGTCTGCGGATATGGAACGCGGCCATCGCACATGCGGGCCCGCGCGTGATCGGGCTCGACGGCGTGGTCGCGCAGCAACAAAACTATCGGCGGTCCGGGTTCGAACTGGCTTATGCCAACGTCCGTTACGGCGGCACCGTCGCGGCTCCTTCTGTGCGACAGCAGGGTATCGTCGCGCTCGCCGAAATTCCGTTGGCGGCTGTGGAGGCCTACGACGCGACCGTGTTTCCGGCGCCGCGCCCCGGCTTCCTGCGCGCCTGGATCGGTTCTCCCGGGCATAGCGGCCGCGCGCTGCTGCGCGATGGCGCGCTTGCCGGATGGGGCGTGATCCGTCCATGCCGGCAGGGCCACAAGATCGGGCCTTTGGTCGCCGACGACCGCGCCGCCGCCGAGGTGGTTCTGTCGGCTTTGCTGGCCGATGTGGGCGGCGGCGAGATCTTCCTCGACGTTCCCGCGATCAACCGCGACGCCGTCGCGCTGGCGCAGGACCTCGGGCTCACGCCGGTGTTCGAGACGGCGCGGATGTATACCGGCACGATCCCGCCGTTGCGTCTGGAACGGGTGTTCGGCGTCACGACCTTTGAGCTCGGGTAGCGACGCTATTCCGCGGGCGCGAGCTGTCCGCCAGGGCGTGTCGCCGTGGTCTCGCGCACCCGGACCCGGGCACGGCGCTTGCGCCACCAGATCACGACGCCGGTCACCGACAGCGCCGCAACCACCAGCCCCATGATCGAGATCAGGATGCGGCCGGGCAGCCCGACGATACGGCCGGAATGCAACGGGAACTGCGCCTGCACGAAGATGTCGGCGGCGGTGCCGACCCACGGCAGTCGCGCGCCGATCGGGCGTCCGTCCTCGCTGTCGTAATAAAGCTGCGCCGGGCCGACGCCGCCGGTGCCATGATCGTCGCCGGGGTGGAAGAAGGCGGCGGCATACACGCCGTGCGCCGGGCCGTAGTTGATCGAGCCGACCGGCGTCGTCCAGCTGCGGCTCTTGCCGTCGGCCGCCGCCCGCGCGGCGATGTCGGCAAAGCTGACCTTGGGTTCGATCGGATCGTCAAGATGCCGGTAAGGACGTTGCTCATAGGGCGTCGGGGTGTAGTCCGACACCGTCTTCATCAACGGCGAGAACACCTCGAAATACAGATTGAGCGAGAACGCGGTGAAGGCGATCACGAACAGCAGCGCCCAGGTCCACAGGCTGAAGGCGCGGTGGATGTCGAAATTGATCCGGTAGGTGCTGCCCGAGGTCTTGATCTTCCAGGCCGGCGCCCAGCGCGCCCAAAAGCCACGGCCGAGCTCGCGCTCGACGGCAGGTGCGCGGCCCGCCCGGGCGCGGCGACGCGACGGCAGCGTCAGATAGAAACCGACGAAGCAATCGATGGTCCAGATGATGGCGATGACGCCGAGCACGCGCATGCCCCAGCGGTCGCTGCCCCAGAACTCCGGAATGTGCATGGTGTAGTGCAGCTTGTAGAGGAACGAGACGAAGTTCTCGCGCGTCACCGGCCACACCGCGCCCCAGTAGCGCCGCCCGAGCTCTGCGCCGGTGTTGGGATCGAGGAATATCTGATTGTAATCGAGGCTGAATCGCTTGCCGGTGACGGGATCGATCCGCGGCAGCACGAAGAACCACAGCGAGTGGTTTTTTTCCGGCGTCATGAACATGTGGATGACGCGTGCGCGGGGATCGCGCTGCTCGATCAGCTTGACGAGATCGACGGAGGGAATCGCCGGACCGCTGCTGGTCACGTCGAACAGCTGCTTGTTGAGCACGTCGTCGATCTCGTGATCCCACGAGATGATCGCGCCGGTAATGCCCGAGAAAAACAGAAAGCCGGCCGTGAGAAGGCCGGCCCAGCGATGCAGTCGCCCGAAGATCGATCTCATGGCGTTCGCCCGTGTTGGGGTTGCCTCACCATCGATAGGTTACCTTGCCGATCGCCTTGCGCCCCTCCGCGTAGAAGCATCCCGACAGGCTGTAGCAGGCGGCGACATAGCGCGTGTCGGCGAGAT
This sequence comes from Bradyrhizobium sp. AUGA SZCCT0431, assembly GCF_018131065.1. NCBI lineage: Bacteria > Pseudomonadati > Pseudomonadota > Alphaproteobacteria > Hyphomicrobiales > Nitrobacteraceae > Bradyrhizobium > Bradyrhizobium sp. AUGA SZCCT0431. Next base: position 106,721 of record NZ_JAFCLR010000005.1, on the reverse strand, counting down.
TGGTGACGTTCAGCGACAGGCGCCAATTGTCCTTGTTGTAGGCGAGCAGCGCATCCAGCACGGTGGCCGCTTCGACCTTGAAGGTGTTGGCGTCGTCACCCCAGGTCGCGCCGACATAGCGGATGCCGCCGCCGAACTGGACCCCGGCAAGCGGCCCGCTCCGCAGCGTGTAGTCGCTCCACAGCGAGGTGCGGTTGAGCGGCACCGTGGGCGGCGCCTTGCCGACATTTACCGGGTCCTGCGTGATGACGGCGTCGACATAGGCGTAGGCGGCGCGCAGGTTCCAGCCGTCGGCCAGCGACACCGTGCCTTCGAGCTCGATGCCGCGCGACTTCACCTGGCCGGTCTGTTCAGCGGTATAGAGCGGTGGCGGGTATGTAACGACGTTGGAGCGCGTCAGGTCGAACGCCGCGAACGTGAACAGGGCGTTCAGGCCGACCGGCTGGTACTTGACGCCGACCTCATACTGAACGCCGGTCTCGGGGTTGAGCAACTGGCCCGCCGCGTTGGTCGCCAGCACCGGCAGGAAAGATTCGGAATAGCTGAAATATGGCGCGATTCCATTGTCGAAATTGTACATGACCGCTGCGCGGCCGGTGAATGCCGAGGCGTCGGTCGTGGCCGAGGTGTTGAAGAGACCGCTGTCAACCTTCGTGGTGACGAAATCCTGGCGGCCGCCGAGCTGGAACGAGAGCCGGCCGAGCTTGATCTGGTCCTGCGCATAGAGCCCGACCTGCGATTGCTTGATGCCGGTGTTGTCGCTCATGGCCCCAATGGCCCAGTCGTAGCTGTAGACCGGGGCGAACACGTTGATCTCGGGGGCCGAGGTCGTCACGCCATAGGCGGTGTCGCGGAATGAGGTGTTGCGGTAGTCGATGCCCACCAGCGTCGTGTGGCTGAGGAAGCCGGTGGTGAACTTGCCCTGCAGTTGATTGTCGACCGCGAAGGAATTGATGTACGAGTTGCTCGTGCTGCCGTAGCGCGCAAGCAGACCTGCAGCCTCGTTGGTGTAGCCGCCGCCATAGAACACTTTTTCTTCGTTGTGCTGGTAGGCGTAGCGCAGGTTCTGCCGGAAGGTGACGGCGTCGCTGAAGTCGTGCGAGAGCTGGTAGCCGGCGGTCGCAATCTCGGTGTTGAAAGCGTCGAAACTGGGTACGCCCGCGAAAAACGAGACCGGGATGGTGCGACCGTTATTGGGCCACACCGTGCCCGAAGCCGGCAGGAACTGCAGTCCCCATCCGGCCCGATCCCTCTGATAGTTGGCCAGGAAGGTGATGGTCGTGTCCTCGTTCGGCTTGAAGGTGACCGCCGGCGCGATGAAGACGCGGTTATCCTTGGTGAAGTCGACCTGCGTCTCGCCATCGCGAACGACGCCGGTCAGCCGCCACAGCACGGTGCCTTCCTTGTTGGCGGGACCGCCCATGTCGAACTGGCCCTGATAGCGGTTGAAGCTGCCGCCCGAGATCGAGGCTTCACCGAACTGCTGCGCGGTCGGCAGCTTGGTAACGTAATTGAGGATGCCGCCGGTGCCGCTGCCGCCATACATCGCCGACGACGGCCCCTTGAGGACCTCCAGCCGCTCGGCACCGTATGGATCGAGACCGTTGAAATGTACGTAGTTGCTGGACGGCACCCGCAGGCCGTCGATGTAGAGACCCGGCATGGTCATGTCGAAGCCCCGGATCTGCAGGCCACCGAAGCGCGTGTCTGAACCGCCGTTGACATCGCCGCTAACGCCGGCGGTGTAGCGCAACGCCTCACCGATCGACACCGCGCCCTGGTTTCTGACCTGGTCGGTGGTGACGACGGAAATCGATTGCGGGGTTTCGATGAGCGGCGTGTCGGTCTTGGTCGCGGTGCCGGAGCGGGTCGCGACGAAGCCCTGCACCGGACCATTGGCGCGCTCGCCGGCGCCGGGACCCGATGGGATCGCAGCCGGCGCCGCTTGCGGCGCGCGGGCTGCGCGATTGGCGCGCGCGCCGCGCGTGGTTGCCGCGCGGCGGGACGGCTGGGCGGTGGCCGGGCGCGCCCGCTGCTGCGGCGATTCCACTGTGATTGGCGGCAGCGACGATTGCGCCAGCGCGGCGCCCGTCGGCAGGGCGAGGGCAAATCCGCTGACTGCCCCGAGGCAGATCATCCGTATCAGTTGAAGTCGAGTGGCGAAAGGCGAGTTTAGCTCTTTTGGTATCACGCTGCGATGTATCCTGAAGCCTGCCGGCTTGGCCGGTACGATTTTTTTGAGGCCTCGCTCTAACGCAGGCTTCTTCGCAGTGCGATGGGCGCTAACTAGAATCGCTCCAGATTGAGAAGTTCCGTTTGCGGGGGGCCGCAACTGACGTGTGCAGACCAACAACGCAAATGCGGGCTAGCGCGGGCAATACTTTAGCAATCGCACGTGCGGTGGGATGCGGTGGCCGCTGATGTTGCGACTGACGAGCGTGGCTGAAGCGGACCGGGAAGTCGTGTGGTCCTGACGCCGCGATGCTGGCAATTCCGCCGTTGCGGCTGGAACGGGTATTCGGCGTTATGACCTTTGAGTTGGGATAGCGGTCGGCGTTGCGGGAACGATCGGCCATATCAGCTGTTTATGAGATCACGAGCATCTTAGAGATGCAGCACGGTCGGCGATTGGCATCCGATGCTTGCAACGGAGCGGCAAAAAGCCCCGGCTGCTTTCAGGAGGAGCGAGATGGCCATCCATTTCAACCACACGATCTTGTCGACCCGCGACAGCAAGGCCTCGGCTAATTTCCTGGCCGAGATGCTGAATCTTCCGGCCCCGACGCGGTGGGGGCCATTTCAGATGGTCGCCACCGAAAACGGAGCCAATCTCGATTACATGGACACCGACGGCGAAATCACGCCGCAGCACTACGCCTTCCTGGTTAGCGAAGCCGAATTCGACGAGATTCTCGGCCGGATTACGGATCGAAAGCTGTCCTACTGGGCCGATCCCGGGCGGAGCCAATCAGGGGAGATCAATCGTCACGACGGCGGACGCGGGGTCTATTTCCAGGACCCGAACGGCCACCTGCTTGAACTTATCACCCGCCCGTATGGCAGCGGCGGGTGGAATCCTTGAGGTCCGGTCGTGCGACGTCCGCTCCACCTCCAGAGCAGACATCGCACGGCACTTGGACGTGATCATGGTTTACGATCGTCGAAGCACCGAGGCTCTCGGATATCGAAGAACCGCCGCTACCTCACCGCGACCGGCGACACCGTCGAGCCCGAGCCGCCCTGAATCTTGAGCGGCTGCATCACGAAGGCGAATTCTCCGACGCCCTTTTGCGCGAGGTCGTCAAGTTTGAGGTTCTCCAGCAAATGGATGCCGTTCACCACGAGCGCGACCTGATGCACCGGAAGCGACAATTGCTTGTCGGGGTTGGGCGAAACCTCGACCGGCCAGTTGTCGGCGCCGAGCAGCATCGGGTCTTTGGTGGCGAGCCAGAGCGCGGCCGGCACGCCGATACCCGGGCAGGATTTCACGTAGCGCGGGTTGTCCTTGCCGTAGAGCTTGCCCCAGCCGGTGTGGATGAGCACCGCGTCGCCGGGCTGCAGCGTCAGGTTTTGCTTCTTCAGCGCGCCCTCGAGATCCTCCACGGTGATTTCGTAATTGTCACCCAGCATCTCGACGCCCTTGAATCCCGCGACGTCGATCAGGACGCCGCGCGTGAACAGCGTGCCGACATTATGGATGCCGAACTTCTTGAAGCCGGTGCGATCGACGTTCTCATCGACCTTCTGGCAATTGTACCAGCTGTTGAGATGGGTCTGGTGCGCAAAGCCGTCGAACTGCGTGCCGACCTGGCCGAGCTCGGTGATGACGACCTCCTCGTTCGAGCCGCGCATGTTGGAGAACTGGTTCATGAAGGTGCGCTTGGTGTGCACGTCGAAGCGCCGCGTCCCGAAGAACGCCATGCTGGGACCGAGCACGTGCGCGAGCTCGATGACCTCGCCGCTCTTGATCAGCTTCGCCGCGTTCATCACGGCCGCGGGTTTCTGGTGATTGGCCGATCCGCGTTCGTCGGCCGCGCCCCATTTCGAAGGGCAGCGCTGGCTTTCCGCCGGAACGGTCCAGCTTGGCGCTTGCGCATAGGCGGCGGCGGAAAACGCAAGCGTGATCGCCGCACCCAAAGTGAATGCTTTCATCCCTGTTCCTCCCAAGAGCGGGTGCTCTGGAAAACGGCACCCCAGGATAGAGTATGCGGGTCCCGTCCGGGCGGTTCAAGGCATGACGACGTGCCTGAGACGATGTGCCATCCGGGCGAGGTAATCCATGATGCCAAAGCAAACCATGCACCGCAGCAAACAACATGGTGCTGCTTCCGACGAAAAACACGCTAGATTGAAGTCGCCACGTGCTTGCGATTCGGAGGAGCCATGTCAACACAGCGCCGGCGAGGCTTGCAGGGTGCGGGTCCAGCGAAGCGACCAACCGTCGATAAATATCCTGCTCGGCGATTTCCTATTCAGCATGGAATTCAGAAATTGGAAGAAGAACTGAACGCCTTCAACGAACGGATCGCAGAATTGGAAGATGAAGGTCACCGCGGGCATGCGATGAACGTGTTGAAGGAAAATGCGATAGATCTCGCGCGACGGATCGACGAGCTTCGCAGCTTGCTGGTCGAACCCGCAAAGAGAGGTCGGTCTCCGTAGGCTGCTCCAGGCGATGCCCTCGGGCTCAGTTTCTGATGCCCTCGGGCTCAGTTTGTGATGCCCTCAGGCTCAGTCTCCTAGAGCTTTCTCGTGAGCTTTCAGCGCGGCAGCCATCAGCTTCGGCAGGCTTCTGGCATAGGATTCAATGAATGCCGCATCGCCGCACGCTTGAGGGGCGCGGGCGGCCTGCTCGGCGATACGAGCCGCCTTTGCCTCGCACTTCGCGAAGATGTGCCAAAACCATTCCGGCTTTTTGGCCATCGCATGCTTATGCCTCTTGAGGACCGCGGCCCCAACGGCGCTCATCGCACTTACCGCACCCGCGCTCAGGGTACTGAGGGCTTGCGCGCTGATGATATCTTCGCGCGCTTGCGCGGGGCCGGCGGTTGCGGTTGCTCGAGCTTTGGTCGGCATGATCGGCTCCTGATGCGCCCCATCGGTTGCCCTGAGCATCAGCCCGCGAAGTTGAGGAACACTCAATTTAGATAGGTTGCGAACCGTTTTGGATTTCGCTCCGTTTTATGTATCTTTTTAGATGTTTCGAAGGCTTTGCTTCAAAGAAGGCTTTGCTTTCAAAGCAGTGCAGGCGCAAGACGCGGACGCGGCCGTTTGTGTCGCCACTTGCGTCGCCAGGCGCCTCATTTTTCCAGCCCTTTGGCGATCTTGCCCTTGATCTTCTTCGCTTCGGCTGGATCGGGCTTGAGCGACAACGCGTGCTCCCAGGATTTGCGCGCCTCGTCCTGGCGTCCCGCCCGCCAGTGCACATCGCCGAGATGGTCCCTTATTTCGCTAAACGTTGGTTCGAGAGCGGCCGCGCGCTCCAGGACCTTGATCGCCTCTGGGTAGTCGCCGAGGCGGTAGTGCGCCCAGCCGAGACTGTCGAGCATGTTGCCGTCATCCGGCCTGAGCTTGACGGCCTTCTCGAGCAGCGCGAGGCCTTCCCTGAGCTTGAGCTTCCGCTCGACCCAGTTATAGCCGAGTTGATTGAGCACGTCGGGCTGATCGGGATCGAGCTCCATCGCCTTGAGAAAATCCGCTTCGGCCTGCGGCCATTTGCCGAGGCGCTCAAAGCTCACGCCGCGGTAAAGCCAGTAGGTCCAGTGCGCCTTCTCCGGCTTGCCGGCCAGTTCGATCACCTTGCCGTAATCCCTGGCGGCGCGATCGAAATCGCTCTTGCCGCGGTAGGCATCGCCGCGACCGCTATATGCCCGCATATTTTTCGGATCGAGGCGGATCGCTTCGCTGAAATCCTTGATGGCGCGCTCGTTGTCGCTCTTGCTGGCGTAGACGCTGCCGCGATTGGCATAGGCCGCCGCATCGTTCGGCCTGAGGCGGATCGCCTCGTCGTACTCCTTGATGGCGCGGTCAGAATCGCCCGTGGCGACGAAAACAGCCGCGCGATTGAAATAGGCGGACACATATGTCGGGTCGAGGCGGATCGCCTCGCTGTAGTCAGCGATGGCGCGGTCGTTATCGCCCTTCTCCCTGTGGAGATTGCCGCGATTGTAATAGGCAATCACATACTTCGGATCGAGGCGAATGGCCTCGTCGAAATCCTTGATGGCCGGATCGTTATCGTGCTTGTTGGAGTAGACGACGCCGCGATTGTAGTAGGCCTTCGCATCGTTTGGATCGAGGCGGATCACCTCGTCATATTCCTTGATGGCGCTGTCGTAATCGCCCTTGGTGACGTAAACCACCCCGCGATTGAAATAGGCCGCCGCATATTTCGGGTCGAGGCGGATTGCCTCGTTGTAGTCCTTGATGGCGCGGTCGTGATCGCCCTTGTCCCTGTAGGCACTGCCGCGATTGAAATAGGCAACCCCAAATTTCGGGTCGAGGCGGATCGCCTCGTTGAGATCCTTGATGGCACGGTCGTTGTTGCCCTTGTTGGAGTAGGCGCCGCCCCGATTGCTGTAGGACGTCGCATTTTTCGGATCGAGCCGGATCGCCTCGGCGAAATCCTTGATGGCGCGGTCGTGATCGCCCTTTTCGGAGTAGGCGTGCCCGCGATCGTTATAGTCGTCGGCATTCTTTGGGGTCAGCGCCGTTTGCCCCGCTCTCGGCCGCAGCCGCGCCGCCTCGTCGAAATCCTTCCTGGCCCGGGCGGAGTCTCCCTTGTTTTCATAGGCCCGCCCGCGGATTTCATAGGCTAGCGCATATTTCGGATCGAGGCGGATCGCCTCGTCGTACTCCTTGACGGCGCGGTCGTAATCGCCTTTGAAGAAGTAGGCGCCGCCACGATGCAAATAGGCGCTCGCATCTTTCGGATTGAGGCGGATCGCCTCGCTGTAATCCTTGATGGCGCGGTCGTGATCGCGCTTGCTGGTGTAGGCAAGCCCGCGATTGAAATAGGCCTCCGCAAAATTCGGATCGAGGCGGATCGCCTCGTCGTGATCCCTGATGGCGCGGTCGTTGTCGCCCTTGTCGGAGTAGGCATTGCCGCGATTGCTATAGGCATCCGCCAATTTCGGATCGAGGCGGATCGCCTCGTCATGATCCCTGATGGCACGGTCGTTATCGCCCTTGCTGTGGTAGGCCTTGCCGCGGCTGGCATAAGCAAGCGCATATTTCGGATTGAGGCGGATCGCCTCGTCCAGATCCTTGATGGCGCGGTCGTAATCGCCCTTTATGAAGTACGAACGGCCGCGGGCGTTATAGGCACGCTCCGCTTTGGGATCGAGGCGGATTGCTTCGTCGTAATCCCTGATGGCGCGGTCGTGATCAACAGTGCCGTAGGCATAGCCGCGATTGACATAGGCGGTGACGCGGCCCGTCTCGCTCTCTGCCGCGCCGCGCGCCAACACCTGCGTGCATCCGGCGATCTTGCGATCCTGATCGGCGGTTTGACCGCAATCGTCCCACGCCTGGTCCGCCGCGCGGGCCGGCGGCGCGAGCAGGGGCAGGAACGCCGGAGCCAGGACCAGAGCCAGGAAAAGGGCCAGGAAACGGCAACGCCGGAACATCTCATCCTCCATCCAAAGCGCGTAGGGGGAAGGCGGCGCGGCGTATATTGTCGTCACGGCGTGGATCGCCCCCCGGGCATGGCCAGCATAGCCTGCGACGAGAATGAGGCCGCTCGCGCGATTGCGCAAGCCGAAGATGAAAGGCTCGTCCATGACCATATGCAGTGTCGTCCCGTTCGAGCGCGCGTGGCCATGGCGGGCAACGTCGTGAATTTCAAGTCCCACCGCTTCTTACCGGAAATAGCCGCCGCCCTCTCTCGAACGGCCGCTTCTGGCCGCAAAAGGAGACGTTAATGCGCAAACAAATGTATTTGAGCTCGTGGCTGATTGCGAATGAACAGGACCAATGTCGTTGTGCATGCCGATGCATCGATGCGCAGGGTTTGAAACGCCTCTCTCAAGATTTGACGAAATCGCGCGATGGCGTACTTCAAATATTGCCGATTGGCTCCAATGAGCATCGGGCGCGACTGTCTGATCCGGGATCTGGTGCTGTAAAGGGCGGAAAGGGATTGAAGCACTATGAGGTGGTGGACTTCTCCCCGTGACCTTTTCCGGTTTCTGCTAAGTTATCTGCGGGGCCTTCGGTCAGGTTGGACGGAGCAGGCCCCCTCGCGAAGGGCGTCGTCATGGCGTCGTAGTTACTCGCAAGACGCAACAGTCGTTTCTTGATGAAGGGGTCGGCTTCGTTGGCAAGTTGCCTGATTTGCCGGGCTCGGTCTTTATAAAACGCGTCGTCCATAAAGATCCCCAAATGCGGCACGTCCGGCATCCAGCGGCTAGTGGCTTAGAACGATTAGCAGAGCCCTGAAAACGCTCGTGTGAACGAGATCACAAGAGCATGCAAAATGAACGATCAGTGGAACTTTGGCGGCTCGGCACGAATGTTCGTCGCGCGAAATGGAGTTAGTAGCCTGATAGCAAAGTGCAACGGACCATCGGGGCAAACGGCCGCTTCTGGCGCGAATTCGGTCATTCGGCCAAATGCAGATGTCAGTGCCTTACGTCAAACGCGAATCGATCGGTGGCTGCAAACGACGACGACATCGCGCGACGCATAGCGCGCCGTATCGGATCAAAGCGCTGTTTCAGCACGAGACTTTGATGGACGTTGCATCGAAGGTTACCAGTCGTCGTCGTAGATCCACTCTCTTGGGGGTCGAGGCCGCACCCTTACGTGCGGCGACTGAAGCGTGCGCTCGGGCTTGCGCAAGGTCGGCGTCGGCTGCGCCGGAGGCGGTGACGTTTTGGGCGGGTTCTGCTCGGAAACCCTCGCTAGCACGCGTTTCATCTCTTCCTGGTTCGCCTTGAGCTCCTCAATGGCCTTTGAACTGTCGCGGACTATTTGTTGCTGGTTCGCCTTGAGCTGTTCGATGTTTCGCTCGAGAGTCGCGAGATCGCGCGCCATCGTTTGCAGCAACTCCGTGTGATCAGGAAGCGCTGCCGTGGTTGTCGGCGCGGCGTCTTGCGGCGCGGACTGGGGCAAGGGCGATGCTTGCGGTGGTGTTGCCTCCGCCGCGGCCACTTGAACGGTAGATGGCGCCGGCAGGGCGGGTACCGGCGGATTTTCCGACGGCAATGTTGAAACGAGCTGGGGGGCCCAACGGGCGACAACCAGCTTGGCCCCGGCTCCATAAGAGGACTGCAAAACCAGGGCAGCGACGACGATGCACGCCGCCAGCACCAAGCCGACGAGCGCCCGGCGCGCCGGTTTTCCAGGCGGTGATTGCGGGCGAGGTCCGGCCGAAGGAGGTCCGGCCGAAGGTGGGCGCTCGGCATCGTGCTCCATTTTTGCAACCCGTTCACTCACACGCGCAAGCTCTTCACCCGCGCGTGTGATCTGTCCGTAGGCGTGCGCGAGTCGTTCATCGGCGCGCGGGACCGGGGCATCGGAGGGGGCATTTGCCTGCGAAGTGGGTATGGAGTTCATTGGCGCTTCCCTTTTCCGTCCAACGTCATCCCAAGGTTGAGGTCGACTATTCGTCGGGTCGACCAGCCGCCGACACTGCGTTCAGTCTTGTTCAAAGAATGGCCGTAAGATGGAGAGAATGCTCGTATGATGGTCGGACATCAGCAGACCGGCCGGGCCGGCCTATAGGCGCCGTCTCCAGACCTGCTCAAAGCAATCGAATAGGCAATCAGCTCAGATGGTGGGCCTTCTGGAGGCCGTAAACCGGTGTGGGAATGTCTTCCATTCTCGCTTTCAACTGGAGGGACAGAAACTGGGAGTAGTGGCGTGACTGGTGCAGGTTACCGCCATGGAACCAAAGCCCCTCCTGCTGCGTCGGCTTCCACATATTTCGCTGTTCGCCTTCCCATGGGCCGGGGTCTTTGGTCGTATTCGAGCCTAGTCCCCAGACCTTACCTACCTTGTCGGCAACTTCCCTGGAGATCAGGTCCGCGGCGAAGCCGTTCATCGAACCGTACCCGGTGGCGTAAACGACGAGATCAGCCGGCAGCTCGGTCCCGTCGGTCAAGATGACGGAATGTTCCGTGAGCTTTTTGACATCGACGCCGCTTTTCAGCTTGATGCTGCCATTGGCTACCAATTCCGAAGCGCCGACGTCGATGTAGTATCCGGATCCACGCCGCAGGTATTTCATGAACAAACCGGAATCGTCGTCACCATAATCGAGCAGGAAGCCTGCCTTCTCGAGGCGCTTGTAGTAATCGGCATCGCGTTCCCTGATCGCGTTATAAACCGGGATCTGGAACTCGTGCAGAATCTTGTAAGGCAGTGACGCAAAGATCAGGTCGGCCTTGGCCGTCGTCATTCCAGACTGGACCGCCTGTTCGGAGTAAAGCGAGGCCAATCCGAGCTCCATCAGCGAGTCCGACTTCACAACGTGGGTCGTCGAGCGCTGAACCATGGTAACGTCCGCTCCGGCTTCCCAAAGCGCGGCACAAATATCGTGGGCGGAATTGTTCGAGCCGATCACCACGGCTTTCTTGTTTTTGTATTTGTCCGGTCCCGGATGCTGCGACGAATGGTGCTGATCGCCCTTGAAAATGTCCATGCCTTCGAAGTTCGGGATGTTGGCCTTGGCTGACATCCCCGTCGCAAGTACGAGCTGTCTTGGCTTGAGGACGACTTCCTTGCCGTCGCGCTGCACGATGACGGTCCATTCGCGGCTCTTCTCGTCGTAGGATGCCTTCTTGCATTCGGTGGCGCCCCAGTAGTTGAGCTCCATCACCTTTGCATACATTTCGAGCCAGTCCCCGATCTTGTCCTTCGGTGAGAAAACCGGCCAGTTCCGGGGAAACGGCAGATAGGGCAGATGATCATACCAAACCGGATCATGCAGGCAGAGGGACTTGTAACGTTTGCGCCAGCTGTCGCCAGGTCGTTCGTTCTTTTCGATGATGATTGTCGGCACATTGAGCTGGCGCAGCCGGGCTCCGAGTGCGATGCCGCCCTGACCGCCACCAACAATGACGCAATAGGGCTGACGCGAGTATCCGAGTTCGGCGGCTTCGGCCTCGCGTTCTTCCTTCCACGTTTTTCGATTGCGTTCGGCGCCGTGTTTTGCCCCCATCGGACGGTCGAAGCCCACTGCCTCTTCGTGTCCCTTGAGTTCGCTCATGGTCGTCAGCAACGTCCAGATCCGGCCGTCTTTCAGGCGGATGTGGCCAAAGCCACGCGCGACCTCCGTTTCGAATTGTATCCAGCTCTCTATTATTCCATCTGCTTCGGAAGCGTCCTCTCCGTCCGCAATTCTCCAGCTCGACGGCTTCGTATCGGAGAGCCGCGCCTTGAGCATGTCGTGAACCTGTTCCTTGCCCTCCATTGTCTTGATGTTCCAGGTGAAGGTCACGAGGTCGCGCCAGTAGCAGTCAGTCTGAAAGAGATCGACGGCGCGTTCCACCTCGCCAGCGGACAGCGCTTTGTCGAACGCGTTGAGCAGATCAGACATTTTTCCGTCCGGGGCCTTGTCGAGCATGATGTCCTCCCTTGTGCCGATGGCAGAGCTGCGCTCTTTTCTCGTTCCGGCGAACTGAAGCCGAGGCGCCGACGAAAGCGATGAGCTCGCGAAGTGTCATTCGGTCATTCAGGACATATCTAAATTCTAGCACTTTGCGGCGAAGAGGCGAGGGGGAATCAGCCAATTGGGGTCGGAATGCGGCCAGGCATCGGGATTGGGTCCGACACCTGATTTTCAGGGAACGTCCGGTTTTTTGACGCGCAAGCGACCACCACGAGCAGTGCATGCTGAGCCATCGAGAGATCTCCTCTCGTTCAGAAAGGCTGAGCGCCTGTTGGCACGGTGCCGATCCGGAGGACGAATGCCGCCGCTCGGCGAGATCACTGAGAAGACCGACGAGGACTCCCGGTCAAATCGGCGTCCGATCGAACTCATCGGCTCGCCGGCCTGCCAGCGATCCCAGATCTCGGATCGCTGGGCCGCCGAGTAGTAAATGCGACGTCGCTGCTTCATGTCCACACTCCATCTTTGCCAAAAGATTAGAGTGTTGCGCTGACCAATTGAGCCCACCCCCCATTTCGGACATTCGATTGCAATGCTAATGCGAACATCACCGCGACACGACGTTACTTCGGAGAATGGACCACCAGCGAATGCAGAGGAGGCCAGCATGACGATTTACATTTCTCAAGGTCGTTACACCGCAGCGGCCATCAAGGGGATGACTGCGAAGCCGGAGGACCGTTCCGAGGCGGTCGCGGAGCTGTTCGCCGCCGCCGGTGCTCGACTGATCAGTTGGTATCTGACTTTGGGACCCTACGATTGGCTAATCATAGCGGAAGCACCGGATGAACCCACGATGATTTCAGCGGTGCTTGCGGCCGCTGCGGGTGGAAGCCTTTCAGACATAACCACTACCGTGGCGCTCACGGCGAGTGATACGGCAATGGCCTTCCAGCGGGCAGGCGAGCTTACTCTGAAATTCAGATCGGCGGGCAGTGCTGATTACTACGGAGTAGGGATCGATTCGGGCCGTGAGATCGGCGAGGCTTGAACGCCAGATTCTGGGATCTGCGCTGCCGCCGACATGACGGAGCCAGCAGGGTCGTGGGCAATAGGCGTGCCCGCTGCTGCTTCGTCAGCCGAGCGTGGGCTGCCGGATCGCTAATGCAACTCGAACGCTTCTGGCGCAAAGCAGCCGCTTGTTGTTGCTGTTTGCAATTTGGCATCGTTCGGCCGCATTATGCGCGCTTGATGGCTTGCGGGGAATGACGCCCGCAGCGAAGCGAAGGGAGGACCGACATGACGGTTTCGACGGAACGCGCAGTCCTTGCCGGTGGCTGCTTCTGGGGTGTGCAGGATTTGCTGCGCCGCTATCCCGGCGTGATTTCAACGCGGGTGGGCTATACCGGCGGCGAGGTGCCGAACGCGACCTATCGCAACCACGGCAATCATGCGGAGGGCATCGAGATCATCTTCGATCCGAAAACCATCAGCTACCGCAAGCTGCTGGAGTTCTTTTTTCAGATCCATGATCCTTCGACGTTGAACCGCCAGGGCAATGATTTGGGCCCGAGCTACCGGTCGGCCATCTTCTATACCAATGATGAGCAGAAGCGGGTCGCGGAAGACACCATCGCTGACGTCGATGCATCCGGTCTTTGGCCCGGCAAGGTCGTCACCGAGGTGGCGCCGGCCGGCCCATTCTGGGAGGCGGAGCCCGAGCATCAGGACTATCTGGAGAAATATCCTGACGGTTACACCTGCCACTTCATCCGGCCGGACTGGACGCTGCCGCACCGGGCGGAGAAAGCGGAGCCGGGAGTGAGGGGAGCCGCGTGACAAAAGCCTCCGATCTCTTGGTGGCGGCCCTCGAAAACGAGGGCGTCGAATACATCTTCGCCATTCCCGGCGAGGAGAACCTCGACGTGCTGGAGTCGCTGCGGCGCTCGAAGATCAAGCTCGTGCTGACGCGGCACGAGCAGGCCGCCGGCTTCATGGCGGCCACCTACGGGCGGCTTACCGGACGGGCGGGCGTCTGTCTGACGACGCTCGGTCCCGGCGCGCTCAATCTGACGACATCAGCGGCCTACGCGCATCTCGGCGCGATGGCGATGGTGATGCTCACAGGGCAAAAGGCGATCCGGAGCAGCCGTCAGGCGCGCTTTCAGATCGTCGACATCGTCGCAACCATGCGGCCGCTGACCAAGATGGCGACGCAGATCGTGTCAGCACAGAGTATTCCGACCCTGGTTCGCGACGCCTTCCGTGTGGCTCAGCAGGAGCGGCCGGGCCCGGTGCATCTCGAACTGCCCGAGGACATCGCGGCCGACGACGCCATCGCCGATATGATTCCGCCGCACAGCGTCGAGCTGCCGGTGGCGCCATCAGCGGCGATCGATCGCGCCGCTGCCATGATCATGGCCGCCAAAAAGCCGCTCGTGATGCTGGGCGCCGCGGCGAGCCGCCCGCAACTCGCCGAGCCGCTGTCGGCGTTCGTGCGGCGATGCAAGATTCCGTTCTTCAACACCCAGATGGGCAAGGGCGCCGTCAATGCCGGCTCCAATCTCTACATGGGCACGGCGGCACTGTCGGAACGCGATTGGGTGCACGAGGCCATCGACCAGGCCGACCTGATCATTTCGATCGGCCATGACACCGTCGAGAAGCCGCCGTTCCTGATGGGCCATGACGGACCGCAGGTGATCCATGTCGGCGTCACGCCGGCGACGGTGGAGCAGGTCTACTTCCCGCAGGCCGAGATCGTCGGCGACGTCGGTGCCGGCCTTGCCGCGCTCGCCGATCGCCTCGAAGGCAAGCTCCCCAACGCCTCGGCATTGCTAAGTTTGCGCGAAGGGATTCTTGCCCACCTTGCCGAGCGGTCGACCGAGGACCGGTTTCCGCTGACGCCGCAGCGCATCGTGCACGACGTTCGCGGGGTCATCCCGCCGGATGGCATCGTGGCCCTCGACAACGGCATGTACAAGATCTGGTTCGCGCGCAACTATCGCACCAGCGTCGCCAATACGCTGCTGCTCGACAACGCACTCGCGACCATGGGGGCAGGGTTGCCTTCGGCGATCGCGGCGGCATTGATTCATCCGGACCGGCGCGTGCTCGCGGTCTGCGGCGACGGCGGCTTCATGATGAATTCGCAGGAGCTGGAAACGGCGGTGCGGCTCAAGCTGAACCTCGTCGTGCTGATACTGGAGGATCGCGCCTACGGCATGATCCGCTGGAAACAGGAAGTCGACGAATTTCCCGACTTCGGCCTCGAGTTCGGCAATCCTGATTTCGTCGCCTATGCCAAGTCATACGGCGCCAAGGGCGCGCGCGTCGGCAAGGTCTCGGAGCTCTCGACGATGCTGGAGGGAGCTTTCAGCGAAGGCGGCGTGCATCTCGTCGTGGTGCCCGTCGACTACAGCGAGAACATGCGTGTGCTCGTCAACGAACTGCACTCGGTAGCCCAGGCCGTGTGACAGCGCGCTTCTGACGCTTCGGGCTCGGTAGGCTAGTAGGGTGGGCAAAGGCGCTCTTGCGCCGTGCCCACCATCTACTTCGATGGCCTGAATGGTGGGCACGCTGCGCTTTGCCCACCCTACGAACTGCGGACCCGGCAGTGCGGCCCGTAGCCCGGATGAGCGCAGCGATATCTGCGTTTGCGAAGAATCCCGGATGTCGCGACGCTTCGCGTACACGCCTTGCGTTTTCGCCGGCAATCACTGCTACGTGCGACAAATTGGCCCGTCGGGCAAAATTTCGCTTTTCCAGAAGGGCAAATCAGGGGCACATAATAGCCATCCCGTCCCACTCAGAGGGCGTCGGCCGTCGTCACGGACGTTGGACGGGTTGCGGTGGACGCCGATGTTGCGAAGACGTAACGCGACAGAGGCGTACGGCGAAGGCGCGTGGTCCTGACACCCCGTTGCTGGTGTCAAGTTCCTGAGAGGCCAAACGCCGATCAGGGGCGACGGTGGCAAGAAAGCCCGTTCACCGGGGAGATCGCGTTATAAGCCGTAAAGCCATTGCGCAGGGAAGGCCGGGTGTTCTCCGCTGGCCTGTATGCTCGTGTGCACTTTGTTTTGTGCAAACCGCACGCGAGACCGCGGGTGCAGCGCGCACCCGGTCTTCCCTGCGCCCTCTTACGAGAGGGCGGGAAGTTTCTGGCAAAGCTCGGGCGCAATGCGTCGCGAGAATGCGAAGTCGCGTTTGGATCTTGGTGCAACAACAACCTCGCCGTCGTCCCGGCCTTGAGCTCAGATGCGCAATTGCGCATCGGGGGACCCATACGCCGCGGCCCATCGGTGAGAGCGCTGGCGTTAGAGACCTTCTGCAAACAGTGTCCGCCGCGGAGTATGGGTCCCGGCGTTCGCCGGGACGACGAATAGGGTTAGCTGTTGAAAATTGAATCAGAACATCTCGCAACGGACCTGTTTCGCGCCGTCGCGCGGGAAGGGGCGAACCGATCGCCCAACACAAAAATGCCGGCGATCGCTCGCCGGCATTTTAGCCGGATCAGGTCTTCTTCACCATCGGGCAGACGCTCTTGTCGAGCGGAATGAAAGCTTCGTCGGCGGGGATGGTGGTGACGAGGTTGTAATAGTCCCACGGATATTTCGAATCCGCCGGCTTCTTCACCTCGAACAGATGGGCCGGATGGATCTTGCGGCCGTCGGCGCGGACCGTACCCTTGCCGAACAGGTCGTCGTCGGTCGGCATTTCCTTCATCTTGGCGACCACCGCGCGGCCGTCATGCGGATTGCCGCCGAGCGCTTCCAGCGCCTTGAAGTAATGGATCAGCGAGGAATAGACGCCGGCCTGCACCATGGTGGGCGGGCCCTTCTTGTGCTTCTCGTTGAAGCGCTTGGTGAAGGCGCGGGTCTTGTCGTTGGCGTCCCAATAGAACGTCTCGGTGAAGTTCAGGCCCTGCGCGACCTTCAGCCCGAGCGCGTGAACGTCGGTGATGAACATCAGCATGCCCGCGAGCTTCTGCCCGCCGGAGACGATGCCGAACTCCGCCGCCTGCTTGATCGAGTTGGTGGTGTCGCCGCCGGCATTGGCAAGGCCGATGATCTTCGCCTTCGAGCTCTGCGCCTGCAGCAGGAAAGAGGAGAAGTCGGCATTGTTGAGCGGATGCTTGACGCCGCCGAGCACCTTGCCGCCATTGGCGGTGGCGACCGCAGCCGTATCGCGTTCGAGCGCGTGACCGAAGGCGTAGTCCGCCGTCAGGAAGAACCAGCTGTCGCCGCCGGACTTGACCAGCGCCTTGCCGGTGCCGTTGGCCAGCATCCAGGTGTCGTAGACCCAGTGAATCGTGTTCGGCGAGCACTGCGAGCCGGTCAGATCCGACGACGCCGAACCGGAGTTCAAATTGACGACGTTCTTGTCCTTGGCAAGGTTGGAAATCGCAAGGCCAACGCCGGAGCTGGCGAGATCGACGAACACATCGACCTTCTCGACGTCGATCCACTGCTTGCCGATGTTGACGCCGACATCAGGCTTGTTCTGGTGGTCCGCCGAGATCAGCTCGATCTTCCAGCCTTTCGCCAGCAAACCGGAATCATCGATCGCCATCTGCGCGGCGACGCTGGAGCCGGGGCCGCCGATGTCGGCATAAAGACCTGATTGATCTCCGAGGCTTCCGACCTTGACGACCTTGTCGAGCGTTTGCGCAAACGCTGCGCCTGCAAATACCAGGCTCGTGGTCATCACCAAAGCTGCAATGGATCGCTTCATTTCCCCTCCAAGGAATCTTTCAAGGATATTTTTGAATGTTTGGCTAAACTCGCAGCGCCATTATGCCCGGCATCGTGTTCGCCGCCTAGCTGCTGCGGTGGATCGTGCGTGCAGGGAATATTCCATCTCGCGGTCAATAAACGGGCGGGCTGAAATTAAATCACGCCCCCGGAGCGCCGCCGGCATTGCGCCGCGTTACTCCAGCACTTCGTCTGCACGGGCCAGCATGCCGGGCGGGATTGCAAGGCCGATAGCCTTCGCAGTCCTGAGATTGATCTTGAGGTCGAACTGGGTCGGGAGTTGTATCGGCAGATCGGCGGGGCGCGCGCCTTTCAAAATCTTGTCGACATACTGGGTGGCTCGCCGGAACTGGTCGGAACTGCGCCCCGCGTAGGACAGCAATCCGCCATCGCTGACGAAACCCTCTAGCGGTGACACCGCCGGCAAGCGCGCGGCCACAGCCAGTTCGGCGGCGCGTCTGACGGGAAGACTGGGCTGAACCAGTACTACATCCACCCCATCGCGGCTGACACGCGAAAACGATGATTCAAGATCGTCGGGACCCGGAATCATCACCGTCAGCAGCTCAAAGCCCGTTTTGGAAGAGGCCACCTCGATCTGTTCGAGGAACGGCTTGGTGTAAGAGTCGGTGGCGTTACATAACGCGGCCAGCTTCCTGGCGGAAGGCAGCAACTCCCGGATCAGTTCGACATTTTTTCCGATCAGATCCGTGATTCCACCCATTCCCGTGATGTTGCCGCCGGGGCGGACCAGGCTGGCAACGAGCCCCGTGGCAACCGGATCGCCTGCGCCTGCCATGACGATTGGAATTTGTGTCGTTGCCTGCTTGGCGGCGCGGACGGCCGGCGTCAACCAGGCAAGGATAACGTCGACCTTGCGTTCGACCAGTTCGCTCGCAAGCCGGGGCAGAGCTTCCGCTCTGCCTTGAGCGGATCGGAGATCGATCCGAATGTTTTGGCCTTCGAGATAACCGAGGCGCTGCATCTCGTCTTTGAAGACAGCCAGAAGCGGAGCGGGATCGCGATTGCCGGCAAGCAGGATGCCGACGGTCGGCACCCGTGGCTGGCTGTTAACTGCGCTTGACCACAGTGAGGTCCCAAGCAATCCGACGATAAATTCGCGCCGCTTCATTGCGCCTCGCATGTGCCTGCGTCCGATCGTAGCATGAGATCGGAACGGGCGGAGGTATTCGGCTTACTTGAGGTAGTACCGGATGCCGACATAGACGACGACGAGGCACGCAAAGATCAGCGCCACAGGCAGGGGCTGCTTCGCCTGTGGTCCTGACGCCGCGACCTTTGGCTTGGCAGGCGGCCGGCGAAAGGCGGTGACGTTGCCGGTGTCGGCCGCGGCGTCGCTGGCGCGCGCGGGAATTGCCGGTGCGGTCCCGGCGCCGCCCATCTCCGCATAATAGCTCTTGTACATGAGCTGGATGGTGGCCTCGGACGCATCGGGATCGCTCATCTTCTCGAGCAGCTGCTTGTAGCTGACGAGAAAACCTTGCGCCTCGGCGGGCAGGGCGGAAGCGCCGTTGAGCTTGGCGAGCATTCTCCAGGTGGCAAAATCCGCCCTCGCGCGGGTGTCGGCGCGTCGTGCAATCAACATATCGGCGGCTTTGATCACCATGGCCCCAAGCCAACTCCTCCTTGTCCGGCGTTCTCTATCTCAGGTTTATGCGTTGCCCGTGATAAAGAGAAGCGCGCGGATCACATAGCCGGTCAGTGTCCGTAGTATTGCCGAAATAACATCAAGATTTAGGCCGAGCTGGCTGCCCAGGATCGGCAGCAGGATCAGCAGGCCGATCAGGATCAGCATGCCATAGGGTTCCAGCCGCGACAGCGGGTAAGCCAGCACCCGCGGCAGCAGCCCCACCGCGACCCTTCCGCCGTCCAGCGGCGGGATCGGCAGCATGTTGAAGATCGCCAGCACGATATTGATCAGGAACGCATTTTTGAGGTTGTCCGCGGTCCATTGCGCCGCATTCGCGGGCACCAGGGGCATGATATGGAAGGCAAGGGCCACCAGCACGGCCAGGACGATGTTGGTAGCCGGGCCCGCCAGCGCCACCCAGACCATGTCGAGCCGGGGATGGTTCAAATTGCGGAAATTCACCGGCACCGGCTTGGCGTAGCCGAACAGGAACGGCGAATGCGAAAGCAGCAGCAATCCGGGGAGAATGACGGTCCCGAACGGGTCGATATGCTTGAAGGGGTTGAGGCTGACCCGGCCGAGTTGCCAGGCCGTGTTGTCGCCGAGGCGATAGGCGGCAAAGGCGTGGGCGGCCTCATGCAGGGTGATGGCGAGCAGGACCGGCAGTACCCAGACCGATACGGCGTACAATGAGATGTTTGAAAACAAGGGACTGTCCACTCAGTTCAGGCAACGCGAACAACGCTGTCAGGTGCGCGCCTTGATAACACCTCATCGCGACGGTTCGAGATGCCGGTGCGCAAATGATCGGCGAGAAGCGCGCCTGCCGGTGATAGGTCAGTGGCGCGATGCAGGCAAATGTCGGCAGCCGGCAGTCCCGGCAGGCCGTCATGGTCCGACAGCGCGCGCAATCGCGGCGGAAAGGTGCCGGCCTTCACGACGGTCACGGCCAGACCCAGCGCTGCGACCGCTTCCACCGCGGCAAGGCTGTGGCTGACGAAAGCCAGCCGCCATGGACGCCTGGCGGCATCAAGCGCGTCGATTGCCCATTTCCGGAACAGGCAGCCCTGCGGATACAGTGCCACCGGCAGCGGCTCCTGCTGTTCGACCGCGTGAGAAGCGCTGGTTGCCCATACGGCTTGTTCGCGGCGCAGGAATTCGCCTTCGCCGCGGCCTTCGGGATGCATCGCGATAACGAGGTCGTAGGCTTCGCCGAGCCTTGCCGGCATCGAGGCTGTGAGCCCGGTTTCCATCTCGACATGGATACGCGGATAGCCGGCGAGGAAACTCGCCAGCAAGGCGGGGACGACGCAGGTGCCGTAATCGTCCATCACGCCGAGTCTCACGACGCCCTCGATCTTGCGCTCGGCGAGCCTGCCGACAGCTTCCTCGTTGAGCGTGAGAATCTGCCGCGCATATCCAAGCAGGCCTTCGCCCGCGGCGCTCAAATCGACATTCGCCTTGGTCCGGTTGAACAGTTCTGCGCCGAGGCGATCCTCCAGGCGCTTGATCTGCATGCTCACGGCCGATTGGGTCCGGTTCAGCATGATAGCGGCACGCGTGAAGGAGCGGTGGTCCGCCACCGCGACAAATGCCTGCAACAGATCCGGATCAAGGTTGGGCTTGCTCATCACGATACGTTATTTCTGGCATCAATTAAATTCCATTTGTTGATTAGTACCCCTCCCTTATCCTCGCCCGCAAGCCGGAAAGGGGAGGATTTGACCGATGGGAGAAGTTTGGGGTGTGCTGGCGGCGGTATTATCCAGCGCGCTTGGCGGGACTTCGATCGGTGCCACCCGCTATCTCGTGAGCGCGATTGATCCCCTCGCCATCGGCTCGTTCCGGTTCGGCATCGGCTTCGTGTTGCTGCTGCCGGTGGCGCTGTGGCAGGGCGGCCGCTGGCCCGCACGCCGGGATTGGCCCGCCGTGGCCGGTTTGGGCGTGCTGTTCTTTGCCTTGTTCCCGCTGCTGTTCAACGCCTCCCTGATCTTCACTACAGCAGCGCGGGGTGCGCTTGCCTTGTCGACTCTTCCATTGCTGACAATGGTCGTCGGTGCGGCGCTCGGCAGCGAGGCGTTGACGTTGCGCAAATCGCTTGGGGTTGTCATCGCGATGCTCGGCGTCGCACTCGCGCTGCTGTCGGGCCTGGCCTTTGCGCCGCCTGGCGCCTGGCGCGGCGATCTTCTGATGGTCGGCGCCGCCTTGTGCATGGCGCTCTACAGCATCTGGTCGAAGCCATTCATCGCGCGCTCCGGGCCGATCTCCTTCACCACCATGGCGATGGGCGTGGGCGCGGCGTGGCTGATCGTGGTT
Organism: Bradyrhizobium sp. AUGA SZCCT0431; assembly: GCF_018131065.1. NCBI lineage: Bacteria > Pseudomonadati > Pseudomonadota > Alphaproteobacteria > Hyphomicrobiales > Nitrobacteraceae > Bradyrhizobium > Bradyrhizobium sp. AUGA SZCCT0431. Next base: position 85,447 of record NZ_JAFCLR010000005.1, on the reverse strand, counting down.
TCGTGCTGGCGCGGCAGTTTCGCGCCGGTCGCCGATTTCGGGATGCCGCAATGGCTCGCCGCCACCTATCTCGGGGCCTTCGGCAGCGCGCTCACTTTCTATCTCTGGGCGTTCGCGCTGGCGCGCACCACGCCGACCCGCGTCGCCATCTCAGTCACCGTCAATCCGGTCGCAGCGTCGCTGGTGGGCGCGGTATTGCTCCATGAACCGCTCAGCTGGAACCTGGTCGGTGGCATCGTCACGGTTTTCGTCGGCATCTGGATCGCAACCACGTCAGGCCGATCGCTGAGACCGGTAACGCAGGTGTCCCGAACATACTAGAGCTTGCGGTTTTGGATGGACGTGAGGCCCCATATCTACTGTGCATGGGGTTGTTTTTGCATTTTTGTTAGTAGGTCGCCCGGCCGCCGGAGATGTCGAACACCGCGCCGGTCGAGAAGGCGCAGTCCTCCGACGCCAGCCAGGCCACCATGGCGGCGAGTTCTTCCACCAGCACGAAGCGGGCCTTCGGGATTTTCGACAGCATGAAGTCGATGTGCTGCTGCGTCAGCTGGTCGAAGATCGCGGTCTTGGCCGCCGCCGGCGTCACGGCGTTGACCAGGATGTCGTGCGCCGCCAGTTCCTTGCCGAGCGACTTGGTCAGCGCGATCAGGCCGGCCTTGGACGCCGAATAATGCGCGGCGTTGGGATTGCCTTCCTTGCCGGCGATCGAGGCGATGTTGATGATGCGGCCGTATTTGTTGGCGAGCATCGCCGGCACCACGGCCTTGCAGCAGATGAAGGGGCCGTCGAGATTGATGCGCATCACCTTGCGCCATTCGTCGAGGTCGGTTTCCCACACCGTCTTGTTGATACCGGCGATGCCGGCATTGTTGACCAGGATGTCGATCTTGCCGAACGCCTTCAGCGTCGCGTCGCGGGTGTTTTCGACGGCGGCGAGGTCGGAGACATCGACCTTGAACGCGGTGACATTCTCGCCGATTTCCCTGGCAGTCTTTTCCGCAAACGGCAGGTCATGGTCCCAGATCGCCACCTTGGCGCCGGACGCCACAAAGCGTTCGGCGATCGCGCGCCCAAAACCCTGCGCGCCGCCGGTGACGATGGCGCAGCGGCCGTTCAGATCGATCTTGTTCATGCTGGAATCCCTTGATCGCGTGGCCGTTAGAGCATGTAGCCGCCATCGACGACGAGGTCGACGCCGGTGGTGAATGCGCTTTCGTCGCTCCCAAGATAGATCGCCATGGCCGCGATTTCCTCTGCGGTACCCAGTCGGCCCATCTTCTGGCGGGCAACGAACTTCTCGCGTCCATCCGGGCCAGCGGCGGCCGCGCGATCGAGCATCGAAGGCGTCTCCACGGTGCCGGGGCAGATGCTGTTGCAGCGGATGCCCTGATTGATGAAGTCGAGCGCAACCGCGCGCGTGAGCAGCGAAACCGCCGCCTTGGACGCACTATAGACATAACGGTTGGCCGGTGGCCGGAGCGCCGCGCAGGACGAGATGTTGACGATGCTGCCGCCGCCGCCTGCCATCATGGCTGGCAAAAACGCCTTGATGGTCCGGTGCATCGATTTGACGTTGAGATCGAACGAGAAATCCCAGTCTTCCTCCGAGCACTCCATGATGGTTCCGTGGTGCACGAAGCCCGCCGCATTGAGCAGGATGTCGATCTTTCCAACGCGCTTGGCGAAGGCGTCGACGTCGGCGGTGCTGCGAACGTCGAGCCGAGCCATCTCGGCAACGCCTTCCTTGCCCAGGGTGGCGATGCCGCTTTCATTGATGTCGGTGGCGATGACAGTGGCGCCTTCGCGCGCGAATGCTATTGCGCAAGCACGCCCGATGCCCGCCGCCGCGGCGGTGACGACAGCGCGCTTTCCCTTCAGTCGATCAGACATTCATTTCTCCTGGAATTCGTCTCGGGTGTTTCCTTGCGTCATTGCGAGCGAAGCGACGCAATCCATTTCTCCACTGCGGGGTTATGGATTGCTTCGTCGCTACGCTCCTCGCAATGACGGTGTTGCGATTAATGATTATCCCGCGCCACGCCGACCGTGCCGGCGATATCCTGATAGCGCGTCGCGAACTCCATGCAGGCGCCGGTGGCCTGCTGGCCGACGGTCGAGCGATAGAGTTCCTGCCACGGCGTCTGGTTGGCCGGATATTTGAAACCGCCATTGGCCTTGAGATCGGCATGGCGCTGCTTCAGTTCGGCCTCCGGGATCAGGATATTGGCAGAGCCCTTGTTGAGGTCGATGCGCACCTTGTCGCCGGTCCGCAGCACCGCAAGCCCGCCATTGGCGGCGGCCTCCGGCGTGGCGTTGAGGATCGACGGCGAGCCCGAGGTGCCGGACTGCCGGCCGTCGCCGATGCAGGGCAGGGACAGGATGCCGCGTTTGATCAGCGCCGCCGGCGGCTGCATGTTCACGACCTCGGCGCCGCCGGGATAGCCGATCGGACCGGTGCCGCGCACGAACAGGACGCAGTGCTCGTCGATATTGAGCGCGGGATCGTCGATCCGGTCGTGATAGTCCTCCGGACCCTCGAACACGATGGCACGGCCTTCGAAGGCGTTGGGATCCTTCGGATTGACCAGATAGCGGTCGCGGAATTCCTTCGAGATCACGCTGGTCTTCATGATCGCGGAATCAAACAGATTGCCGCGCAGCACCAGGAAGCCGGCATCCTTCACCAGCGGCTTGTCGTAGCTCCAGATCACGTCGCCGTCGGGCTTGGCCGCCTCGCGGCAATTCTCGCCCATGGTGCGGCCGTTGACGGTCTTGGCGTCCTCGTGGATGCGCTTGTGCGCCATCAATTCGCGCACCACGGCGGGCAGGCCGCCGGCGCGGTGGTATTCCTCGCCGAGATAGAAGCCGGCCGGCTGCATGTTCACCATCAAGGGAACGTCGTGGCCATGCTTCTGCCAGTCGTCGATCGACAGATCGACGCCGATATGGCGCGCCAGTGCGTTGATATGGATCGGAGCGTTGGTCGAGCCGCCGATCGCCGAATTCACCACGATGCAGTTCTCGAACGCCTTGCGGGTCAGGATGTCGGACGGTTTGAGATCCTCCCAGACCATCTCGACGATGCGCTTGCCGGTCTCGTAGGCGATCTGGCCGCGCTCGCGGTAGGGCGCCGGGATCGCGGCACAGCCCGGCAGCGACATGCCGAGCGCTTCCGCCAGCGAATTCATGGTGGAGGCCGTGCCCATGGTGTTGCAATGGCCGACCGAGGGGGCGGAGGAGGCCACGATATTCATGAACTGCTCGTAGTCGATCTCGCCGGCGGCCAGTTCTTCGCGCGCCTTCCAGACCACGGTGCCCGAACCCGTGCGCTTGCCCTGATGCCAGCCGTTGAGCATCGGGCCGCCCGAGAGCACGATAGCGGGCAGATTGACGGTCGCGGCCGCCATCAGGCAGGCTGGCGTGGTCTTGTCGCAGCCGGTGGTCAGCACCACGCCATCGAGCGGATAGCCGAACAGGATTTCGACCAACCCGAGATAGGCGAGGTTGCGGTCGAGCGCCGCGGTCGGGCGCTTGCCGGTTTCCTGGATCGGATGCACCGGGAATTCCATCGCAATGCCGCCGGCCATACGGATGCCCTCGCGCACCCGGTGCGCCAGTTCGAGATGGTGGCGGTTGCACGGCGACAGATCATTACCGGTCTGCGCGATGCCGATGATCGGCTTGCCGGACTGCAATTCTTCCCGGGTCAGGCCGTAATTGAGATAGCGCTCCAGATAGAGCGCGGTCATCCCCGGATTGTGCGGGTTGTTAAACCACTCAAGGGAACGCAGCTTCCGTCCCTTGCCATTGCTGGCACCATTATTGTCATTTTTTTTCATTGGTTCCTCCCGCACTGCAAACTAGGCGGCTCAAATCACGGCAGCGGTTTCCACCATGCTCAAAATTTCATCCGCTGCAAACGCGGCCGCGCATCCAATTCCTGACTCTCTTGTTCGATCCTAGTTCGCGCCAAAAGACAGCGCTACCATTTTCTATGCAACCCCGCATGAGCCCTGCGAAACAAGGCTCAAGCCGTCTGCGGCGTCGAACTTTCGCGGATCATCAGTTGAAAACCAAGGTCGAGGACCGGTTCCCGCGGCCGGCGGCCCTCGATCGCGTCGATCACCATGGTGATGGCGTGACGGCCCATCTCATAGCGATTGGTGCGCACGCTGGTGAGGGAGGGGACGGCGGAGGCCATGAATTCCAGATCGTTGAAGCCGACAATCGCCATCTCGCCGGGAACCGATATCTGGCGGCGCTGGCATTCGAACAGCACGCCGAGCGCGAGGTCGTCATTGACGCAGAACACCGCGTCGATATCAGGCGTCTTCGCAATGAGATCGGCGAACAGCGTACCGCCGAGCGTCACGGTGGTCGGCACCGTCGTTGTGACGACGAGGTTTGGATCGAACAGCGAGGCCGCCTTCATGGCGTCGCGATAGCCGTCGAACCGCCGCTGGACGCGGGGATCCATCCGCGCGCCGAGGAAGCCGATGCGCCGGCGCCCTTGCTCGAGAATATGCGAAATGGCCGCGAAACCGGCATCATAATGCGAAAAGCCGATCATCATGTCGACCGGGCTGTCGCCGATCTCCATGATCTGCGCGACCGGGCAATCCATGGTCTCCAGGATGGCGCGGGATTCGGCGGTCTGGTTGATGCCGGTCACGATCAATCCGGCCGGCTTCTGCGCCCTGAACAGCCGCAGCATCTTCTCTTCCTGCAGGATGCTGTAGCGCGTATTGGTCAGCTGGATGCTGTAGCGGCTCTGCTCGGACGAATCGTAAATGCCACGCAAGACGTCGGCGAACACGCTGTTGGTCAAAGACGGAATCACGACGCCGATGACTTCGGTGCGATGCGAGGCCAGCGCGCGCGCCGCCAGATTGGGCACATAGCCCAGTTCCTTTACGGCGCTGTCGACGCGCTCGCGTTTGGCGAGCGACAGCGCATCCGGGTTTCTGAAGAAGCGGGATGCGGTGATTGGCGACACGCCAGCCAGCTTGGCGACCTCGGTGAGGCGGATTTTGCCAGACTTCGTCGGTTTTCGTGCCATTCCGCGCTCTTACCATAAGAAACTAGACAAATGAACAATTATTGACAGCGCTACCATCGCATTGCTAAAAACCGCCAAACTGCGGATGATAATGCTTGGCTGAATTCGGCTGGATGGCATTAGAGTCGAACAAGACAGCGTGGCGCCGGCCTCCGTCCGATGGCGTCAGAAAACAGAAAATGAGGGGAGAGAAGTCCGATGTCGTCGGTACAGATTCGCGACGTGCGAAAGTCGTTCGGTAATTTTGAGGTTTTGCACGGCGTTTCGATTCCGATCGAGGACGGCGAGTTCGTCGTGCTTGTCGGCCCCTCCGGTTGCGGCAAGTCGACCTTGCTGCGGATGCTCGCGGGCCTGGAAAACATCACCTCAGGCACGATTTCGATCGGCGACAAGGTGGTCAACAATGTCCAGCCGAAAGAGCGCGACATTGCGATGGTGTTCCAGAATTATGCGCTCTATCCGCATATGACGGTCGCCGACAATATGGGCTTCTCGCTCAAGCTGCGCGGCGCCAAGCCTGAGGAAATCTCCAACGGCGTCAAGCGCGCCGCGGAAATCCTGGCGCTGACCCCATTGCTCGAGCGTTATCCCCGGCAGTTGTCCGGCGGACAGCGTCAGCGCGTCGCGATGGGCCGCGCCATCGTGCGCGATCCGCAAGTGTTCCTGTTCGACGAGCCGCTGTCCAACCTCGACGCCAAGCTGCGGGTTGCGATGCGCACTGAAATCAAGGAACTGCACCAACGTCTGCGCACCACGACGGTCTACGTCACCCACGACCAGATCGAAGCCATGACAATGGCCGACAAGATCGTGGTGATGCATGACGGCATTGTCGAACAGATGGGCACGCCGCTCGAACTCTACGATACGCCGGCCAACCAGTTCGTGGCGGGCTTTATCGGTTCGCCGGCGATGAACTTCCTCAAAGGCAAGGTGAAGTCGAACGGTAGCGCCGGTTTCGAAGGCCCGAACGGTGTCAAGCTGCCGCTGATGTCGGCGCCCGCCAACTCCGAAGGCAAGCCGGCCGTCTACGGCGTCCGGCCCGAGCATTTCACCATCGCCGACGACGGCGCCGAAGCCGAGATCGTGGTGGTCGAACCGACCGGCTCGGAAACCCAGGTTTTCGCCAAGCTCGGCGGCGAACAGGTCGTCGCCGTGTTCCGCGAGCGACATCAATTCAATCCGGGCGACAAGATCCGGTTGAAGCCGGATCCGGCGCTCGTGCATCTTTTCGACGAGACGACGGGAAAGCGACTGAACGCCTAAAAACATAATCAAAATCAAATTCAAGGGGAGGACCTACGATGCACGATTTTACTCGCCGCTCTCTGCTTCAAGGCGGCACGGCGCTGGCTGCGGCTGGCGCATTGACCGGGCCTGCACTGCTGGATTTCGCCAAGGCCTGGGCGCAGGCCTCGCCGTGGAAGGCGGAGCCGGGCGCCAAGCTGACGGTGATGCGCTGGAAGCGTTTCGTGCCGGCGGAAGACGAAGCGTTCAACGCCATGGTCGCCGCCTTCAAAGCCGCGACAGGTACCGAGATGAACGTGTTCAGTGAGTCCTTTGAGGACGTGCAGCCGAAGGCGTCCGTCGCCGCAAATACCGGCTCCGGACTGGATGTCGTCTGGGGCCTGCACACGCTGCCGCAGCTGTTCCCAACCCAGGTGATGCCGCTGAACGACGTCGCCGATTATCTCGGCAAGAAATACGGCGGATGGACCGAAGCCGCCGCGATTACCTGCAAGCAGGGCAACAACTGGCTCGGCATTCCCGTCGCCACCATCGGTGGTTACATGACGTATCGGAAGTCGGCCGTCGAGAAAGCCGGATTCAAGGAATTCCCGACGGATTTTCCGGGTTTCCTCGCGTTGTGCACGGCGCTCAAGAAGAACAACACGCCAGCCGGCATGGCGCTCGGGCATGCCTCGGGCGATGCCAACGGTTGGCTGCACTGGATGCTGTGGGGCCATGGCGCCTACACGGTCGACAAGAGCGACAAGGTCATCATCAATTCGCCGGAGACCTTGAAGGCGCTGGAATACACCAAGGCGCTGACCGACACCTTCATTCCGGGCGTCGCGTCGTGGAACGACGGTTCCAATAACAAGGCGTTCCTTTCGGGTGAACTCTATTGCACCGCCAACGGCATCTCGATCTACGTCGCGGCCAAGGATGACGCGACCAAGAAGGAACTCACCGAGGACACCTATCACGCACTGTATCCGGTCGGTCCGATCGGCAAGCCGACCGAATTGCAACTCACGGTTCCGATCCTGGCGTTCAAATTCACCAAATACCCGAACGCCGCGAAAGCCTTCATCGCCTTCATGCTGGAGAAGGAAAACTACGACAAGTGGCTGACCGGCGCGCGCGGTTATCTGACCCACACGCTCAACGCCTATGACTCGTCGCCGGTGTGGACCGCGGATCCGAAGAACCAGGTGTTCAGCCAGGCCAGCAAGCGCGCGCTTCCCGCTTCCGGCATCGGTACGCCCGGCGAGAAGGCGGCGACCGCGATCGCCGACTTCCTGGTGGTCGACATGTTCGCGAACTATTGCACCGGCCGTGAGACCGCCGCCGGTGCGATCGCGATCGCCGAACGGCAGTTGAAGCGCATCTATCGCTGATGACAACAGCTGCGGGCGGCAAGCAATTGCCGCTCGCAGCTGCAGGATGCTTCGCTATCGAGGACGAGACGGCATCACGGCCGTTACACTTGCGGGATTTTGCCAATGGCTGACATCGCCCTCCAACCCCGGACTGCCAGACGGCCGATTCGTGAGGCGACCAGGTGGGACCTGATCAAGGCCAACCGCAACTATCTCGGTTTCTGGTTCATGCTGCCCGCAATGGTGTTCCTGGTTCTGTTCCTGGCTTATCCGCTGGGGTTGGGAGTCTGGATTTCCTTCACCGACGCGCGCATCGGCAGGCCCGGCGCGTTCGTCGGGCTGGAAAACTATGAGTGGCTGTGGGGCGACTCGATCTTCTGGCTGTCGGTATTCAATACGCTGCTCTACACGACCGTCGCCAGCGTCATCAAATTCGCGATCGGTCTATATCTCGCGCTGCTGTTGAACGAAAACATGCCGTTCAAGGCGATGCTGCGGGCATTGGTGCTGATCCCCTTCATCGTACCGACGGTGTTGTCGGCGCTGGCGTTCTGGTGGATCTTCGATTCGCAGTTCTCGATCATTTCCTGGTCGCTGAAGCAGATGGGGGTGATCACCGACAACATTAATTTCCTCGGTGATGTGACCTGGGCCCGGATCTGCGTGATCTTCGCCAACATCTGGCGCGGCGTTCCCTTCGTTGCGATCACGCTGCTGGCCGGCCTGCAGACGGTGTCGCCGTCGCTTTACGAAGCCGCGACGCTCGATGGCGCGACCAGCTGGCAACGGTTCCGGTTCATCACCTATCCGCTGCTGACGCCCATTATCGCCGTGGTGATGACGTTCTCGGTATTGTTCACGTTCACCGACTTCCAGCTGATCTGGGCGATGACGCGCGGCGGTCCGGTCAATGCCACCCACTTGATGGCGACGCTGTCCTATCAGCGGGCGATCATCGGCGGCGTTCTCGGTGAGGGGGCTGCGATTTCGAATGCGATGATTCCGTTCCTGCTGGCGGCCATCATGGTCTCCTGGTTTGGACTGCAGCGCCGTAAATGGCAGCAGGGTGAAAACAATGACTGATCTGCCCACACAGCGGCTCGACATCAAAGGAGTGTTGTCCGGATCGTCGCGAACGGCGGCTGTCGACGATCACACCGTTGGCATGAGCTATCTGGAGTCGCTGCCGCGGCGCCTGGTGACGCTCTATCTGCCGCTCGGGATCATCGTCGTCGTGCTGCTGTTCCCGTTCTACTGGATGGCGCTCACCGCCATCAAACCGGACGAGCAGTTGCTCGATCTCAACACGTATAATCCGTTCTGGACCTGGAATCCGACGTTCAAGCACATCCACAAGCTGTTGTTCGGAAGCTACTATCCGCTTTGGCTGTGGAATACGATGTATGTGGCGGTCTGCGCGACCGTGCTGTCGATCTTCGCCAGCGTGCTGGCGGCCTATGCCATCGTGCGGCTGCGCTATCGCGGCGCGCAATGGGTTGGCGGGCTGATCTTCCTGTCCTATCTGGTGCCGCCCTCGATCCTGTTCATTCCGCTCGCCACCGTGGTGTTCCAGTATGGGCTGTTCGATACGCCGTTCGCGCTGATCCTGACCTATCCGACCATCCTGATCCCGTTCTCGACCTGGCTCTTGATGGGCTATTTCAAGACCATCCCGTTCGAGCTGGAAGAGTGCGCGCTGATCGACGGCGCCAGCCGATGGCAGATTCTGACCAAGATCGTACTGCCGCTGGCGATCCCGGGATTGATCTCGGCGTTCATCTTCTGCTTCACGCTGTGCTGGAACGAGTTCATCTATGCGCTCACCTTCCTCACTTCGGTGCAGAACAAGACGGTGCCGGTCGCGATCGTCAACGAATTCGTCGATGGCGACGTCTATCGCTGGGGATCGCTGATGGCGGGGGCGCTGGCGGGCTCGCTGCCGCTGGTTATCCTTTACGCCTTCTTCGTCGAGCATTATGTGTCGGCCATGACGGGAGCCGTGAAAGAGTGAGCACGCAGGCCCGTATCTGAACCTTCGTTTTGACGCGTTTTCTTCACGCGAACCGGTTTCCACTTCGCTTGAAAACGCTATAAGCAAGAACAACAAAGGAGACGGGTCTTGCACATTCTTATTCTGGGTGCCGCCGGCATGGTCGGCTGCAAGCTGACCGAGCAACTGCTGCGCGACGGCCGGCTCGGCAAGCAAGACATCACCCGCATGACGCTGCAGGACGTGGTGGCGCCCGCCAAGCCGGCCAGCTCGATCCCGGTCAACGTCGTTGCCTCCGATTTTGCCGATGCCGGTGCCGCCGCACCGCTGATTGCCGAGCGGCCTGACGTGATCTTCCATCTCGCCGCCATCGTGTCGGGCGAGGCGGAGGCCGAATTCGACAAGGGCTACCGGATCAATCTCGAGGGCACGCGGTATCTGATCGACGCGATCCGCGCGATCGGCGGCGGCTACAAGCCGCGGCTGGTATTCACATCCTCGATCGCGGTGTTCGGCGCGCCATTCCCGGAGAAGATCGGCGACGAGTTCTTCCATACGCCATTGACGAGCTACGGCACCCAGAAGTCGATCTGCGAACTCCTGATCAACGACTACACCCGCAAGGGCCTGCTCGACGGCATCAGCATCCGCCTGCCGACGATCTGCGTGCGGCCGGGCAAGCCGAACAAGGCGGCGTCCGGGTTGTTCTCGAACATCATCCGCGAGCCGCTCGCGGGCGAGGAGGCGGTGCTGCCGGTGTCCGAAGACGTGCGGCACTGGCACGCCTCGCCGAAATCGGCGGTCGGCTTTCTCATGCACGCCGGCACCATGGACCTCAACGCGATGGGCGCGCGGCGCAATCTCAGCATGCCCGGAATGTCGGTAACCGTCGGCGAACAGATCGCAGCGCTTGATCGCGTCGCCGGCAAGAATGTCACCGCGCGCATCAAGCGGGTGCCCGATCCGACCATCATCAGCATCGTCAGCGGCTGGCCGCGCGATTTCGTCACCGATCGCGCGCTCAAGCTCGGCTTCACCACGGCCGAGAAGACTTTTGATGACATCATCCGGATTCACATCGCAGATGAACTCGGCGGCAAATTCGCCGGCTAGCGTGCGTCCTGGCGATCCCCTACAGATGCAGTCATGATCAGGGTAGCCTGCATCGGCGAATGCATGATCGAGCTGAAGCAGGCCGAGCACGGCCTGTTTTCGCGCGGCTATGGCGGCGACACGCTCAATACCGCCGTCTATCTGGCCCGGCTTGGTGCCGGCACCGATTACATTACCGCACTCGGCGACGACACGCTGAGCGATGAGATGATCGCGGGCTGGGCCGCGGAAGGCGTTGGCACGGCACGGGTGTCCCGGCTGCCGGGAAAATTGCCGGGCCTCTACATGATCCAGACTGACGACAGAGGCGAACGCCGGTTCTTTCACTGGCGCGAGAGCGCCGCCGCACGCAGCCTGATGGATTTGCCGGAGACGGCGGATATCCTGAATTCACTGGCGAGTTACGACATCGTTTATCTCTCGGCGATCACGCTGTCGCTTTACAATGACGTTGGTCGCGGGCGGTTGTTCTCGGGGATCAAGCGCGCGCGGGAAAGCGGCGCGCGTTTTGCCTTCGATACCAACTTCCGCGCCCGCGGCTGGCCGGATCTGGAGATAGCCCGCACCGTTTATCAGGATGCCTTCAATCTCGCCGATATCGTATTGGCCTCGACCGAGGATTTGCTGCCGCTCTATCCCAAAGCCACCAACGAAGACCTGCTGGCGCGCATTCCGGGCGGGGAGGTCGTGCTGAAGCTTTCCGAACCCGCGAGCATCCTTCGTCTCGATGGTGTTTTGCATCAGACCCAGGCCGAGCCGCTGACGAAACCCGTCATCGATACCACGGCGGCGGGCGACAGTTTTGCAGCCGCCTACATCGCCGCACGGCTTGCGGGTGCTGGGCCAGTTGAGGCCGCGCGGGCCGGGCACCGCCTCGCCGGCGTCGTGGTATGTCACCCCGGTGCGATTATTCCGCGCACGGCGATGCCGGCCTGATATCGTTGGCACACCCGTAACCTCTCGCAAGGCGTCCCTATGAGCGTGAATGTAACAGCAAGGCAGGAAAAGCTCGCGGCTTTGGTGAAGTCCGCCACCGTCATTCCAGTGCTGACCATCGAACGGCTGGAACATGCGGTGCCGCTCGCCAGGGCCCTCGTTGCCGGCGGCGTGCGCATGCTGGAAGTGACGTTGCGGACCCCCGTTGCGATCGAGGCCGCCAAGGCCATGATTGCGGAGGTGCCGGACGCCATCGTCGGGATCGGCACCATCCTGAATCCCGATGACCTCAAGCGGGCCGAGGCGCTCGGCGCCAAGTTCGGCATCAGCCCCGGGGCGACGCCTGAGCTGTTAAAGGCTGCGGCCGCGAGCGACCTGCCGTTTGCGCCGGGGATCGCAACCGCATCCGAACTGATGCAGGCGCTGGCGCACGGGTTCGACCTCGTCAAATTCTTTCCGGCGGAACAGTCCGGCGGTATCAAGGCACTGCGTGCGCTCGCAGGTCCGTTTCCGAATATCCTGATATGCCCGACCGGCGGCATTGGCGAGGCCAATGCCGCGGCGTGGCTGGCCGAGCCGAACGTGCTGGCCGTGGGCGGTTCCTGGCTGTGCCCGGCGGCGGATATACGGTCCGGCAACTGGGCCGGCATTTCAGCCATGTGCGCGCGGGCGATGAAAACGCTGAAACCGGCGTGAAGTATTTTTTCCGATAGGGTACAAAACCGTCCGAACCGGAACAGGGAGAACGACCATGACAGCCAGCATCGTGGGATGGGCGCATACGCCATTCGGCAAGTTCGACACGGAAACCGTGGAGAGCCTGGTGGTGAAGGTGACGACCGAAGCGCTGGCGGACGCCGGCATTTCCGCCGAAGACGTCGATGAAATCGTGCTCGGGCATTTCAATGCCGGCTTCTCGCCGCAGGATTTCACGGCCTCGCTGGTGCTGCAGGCCGACCCAAAGCTGCGCTTCAAGCCGACCACGCGGGTCGAGAACGCCTGCGCCACCGGTTCGGCCGCGGTGCATCAGGGCATCCGCGCGATTGCCGCGGGTGCGGCCAAGATCGTGCTCGTAGTGGGCGTCGAGCAGATGACGCGCACGCCCGGTCCGGAGATCGGCAAGTACCTGCTCAAGGCCTCCTATCTGCCTGAGGACGGCGACACCGTCGGCGGTTTCGCCGGGGTGTTCGGCAAGATCGCGCAGAGCTATTTCCAGAAATATGGCGACCAGTCCGATGCGCTGGCGATGATCGCGGCGAAGAACCACAAGAACGGTGTCGCCAATCCCTATGCGCAGATGCGCAAGGACTTTGGCTATGAGTTCTGCCGTGCCGAGAGCGAGAAGAACCCGTTCGTCGCGGGTCCCCTGAAGCGCACCGATTGCTCGCTGGTGTCGGATGGCGCAGCAGCGCTGGTGCTGACGGATTCGGAGACCGCCAAGACCATGGGCAAGGCGGTGAATTTCCGCGCCACCGCGCATGCGCAGGATTTCCTGCCGATGTCCAAGCGCGACATCCTGCAGTTCGAAGGCTGCACGGTCGCCTGGCAGCGCGCGTTGCAGCAGGCCGGCGTCAGCCTTTCCGATTTGTCGTTCGTCGAAACCCATGACTGCTTCACCGTCGCCGAGCTGATCGAATATGAAGCGATGGGCCTGACGCCGCGCGGGCAGGGCGCCCGTGCCATCAAGGAAGGCTGGACGCAGAAGGACGGCAAGCTGCCGGTCAATCCGTCCGGCGGCCTCAAGGCCAAGGGCCATCCGATCGGCGCCACCGGCGTCTCCATGCATGTGATGAGCGCGATGCAGCTGGTCGGCCAGGCGCCCGAGGGCATGCAGCTGAAGAATCCAAAACTCGCCGGCATCTTCAACATGGGCGGCGCCGCGGTGGCGAATTACGTTTCGGTGCTCGAGCCGACGAAGTAAGCGGTACAAGAATTCCGTGTCGTCCCGGCGCAGGCCGGGACCCATAACCACCGTCGTTCGTTGTTTTGCCGAGCCGTAGGCTCCGTCTTCCGATTGCGACTTCACGGCGTATGGGTCCCGGCCTGCGCCGGGACGACACTGAATGCGGGCCGCACGCATACGTCCATACGCCGGACGCCCTTGCTCTTCGTTTCACCCTGCCGTTACTAGGTCGCAACAACGACATCCGGGAGCGAATTCGGCATGGGACCGCTAAAAGGCATCAAGGTCGTCGACATGACGTCCGTGCTGATGGGGCCCTTTGCCACCCAGACGCTCGGCGATTACGGCGCCGACATCATCAAGGTGGAATCGCATGATGGCGACGTCACGCGGCAGATCGGGCCGACGCGGCATCCCGGCATGGGGCCGGTGTTCCTCAACACCAACCGCAACAAGCGCAGCATCTGCCTCGACCTGAAGAAGCCGGCCGGGCGCGACGCCGTGCTGCGGCTGATCGCGAAGGCCGACGTGCTGGTCTACAATGTGCGCCCGCAGGCGATGGCGCGGCTGCAGCTCGGCTACGACGTGGTCTCGAAGATCAACCCGCGCCTGATCTATGCCGGCGTGTTCGGTTTCGGCCAGGACGGGCCTTATGCGGCCAAACCCGCTTATGACGATCTGATCCAGGGCGCCACGGCGCTGCCGGCGCTGATGGCCCAGACCGGCGACGGCGTGCCGCGCTATGTTCCGAATGCTTTGGTCGACCGCATCGTCGGTCTCACCGCGGTCGGCGCGATCTGCGCCAGCATTGTGGATCGCGACCGCACCGGGCGCGGCCAGCGCGTCGACATCCCCATGTTCGAGACCATGGCGAGTTTTGTGATGGGCGACCACATGGGCGGGCTCACCTATGAGCCGCCGCTCGACAAGGGCGGCTACGCCCGGCATCTGTCGCCGGACCGGCGGCCCTACAAGACCTCCGACGGCTATATCTGCGTGATCGTCTACAACGACAAGCAGTGGGAGAATTTCTTCCACGCCACCGGCCGCGACGATCTGTGCAGCAATCCGAAATTTGCAACCTTTGCCGGCCGCGCCACCAATATCGACACCGTCTATGCCGAACTGGCGCGCATCCTTGAAACCAAGAGCACGGCCGAATGGACCGCCATCCTCGAGAAGGCCGACGTGCCTGTCATGCCGATGCATGATCTCGAAAGCCTGCTGCAGGACCCGCACATAACAGCGACTGATTTCGCTCCCGTGATCGATCACCCGACCGAGGGACGGATTCGCAACATGCGCTCGTCGGCGCGATGGTCGGAGACACCGGTGGAGATGACGCGGCTGGCGCCGCGCCTCAGCGAGCACAGCGCCGAGATTTTGCAGGAAGCAGGTTTTTCGACGGACGAGATTGCCGCCCTGGTTCGCGACGGCGTCACCAAGGCCGTATCAAACACCTAAGGACTGAGACCATGGATTTCGCGCTGTCGGCCAACCAGGAATCGATCCGCGACGCGATCGGGAAAATCTGTTCGCGCTTTGACGACGCCTATTGGCTGAAGAAGGACAAGGAAGGTGGCTATCCCGCCGATTTCCACCGCGCGCTGGCCGATGCCGGCTGGCTCGGCATCTGCATTCCCGAGGAGTATGGCGGATCGGGGCTCGGCATCACCGATGCCGCGATCATGATGCGGACGATTTCGGAGTCCGGCGCCGGCATGTCGGGCGCGTCGGCGGTGCACATGAACGTGTTCGGCCTCAATCCGGTGGTCGTGTTCGGCACCAAGGAGCAATGCACGCGCATGCTGCCGCCGATCATCGACGGGCGCGACAAATCCTGCTTTGCGGTGACCGAACCCAACACCGGGCTCAACACCACGCAGCTGAAAACCCGTGCCGTGCGCAAGGGCGACAAATATATCGTCAACGGACAGAAGGTCTGGATTTCGACAGCCCAGGTCGCCAACAAGATATTACTGCTGGCGCGCACCACGCCGCTGGAAGAGGTGAAGACACCGACGCAGGGCCTGAGCCTGTTCTATACGGATTTCGACAAGCAGCGCGTCGCCGTGCATGAGATCGGGAAGATGGGCCGCAAGCCCGTCGATTCCAACGAATTGTTCTTCGAGAACTTTGAAATTCCGGTCGAGGATCGCCTCGGCGAGGAAGGCCGCGGTTTCGAGTATATCCTGCACGGCATGAATCCCGAGCGCATCCTGATCGCAGCCGAAGCCGTCGGGCTCGGCCAGGTCGCGCTGTCGCGCGCTTCGGCCTATGCCAAAAACCGCATCGTGTTCAATCGTCCGATCGGGATGAACCAGGGCATCCAGCATCCGCTCGCCAAGAACTGGATGGAGCTGGAAGCGGCGTGGCTGATGGTGCTCTCCGCCGGCTGGCAATATGACCAGGGCATGCCATGCGGCCCGGCGGCCAATGCCGCCAAGTATCTCGCGGCCGAAGCCGGCTTCCATGCCTGCGAACAGGCCGTCATGACCCATGGCGGTTTCGGTTACGCCAAGGAATATCACGTCGAGCGTTACTTGCGGGAATCCCTGATCCCGCGCATCGCCCCGATCAGCCCGCAGCTTATTCTCAGCTTTATCGCCGAGAAGGTGCTGGGGTTGCCGAAGTCGTATTGAAGATGATGAGGTTCAAGACTTTCTCATCGTCATTCCGGGGCGCATCGAAGATGCGAACTATGGTGCGCAATTGCGCACCGGAGAATCTCGAGATTCCGGGTTCGCGACTTTCGTCGCGCCCCGGAATGACGGGCAGTGAGGAGGCCGCACCATGAGCTTCATCACCGGTGTCGGACTGACATCCTACGGCAAGCACGAAGGCTCGTCCTCGCTCGATCTCATGAGCAAGGCGGCCGAGATGGCGATTGTCGATGCCGGGCTGAAGCGCTCGGAAATTGACGGCATCCTGTGCGGCTACAGCACGGTGTCGCCGCATATCATGCTGGCGACCGTGTTCGCCGAGCATTTCGGCATCCGGCCGTCCTACGCCCACGCCGTGCAGGTCGGCGGCGCCACCGGGCTCGCGATGACCATGCTGGCGCATCATCTCGTCGATGCGGGAATCGCAAAACATGTGCTGGTGGTCGGCGGTGAAAACCGCCTCACCGGGCAGAGCCGTGACGCCTCGATCCAGGCGCTGGCGCAGGTCGGGCACCCCGACTACGAAGTGACGCTGGGACCCACGATCCCGGCCTATTACGGCCTCGTCGCGTCGCGCTACATGCACGAATACGGCGTTACCCAGCAAGACCTCGCCGAATTCGCCGTGCTGATGCGCGCGCACGCGCTGACTCATCCCGGCGCCCAGTTCCATGAGGCGATCACGGTCGCCGACGTGATGGCGTCGAAGCCGGTGGCGATGCCGCTTAAGCTGCTCGACTGCTGCCCGGTGTCCGATGGCGGCGCGGCGTTTGTGATCAGCCGCGAGCGCACAGGTTCAACCGGCGTCAAGGTGCGTGGCGCCGCCCAGGCGCATACCCATCAGCATGTCACGGCGGCGCCAGCCTTGAGCGAGCTCGGCGCCGAGATTTCGATCGCGAAAGCCAAAGCCGCATCCGGCCTTACGATCTCCGACGTGCGCTATGCGGCCGTCTACGACAGTTTCACCATCACGCTGGCGATGCTGCTGGAGGACCTCGGCCTTGCCAAACGCGGCGAGGCGGCAGCAAAGGTGCGGGCAGGGTACTTCGGCCGCGACGGCGAGATGCCGCTCAACACCCATGGCGGCCTCCTGAGTTACGGCCATTGCGGCGTCGGCGGCGCGATGGCGCATCTCGTCGAAACCCATCTGCAGATGACGGGGCGCGCTGAAAATCGCCAGGTTCGAGATGCCTCGATCGCGCTATTGCACGGCGACGGCGGTGTACTGTCGTCGCATGTCAGCATGTTCCTGGAGCGGGTGCGATGAGCGCGGATTGGACCAAGGGCGGCGAAGGCATCGTCTACCAATCCTGCGCCGCTTGTGGGAAGGTGCAATATTTCCGTCGCAGCTTTTGCGCGGCCTGTGGCGCGCCGGATCCGGTGGAGAAATCCGCAAGTGGAGCAGGGACGGTCTACGCGACCTCGCTGGTATGCCGCGCCGCAACGCCGGAGACCCGCGCGCACGTTCCCTACAATATTTTGCTGGTCGATACGCCGGAAGGTTTTCGCATGATGGCCCACGGCGACCACGATCTCGCCATCGGCGACGAGGTCACCGCGCGCTATCAGCCATTTGCCGGACGGCTGATTCCTTATTTCGCAAAGGCGAAGTGAAGCATAGAGCGAAGCATGCCCTCGGACTTGATCCGGGGGTGGACACCGGTTCGCGTTAAGAAAACGCGTCAAAATAAAATGCAAAGCTCCGAAGCAATCCAGAGTGACGCGGAACGGATGTTTTCTGGATTGCTTCGTGACGCTTTCACACACAAGCCGCGGTTTCACCGCGCGTAGAAGATGACGCTGGCGATGACGAGCATTGCCGTCACCGCCAGCATTTGCGCAAGCGCCTCCGAGGCCGCCCTTTTGGTGGCTTCCTTCATGCCTTCTCCCTAGACTTGGGCGTGAGTCATCGTTGCCCGCAAAGGCCTGATGTCTCAGTTATTTTTACTCGGAACACCCCGCGACGATCATTCGCTTCGATTGAGTCCCCACTCAGCGAATATCGACCGTGCCAAGTTTGAACAGCAATGCGGCGGCATTTTGGCTCACGCGCAGCCGGATTTTGCGCGCGTGATGGCGATTTCCGAGCATCGCCCGGTTGATCCGCAGGGAACCGCAAGGCATGATCCGCCTGCAAAATCAAAGAAAACAAGGTGAGAAATGGCCCGCATCGAATACAGCGATCCCGCTAAACACAACGATCGTACCCGCGAAATCCTCGGCAAGAACCGCAATGCCAATATTTTCAGAATGATGGCGCATTCGCCGAGCTATTTCGAGCAATATTGCCGGCTGGGCGGTGCAATCAGGCACAAGGGTGAGCTCGATCCGGTCGTGCGCGAACTTGCCATCACCCGCAGCGGCATCCTGTGCGAGGCGCCTTACGAGATCGTCGCGCACAAGCGTATCGGCAAGAACGTCGGCGTCAGCGACGAGCAGAACGAGGCGTTGGAAAACTGGCAGTCGGCCACATGCTTCAATGAGGTGCAGCGCGCCGCGCTCGCCTTCACCGATGAAATCGTCAAGCTGCACAAGCCGACGGACGCGACCTTCAACGCCATTGCCTCGAAACTGACGCCGGCCGCGCTGGTCGAGTTGCAGCTTTCGGTTGGCTTCTACATCATGACGTCGAAGTTTCTGGAAACTTTTGCCATCGACCTGCAGCCAGTCACGGAAGTGGTTTCCTGATTCCTCCAGGCACCCTCCAGTCTTTCACATGTGTGCGTTCTCATGAGCAACGGATGGGAGCTTTCAGCGCAAGCCTGGATCGACTCCATGGGCGAGCGCGGAGATTGGGGCCGCGAGCACGTGCTCGATCCGGTCATACTCAGCCGCGTGGCGGCAGGCCGGTTCGAGCGTGCGCTGGATGTGGGCTGCGGCGAGGGCCGCTTCTGCAGGATGCTGAAGGCCGCGGGCATCGCAGCGACTGGGATCGATCCGACCCGTCAATTGCTCGAGGTAGCAAGGCAGCGCGATCCATCCGGCGACTACCGGTCCGGCAATGCCAAGCAGCTTGAATTCGAGGCGGCAAGCTTCGATCTGGTTGTCAGCTACCTCACGCTGATCGATATCGTCGATTTCAGAACGGCGATCCGCGAGATGGCCAGGGTTCTGAAACCCGGCGGCTCGCTGCTGATCGCAAATCTCACCGGATTCACATCAGCCAGCGCCGATCGGGGGTGGGTGAAAGATGCGGAAGGACGCCATCTTCACTTTCCCGTCGATCGTTACCTCGAAGAGTTTCCATTCTGGTTCGAATGGGCGGGAATACGCATCCAGAACTGGCACCGGCCGCTTGCCGCCTACATGACGGCCTTGCTCGAAAGCGGCCTGCAGCTGACGTTTTTCGCGGAGCCCGGGCCCGTATCTGGCGACGCTGCGCATCAGGAGCGTTTTCGACGGGTGCCCTGGTTTGTCGTGATGGAGTGGCGGCGGCCATCCATGGGATGATTTCAGGCCCGCGGCCCGTACCGTCGCAGCGCCTCCAGCGTCAGTCCCTTGCCGACCGCGCCAAACGTGTCGCCTTCGACGAGGCGGGCCGCCGGCACCGCTTTCCTGATCGCATTGCGGACATGGGCGAGCTGCACCGAACCACCGGTCAGGAAGACAGCGTCGATATCCTCGGCGCCAAGCCCGGCCTGCGTGAGGCAGTTCTTGATGCGGGCGGCGATACGCTCGGCCAATTGCCCGGTATGGCTGACCAGATCGGGGCGGCTGATGCCAGCGTTGAGGCCGGGCATCACCCATTCCAGCGGAATGTCGGCGCGGCGCTTGTCCGACAGGGCGATCTTGGCTTCCTCGACCTCCATCAACAGCGTGTGGCCGCGCTGTTCCTCGACCACGCGCGCCAGCCGGTCGAGCAATTCAGGCTCGCTGGCCTCGCGCCGGACCTGGCGGATGTCCGCGAGCACGCGCGGCTCATACATGCGGTTGATGCTCGACCAGGTCGCGAGGTCGTGGAAATAGCTCGAGGGCACGTCGAGCCCGGCGCGGCTCATGGCGCTGCCGAAGCCGAACAGCGGCATCACCACGCCGAGGCTGAGCTGGCGGTCGAAATCGGTGCCGCCGATCCGCACGCCGTCATTGGCGAGAATGTCGCTTGAGCGGTTGGCCTTGGCGTGGCGTTCGGGCCCGAGCCGCACGATCGAAAAATCCGACGTGCCGCCGCCGATATCGGCGATCAGGGCAACTTCTTCGCTTTCGATCTGGCGCTCGTAATCCAGCGCCGCGGCGATCGGCTCGAATTGGAAGGTGACGTCGTCGAAGCCGACTTCTCGCGCGATCTGGCGCAGCGTCTCTTCCGCCTTGCGGTCGGCGTCCGGCGCATTGTCGACGAAATGCACGGGGCGGCCGTGCACGACATCGCGCAGTTCGAGGCCGGTAGCCTGTTCCGCGCGCCGCTTCACCGCGCCGAGGTAATAGGCGATCACGTCGCGAAAGCCGGTCCGCTGGCGCCCGAGCCGGGTGGTTTCGTCGATCAGCGAGGTTCCGAGCACCGATTTGAGGCTGCGCATCAGGCGGCCGGGGGCGCCGTCGACATAGGCGGCGATGGCCTTGCGGCCGATCAGGACCGCGCCGTCCACCTCATAGAAGATCGCGCTGGGAATCGTGGTGTAGCCGGCTTCCAACTCCGCCAGGACCGGCGCATCGCCTTCGATGGTGCCGAGCGTCGTATTCGACGTTCCGAAATCTAGACCGCAAATGGACATGGACGCTCCCCGGGGGAAGCGTCCGTCTACACATTACCGGGCCGACGATCCACACATATATTGGCCCGAAAATAGGGACTTGACCCGACGATTCCGGCAATCCGGCCACGCTGATCCACAGATCAATTTCTTTGCGTTTTCGCTGCCCTGGCGGGTTGATGAATCGATCCGTGGTAGTCCATAAGCGGCGTCCCGCGGCCATCATTCCGCCGCGGCCAGTCTGGAAAGAGGTTGCGTGGCAAACATCAATCGACAGATCGCAGAAGAGCTTGGCGTTCGCGAGCAGCAGATCGAGGCGACGGTCACGTTGCTCGACGGCGGCGCCACGGTCCCGTTCGTGGCGCGCTACCGCAAGGAAATCACCGGCGGGCTCGATGATGCGCAATTGCGCACCCTGGAAGAGCGCCTGACCTATCTGCGCGAGCTTGAAGAGCGCCGCGTCGCGATCCTCAATTCGGTCCGCGAACAAGGCAAGCTCGATGCCGCGCTGGAAGCCGCGATCATGGCCGCCGACAGCAAGGGGCGGCTGGAAGACATCTATCTGCCGTTCAAGCCGAAGCGTCGCACCAAGGCGGAGATTGCCAAGGAAGCCGGGCTTGAGCCGCTATCCGAACTGCTGCTGACGCAGCCGCAAAACGATCCGCAGGTGGTGGCCGCCAGTTTCGTCGATGCCGAAAAGCAGGTGGCCGATGTCGCGGCGGCGCTCGAGGGCGCGCGCGCGATTTTGGTGGAACGGTTCGCCGAGGACGCCGACCTGATCGGCAAGCTGCGCGAAGAAATGTGGTCGAATGGGGTAATGACCTCGACCGTGCGCAAGGGCAAGAAACTCGAAGGCGAGAAGTTCAAGGACTATTTCGAATACAATGGCGCGCTGCACAAGCTGCCGTCGCACCGCATCCTCGCGCTGTTCCGCGGTGAGAAGGAGGAAATCCTCGAGCTGCAGATCCTGCCCGACGCGCAAGTCCCGGTTGCCAACGTGCCGAGCGCCTATGAACTGAAGATCATGCAGCGCTTCCTGATTTCCGATCAGGGCCGGCCCGGCGACCGCTGGCTGGTCGAGACCGCGCGCTGGGCGTGGCGCACCAAGATCCAGGTGCATCTCAACATCGACCTGCGGATGCGGCTGTGGACAACGGCCGAAACCGAAGGCGTACGGGTGTTCGCTTCGAATTTGCGCGATTTATTGCTGGCGGCGCCCGCAGGCGCGCGCGTCACCATGGGGCTTGATCCCGGCTACCGGTCCGGTGTCAAGGTCGCGGTCGTCGACGCCACCGGCAAGGTGGTGGCCACCACGGCCGTCTATCCGCACGAGCCGCAGCGGCAGTGGGATGCGACGCTCGCCACGCTCGGCAAGCTCGCGGTCGCACACCGCGTCGATTTGATTGCGATTGGCAACGGCACCGCGTCGCGCGAGACCGACAAGCTCGCGACCGAGCTGGTCAAGCTGCTGCCGGACCTGAACATGTCGAAGATCGTGGTGTCGGAGGCCGGCGCGTCGGTTTATTCGGCCTCGGCCTTTGCGTCCGAGGAATTGCCCGAGCTCGACGTCACCCTGCGCGGCGCGGTCTCGATCGCGCGGCGGCTGCAGGATCCGCTGGCTGAGCTGGTGAAGATCGACCCCAAGGCGATCGGCGTCGGGCAATACCAGCACGATCTCGGCGAATCGAAGCTGGCGCGTTCGCTCGATGCCGTGGTCGAGGACTGCGTCAACGCGGTCGGCGTCGATGCCAACACGGCGTCCGCGCCGCTGCTGGCGCGGGTGTCCGGCATCGGCGCAGGTCTGGCGCAGAGCATCGTGCAGCACCGCGACGCCAACGGCCCGTTCAAGTCGCGCAAGGGGCTGAAGGAAGTGCCGCGGCTCGGCCCGAAGGCGTTCGAGCAGTGCGCCGGCTTCCTGCGCATCCAGGGCGGCGAGGATCCGCTCGATGCCTCCGGCGTGCATCCGGAAGCCTATCCGGTGGTGCGCAAGATTTTGACCGCCACCAAGAGCGACATCAAGGCGCTGATCGGCAATGCCGAGATCGTGCGCCAGTTGAAGCCGCAGAGTTTCGTCGACGACACGTTCGGTCTGCCAACGGTGACCGACATCCTGCGCGAGCTTGAAAAGCCCGGCCGGGATCCGCGCCCGGCGTTCAAGGCGGCGGTGTTCAAGGAGGGCGTCGAGGAGATCAAGGATCTCAAGCGCGGCATGATCCTCGAGGGCACGGTCACCAACGTCGCGGCGTTCGGCGCCTTCGTCGATATCGGCGTGCACCAGGACGGATTGGTGCACATCTCGGCGATGTCGAAAACCTTCATCAAGGATCCGCGCGAGGTGGTGAAGCCCGGCGACATCGTCAAGGTCAAGGTGCTGGAGGTCGAGGTCGCCCGCAAGCGCATCGCACTGACATTGCGTCTCGACGACGAGGTCGGCGACAAGGGCCCCAAGCTGTCGGACAGCAAGATGCGCGAATACTCGAAGGCATCGATGACGTCACAGGCGCCGCGCAAGCCACAGGATTCTGGCGGCGGCGGTGCGCTCGCCGAGGCGCTGCGCCGCGCCGCGGAGAAAAGCGGGCGGGGAAAGACTTAAGTCTCAAGTCCGTAGCGCTAGTTCGACGTCAGCAAATTCACCTTGGCGTTGGCGAGGATCAGGCGGTCGGCGAGCAGCTGCGCGAGGTTGCGCATGATCCGCTCGCCGGCGCGGGGATGCTGCTCACGAAAACGTTCGAAATCGCGGAGCGGGACCTCAAAGGCGGTCGCGGCCATGTCGGCGAGCACGTCTGCGGAGCGGCGTTGCTCCAGCAATGCCATCTCGCCGTACGGCATTCCCGCCGTCAGCGTCGCCAGCCGGATGCCGTCGGGCAGGGTGACGTGCACCACGCCACTCCTGAGGAAAAACACCGAGGAGGCGGGATCGCCGGCGGCGATGATCTTTTCGCCGGGTTGATAAGTCCTGATCGTGCAGAGCGAGTCCAGATCGGTCAGTTCCTCGTCGGTCAATCCCGCCAGCAGCGGCTGTTCGGACAATTCCGTCGTCTCGAAAAAATCGATCAAGCCGCCATGGCGAAACACCACCTGGTCTTCCGCCCATTCGATCGCGGCGTCGAGCAGGAAATAGTACCGCATGTTCGGCAGGGTGGCGGTCCGCTCCGCGATCGGCTGCCATTCGGCGTCGGCCCGCTTGATGCCGGACACGATCACGGTGACCTGATAGGCCGCCAGCTCGCGAAACTCCTCGGCGAGCAGCCGGGCGCCCGCCGGGGTCATCGACGTGACCCGGCGAAAATCAAAGATGACGAATTGCGGGCGCGGCTTGGCCACGAGCCGGCGCGCAATATAGTCGACGTTCGACAGCGACAGCGTGCCCATCAGCTCGATAACGCGAACATCCTGATAGTGCGCGGCGAGGATGGTTTGCTCGTGCGGGCGACGGCTGCGCCGTGACGGATTTTCGCCGATATCGTAATCGGCAATAATGGCATTGCGCGCATTGTCGCTGCGGTTGAGCATGTGCAGGTCGTAATGCGCCGACAGCGCCTCGCAGACCTTGATGCCACGGACGCTGTTGCCGTGCTTGTCGAGTTTGGGCGAATAGCTGCCGAGCCCGATCCGCGCCGGCAATGCGGCTAGAATGCCGCCGCCGACGCCGCTCTTGGCGGGGATGCCGACACGGTAGATCCATTCGCCGGCGTAGTCATACATGCCGGAGCTGGTCATGACCGACAGCGTCCGCGAAATCGCGTAGGGCGTCGTCACCTGTTCGCCGGTCACCGGATTGATGCCGCGATTGGCCAGGGTCGCCGCCATCACGGCGATGTCGCGGGCGTTGACCAGGATCGCGCATTGCCGGAAATAGACCTCCAGCACCGAGCCGACATTGTCCGTGATGACCGCGTTGGTGCGCAGGAGATAGCCGATCGCCCGGTTGCGGTCGCCGGTCAGGCTCTCGGAGGAATACACGGCGTCGTCAACATCAAGCTCGCGCCCGGCAAAGCGGCCCAAGGCCTGGCGGATGTACTCGAACGCGCCGTCGCCCTTGGCCTCATAGATGAGCCCGGAGCAGGCGATCGCACCGGCGTTGACCATCGGATTGAACGGGTGGTTCTCGGCGTTGAGGCGGATCGAGTTGAAGGGATCGCCCGAGGGTTCGACGCCGATCACGCTTTCGACGCGGGCGGCGCCCAGCGTGTCCAGCGCCAGCGCGAACACGAAGGGCTTTGACATCGACTGGATGGTGAAGGGGACTTGCGTGTCGCCGACCTCGTAGACGTGGCCGTCGAGGGTCGCGAGGCTGATGCCAAAATGGTCAGGGTCGGCCTTGCCGAGCTCTGGGATGTAGTCGGCGACCGCCCCGCTGGTCTCAGGCAGGTATTCGGCATGACAACCGTCGAGAAACCGCAGCAAAGGCGGTTTCGAACTGGTCCAGGCCGGGGCGCCGGTGGGCGATACTTTCATCGCCTACCGTTTTGCCGCGCAATCACGGGGCGCGCAACTGGTTCGGCACCAGACTTTGGCGGCGTATCAAGAACAGCGCAGCCAGGACCGTCGGCGCCAGGATAGCGAGACCGAGCAGCGTGATCTGGATTTGCGACAGCGGATTAATACCGCCGCCGGGCGTCGCGATCACAAAGCCGCCGATCACCAGCAGCACCCGCAACGGCCATTCCAGGGTGCCGGCGCCTCTGAGGTCGCCGACGAAGGCCTGATAACCCTGAATGCCGCCACAGATGAACAGCGTGCCAACCCCCGCCAGCGCCATCAGCCCGAGGCCTTCGAGGTACGGATTGGCGCCTTGCAACACCAGCGCGGGGTTCATCACGAAGAAGAACGGAATGAAATAGATGATGCTGCCGACCCACATCGATTCCCACCCCGTCTTCATCGCCGGTGAGCCGGCAATGCCGGCCGCGGCAAAGGAGGCGATCGCCACCGGCGGTGTGATCGACGACAACATGCCCCAATAGAAGATGAACATGTGCACGGCCATGCGGTTGAGGCCGACCTTTTCCAGCGCCGGCGCCACCAGGATGGCGAGGAAGATATAGCAGGCTGTCGTGGTTAGGCCGAGGCCGAGAACGAGGCTGGTGAAGGCGCACATGACGAGCAGCAGGAAGGCATTGTCACCGGCGATCCGCAACAGGTCGTTGGCGAGGCTGGAGACCACGCCGGTCATCGAGAATGCGCCGATCAGGAGCCCGCAGCCGGCGAGAATGCCGACCAGTTCGACAAAGGTGCGCCCGTTGACCTCGAGAAATTTATTGATCGTAGTGAATGTCCAGCGCGTATCTTTTGAGAACAGCTGGTTCAGCACCAGGAGCAGGGCGGTCGCATAGAACGGCGCATGGCTCTCGCGCTTGAAATACAGCAACATGACGATCAGCAGCGCGATAACGAAAACATAGTACCAGCCGTCCTTGATCGTATCCATGACCTTCGGCAGTTCCGAACGCGGAATGCCCTTCAGGCCGTGGCGGGCCGCGTAGGAGTCCACCTGCATGAACAGGCCGACATAATACAGCGTCGCCGGAATGATCGCGGCGACTGCGACCTCGGCATAACTGACGTTGAGGAACTGGGCGATCACGAAGGCGGTAGCGCCCATGACCGGCGGTGCCAGCACCGCGCCGGTCGAGGCACAAGCCTCGATCGCGGCGGCATAGGAGGCGCGGAAACCACTCTTCTTCATCACGGGGATGGTCATGGTGCCGGCGGTCAGCACGTTCGAAATGATCGAGCCGGACATCATGCCGAGCAGGCCGCTGGCGAAGATACAGACCTTCGCGGCGCCGCCACGAAAGGTGCCGCACATCGCAAACGATAGATTGATGAAGAATTTCCCGGCGCCGGTCATCATCAGCGCGGTACCGAACACCAGGAAGCCGATCACGGTATCGGCGAACGCCTGGATCGGAATACCGAGCAGGCTCTCACCTGACAGCACGTGATAGGAGGTCGCCTGCTCGAGCGTCGACTGCGTGCCCCTGAAGGGGCCAAGCCATTTGGCGTCCGCAAACAGCGGATAGACCGTGAACGGCAAGACGCTCAGCAGAAGGCTCCATCCGCCGGTGCGGCGCAGGGCCTCCATGAGCACGGCCCACATCACCAGTCCCGCAACGAAAACGATGGTCGGCGCGCCACCGAACTCCCAACCGGCCTCAGCCGCCTTGCGGACGCTGCGCATCAACACGATGGATGAGGCAAACGTCAGGATGAAGAGCAGGACATCATACCACGGGATCCGCTCGAGCGGAGAGCGTTCCGAACTCGGAAAGATCAGGAACGTGAACGGCAACATCAACGCGATCAGCAGATAGAAATATTCGGTGTTGAGTTGGGTGTATCCGATGAAGAATCTCAGCGTGAATTGCTGGTTGATGCACAGCAGGATCGTCACCGCGGTCGCGACGATCAGCGCCCACCGCCAAGCCCCGCGCAGCGTACGCACGCGCGAGACTTCGGCTTCTTGTAAGTTTCCGATACCGGCATGAGGATCGTCGAATTCGATCCTGGCGGGCGCAGCGGCCGCTGCGCTATTGGCTGCAGAAGGTGACATCATTAATCCCCAGTATGGTGTTCGCCTTCATCGGAAAGACGGTGGTTACTCGAATCCGTTCTGCATGCCGGCTTTGGCAAGCGCCGCGGCGCGCGCCTTCATCCAGGCATCGAGGAAAGCCTTCTCGTCCAAAGGCGGACTGGATTTGCCGAAGTCGGCCCAGGCTGCGGCCAGAACGGCCTGCCGCTTGATCAGCCCGTTGTTATGCGTCTCCTGGTCGTCGCTCCACTGGCCGGCTTCCTTCAGCGCCTTCACCGCGCCGGGATGAACGGGCACCGCCCACTTCTTGGTCTGACGGTCGGCCGCAAGGCCGGCCGCGCCGGCGGCGGCGTCCTTGTAGATGTCGTAGCCCGTGATCATTGCCTTGGTGATCGCGTAGACCTGGTCGGCCGGTTGCGTTCCGTAGGTGACAAAGATCGGGTACGGATAATTTCCGAGTTCGATCGGCTTATCCTTGGAAATGCCGGCGCCGCAGGTGGCGACATGGCGGAAGAAGAAGGACCCGACCTTCTGAACGCGTTCCCAGCCGGCGTTGTCGCTGTGCGGGAGCGGCGGCCAGACGATGCCGCGCGGCGACGTCTCGGCTTCCTTTGCCGGTCCGGTGATGGTGGTTGCAAAGGCGGCGTCGACGTCGTTGTTGATCAAGCCCTTCCACATCGCGCCGTAGCTGGAGAATTCCACCGTCTTGACGTCGCTCTGCTTGAGGTCGCCGAACGCGAGGATCGCTAGTGAGTTCTGGTTGAGCGCAGGCGAGCCGACGACAATCCCGACGCGCTTGCCCTTGAGGTCCTTGACGTCTTTCACCCCGGTGTCCTTCGCCACGCCGAGCGAAGCGCCATTGCAGTCAACCGACGACAGCACCAGTTGCAAGGCCTGCGGGCCCCATTCCTTGGTGCCGAATTCGAACACCCCTTCCTGCGCGAAGTAGCTGCCTGACCCCATCGCTGACGACGCGGCGCGGCCGGCGCGCAAGGGGGCGAGGCGCGCGACGTCGTTGCCTGCAGGCAGCACCCGCAGGTCCGTGCCGTATTTGTCCTTCATCATCTTGCCGACGGCGACCGCAATGTTGAATCCGGCGGTACCGGTGTCATAGGCGGTGAACGTCATGGTCGGCGGCAGCTTGACGTCCTGGGCCAGCGCCGGCGCAAACGCCATGAGCGAGATGCCTGCGAGCACGGCAGGCGCAAAGTTCGACAGTCGACGATTCATGTTTCCCCCAAATTGTTTCGCTAGATGAAACTTTTTCTGATTGGGATGATGTCATCGCAGCATTGCGATGGCAACGTCCGAGCACGTTCACGTCCGCCATTATGCCAGTTGCACTGGCGGACAGATCGTCACGCATCAAAAGTATGAGCGCGAAAGAGCTAAGCTTCGACGATCGCGACCACCTGTCCTTCAGCGATCACGTCGTCGAGTTTGACCAGAATTGCCTTGATTTTCCCGGCAATTGTCGAGGTTACCGGGATTTCCATTTTCATCGCTTCGACGAATGCAATCTCGTCGCCGTCACCGATATCAGCTCCGGCTTCGGCAGCCAGCGCGCACACGCGTCCGGCGACTTCAGTCACAATCTTGATCTCTGGCATGCCACCCTCCGGGACCGTGTGACGTGACAATTTCGTCCCGCGAACGGCTTTTTGTTGTGGCTGCAGATTGCCTGAGGTAGCTTGATCTGCAAGTGGAATTTTATTCCGCAGGACGGAATGGAGCCGACATATGGGAAGACGCTCGGAACGGCTTAGCAAACAGGGAATGCTCGCCAGCGATCTGGCGGGCGAGGGCGATGTGATCCAGGTGGTGTCGCGGGCCTTCGATGTCCTGCGCTGCTTCGAGGGTCACGAAGCCCGACTCGGCAATCTCGAAATTTCCAATCGCTGCGGCCTGCCGCGATCGACCGTGTCGCGGTTGACGCACACGCTGACGCGGATGGGTCAGCTGGTCTATCTGCCGCGCGACCAGAAGTACCGCATCGGCCCGAGCGCGGTAGCGATGAGCACTTCGATGATGAAGGGACTGCAGCTGCGCAACCTGATCCGGTTGCGGTTGCAGGATGTCGCCGAGCAATTGCCGGGCACCGTCGGCTTCGTGATTCCCGATCGCTTTCAGCTGGTCTATCTCGAGTTCGCCCGCGCCGCGAATGCGCTCGGCCTGCACGAGACCACCGGTAGCCGTATTGCGATGGCTAGCACGGCGGCGGGGCACGCCTACACCGCGGCGCTCGACGACGATGTCGGCGATGCGCTGATCGTGGAAATGGAGCGCGAGATGCCGGATAGCGCGCGGATGCTGAAGTCGCGCATCGAGGACAATCGCCGTCATCTGCGCGAACACGGCTATGTCGTGGCCTGCGGCACCTGGAGCCCGCACATCAACGGTTGCGCCGTGCCGCTGTGGTCGCCGCAATACCAAACCTACGTCGTCGCGACGATCGGTCTGCTGTCCGCGATGTTCGATGAAAAGCGGGTGCACCGCGACGTGGCGCCGGTGATGGTCGAACTGGGGGCTGCGCTCGGCGGTCTGCTCGAAGGCGCCGACGGCGACATCTTCACCAACCGGCTGGAAAGAAAAGCGCTTCCGGTGTCATTGCATAACAATAATAAAATCATCAAGGCGGAGGATACGAATGAACTGGAAGCCGGAACTCGACGACCTCGCCCGGCGCGAAGCGTTCGCGCGCGAGATGGGAGGCGTTGACAAGGTCAAGCGTCAGCACGACCAGGGCCGGCTCACCGTTCGGGAGCGCATCGACAGGATCGTTGACCAGAAGTCCTTCCACGAAATCGGCGCCATCTCCGGCATCGCCGAATATGACGAGAACAGCGAACTCAAGCACCTGACGCCCGCGAACTGCGTGTTCGGCCGGGCCAAGGTCGAAGGCCGTTCGGTGGTCGTCGTTGGCGACGATTTCACCGTGCGCGGAGGCTCGGCCGACGCCTCGATCTCCGCCAAGCCGTTGATGGCCGAAGAGATGGCGCATGATTTCCGGCTGCCGATCATCCGCGTGATCGAAGGCTCGGGCGGCGGCGGCTCGGTGAAGACGATCGAGACGCGAGGGGCCGCCAATCTGCCGGGCGGCGTCGGCGGCACGCGCTGGTACTGGTTCACGACGGCGAACATGGCGCGCGTGCCGGTGGTGGCGCTCGGCCTCGGCTCGGTTGCAGGCCTCGGCGCGGCGCGGCTGGCGGCGAGCCATTATTCTGTCATGACCAGGAATTCGGCGATGTTCGTCGCGGGTCCGCCGGTCGTGAAGCGTCTCGGTCAGGACCTGACCAAACAGGAACTGGGCGGCGCCGACATCCAGACCCGCGCGGGCGGTGTGGACGATGCCGTCGATACCGAGGAAGAGGCGTTCGAGCGCGCCCGGCGCTTCCTGTCCTATTTGCCGTCATCGGTCTACGAACTGCCGCCGGCCACGCCCTGCACCGACGATCCGGAGCGCGCCGAGGAAGCACTGATGAAGGCGGTGCCGCGCAATCGTCGTCAGGTCTACAAGATGCGCCCGATCATCGACGCTGTCGTCGACAAGGGCTCGTTTTTCGAGGTCAACGCCAATTTCGGCCGCCCGATCATCACCGGCCTCGCGCGCCTCGAAGGCCGCGCGGTGCTGCTGCTCGCAAGCGATCCCTTCCACTACGGTGGATCGTGGACCGCGGAAGCCTGCCAGAAGGTGGTGCGCTGGGTCGACTTCGCCGAAACCTTCCATCTGCCGGTGGTCTATCTGATGGATTGCCCGGGCTTCATGATCGGGCTCGAGGCCGAGAAGTCGGCGACCATCCGTCACGGCGTGCGCGCGATGGCCGCCGTCAACCAGAGCACCGTGCCCTGGTGCACCATCATCGTGCGCAACGCATTTGGTGTCGCCGGCGTCGTGCACCAGCCGGCCAACCGCTATTCGATGCGTTACGCCTGGCCGTCGGCCTATTGGGGCTCGCTGCCGCTCGAGGGAGGCATCGAAGCCGCCTATCGCGCCGACATCGATGCCGCGGAAGACCCGGCCGCGAAACTGAAAGAGATCGAGGACCGCCTCAACAAGCTTCGCTCGCCGTTCCGCTCGGCCGAAAAATTCTGGGTCGAGGAAGTGATCGATCCCCGCAAGACGCGCTCGCTACTGTGCGAATTCGCGCGGCTGGCTGAACGGGTCCTCACGACGGGGCCGGCGACGAACATGGCGATCAGGCCGTAGTTTCTCGTCATTGCGAGGAGCAAAGCGGACGAAGCAATCCATGGTTCCTCCGCGGCGCGATGGATTGCTTCGCTTCGCTCGCAATGACGGCTGAGTGAGACGCCGCCTACGTCTCGTTCTCCCGATGCACATCATGGATCACGATGCCCATGCCTTCGTCGGGCATCCGGATCCAGTCGCGGCGCTTGAGCGTGCGCTTGGTGTCCTCGTGGCCGCTCATCCAGTGCTCGCGCATCGAGGTGCCCGAGAATTCGTGGTCCTTGGCGTCGCCCTCATAGGCCTTCTGCTGGTAGATCAGTTGCAGGATGGCGATCTCGGGCAGATTGCCGATGCTCGACTTGATCTGACGCTCTTCGTCGGACAGCTGATCGTCGGGAATTCGTGACAGCGCCTTGTGCAGACGCGCTTTCAGGTTGTGCGTCTTGCGGTAGACGTCGGTGTTGTGGCGCGTGCGCGAGGAATACATGATGTCCTTGTGCCGGGCCATCACGTCCTGGATGTCGCGCGGCAAGGCTCCGCGCGCGCTGAACAGGTCGACCTGGAACACCAGCGAATTGAGGCTGTCTTCCTGGTCCAGGAGATGCTGCAGCGGCGTGTTCGAGACAATGCCGCCATCCCAGAAATGGTCGGTGCCGACCTTGACCATCGGCAGGGCAGGCGGCAGCGCGCCGCTCGCCATGATGTGCTCGGGAATGATCTCGTCGTCGGCGTTGTCGAAATAGATGAAATTGCCTGACAGCACGTTGACCGCGCCGACCGCAAACCGGATTCGCTTGTCGTTGATCATGTCGAAATCGACGAGCTCGAGCAGCGTCTGGCGCAGCGGCTCGGTGTCGTAATAGCTCGTCGCCGTCCGAGCGCCGGTGGCGCTGAGCCACGGATTGGTCATATGCGGCGTGAAGAAGCCGGGCTGGCCCAGCGTCGTCGTCATGAACGAGCTCGCGAAATTCCGCGCCTTGCGATAGATGTCGCCGTCCGGCGTGTAGTGCCAGATCTTGCGGCTGGTGATGCGGTCCCAGAAAATCTGCAGGCGTTCGAGCCGGCGCTCGGGCGGGTTGCCGGCGATGATCGCCGAATTGATCGCGCCGATCGACACGCCGCAGACCCAGTCCGGCTCGATATGGGCCTCGTGCAGGGCCTGATAGACGCCAGCCTGATAGGCGCCGAGCGCACCGCCGCCCTGCAGCACCAGCGCAACGCGGTCGCAGCGCTTCGGCCGCCAGCCGCGCGCATGAATGGTCTGTTCGAGATGTGGGGTTCGCGCGTCCATATTCATTACTCCAAAACTGCCCCGACAATTCCGCGCACTGGTGACGCGATGATGACAAATGCAACGATCGGCTTTTGCCGCCTCGCGCTTTTGCCCGCGCCTGAAACATTGGCGTGTTCGAAAAATGGAGATCGAAATTTGCGGTCATGACGCTGAAGGAAATCCCTCACATCCCTGTCAATTTCGGCCGCTAGCAATCGGCAGGACGATTTTCAGCA
Organism: Bradyrhizobium sp. AUGA SZCCT0431; assembly: GCF_018131065.1. NCBI lineage: Bacteria > Pseudomonadati > Pseudomonadota > Alphaproteobacteria > Hyphomicrobiales > Nitrobacteraceae > Bradyrhizobium > Bradyrhizobium sp. AUGA SZCCT0431. The sequence continues at coordinate 52,256 of NZ_JAFCLR010000005.1, read as the reverse complement.
GGGGATTGCAATGCGCAGGGAAGACTTGCTCAAGTTTCCGTCGATGCCGGCCGCAGGGCCAAGCTATCCCGCCGGTCCGTATCGTTTCGTCAACCGCGAATTTCTCGTCATCACCTATGAGACCGATCCCGAACTGATCCGCGCCGGCCTGCCCGAGCCGCTGGAGCCGGTCGATCAGCCGATCGTGCACTATGAATGGATCAAGATGCCGGACAGTTCCGGGTTCGGCAGCTACACCGAATCCGGGCTTGTGATCCCGGCGTGCCTGCATGGCGAGGAAGTCAATTTCGTCTCGCAGATGTATCTCGACGACGATCCGCCAATCGCAGCGGGGCGCGAAATCTGGGGCTTTCCGAAGAAGTACGCCCACCCCAAGCTCGAAATCGTCAAGGACACCTTCACCGGCACGCTGGAATATGCCGGTCAGCTCGTGGCGATGGGCACCATGGGCTACAAGCACGAAAGCATGGCCGGCAACGGCGAAATCACGCGCGCCACGCTGTCGAAGACGCAGATCAATCTCAAGATGATCCCGGGCGTCGATGGCCGGCTCGAAATCTGCCAGCTTGTTGCGATCAACCTCACCGACATCGTCGTCAAGGGCTCATGGATCGGGCCGGGGCGGTTGCATCTGGTGCCGCACGTCAACGCGCCGGTGGCGGATTTTCCGGTGCGCCGGGTGGTCGGCGCCCATCATTTCCTCGCCGATCTGACGTTGCCGTTCGGCCGCGTGGTTCACGACTACAACAAGGAAGCCGACCAGGCGGCGGTAACCGGTCTCGCCGCGGAGTAGGCGGCGAGAGCGCTCTCTTCGGTGACATCAAACTGTAACAAAAACGCACTTGAATCGCCTGGCATGCATGAGGGCCGCTGCGGCTGAGTTCTCCTATGGCCGCTGCGCAGGGTTTGGCGGGGGCTGCTGATGTCTTCGATGGATACTTTGGCCGAGCCTGCAATAGGTGTGGGCATGCCGATAGCCGATGCCGCTTCGGCGATCCCGGGACTGGTGTGGGCGTTTCGTCTGCACAGCGATGGCAGCGCCGAGCCGCTGCCGATCAACGTGCCGATCGAATTCAGCCATGATGGCCGGCTGTGGCTGCACTTCAATCTGACTGACGCGCGGGCGCGGTCATGGCTGGCGGGTGCGGACGTGCCCCTACCGGCACGCGAGCTGTTGCTGTCGAAAGACAATTATCAGCAACTCCACATCTCGGACCATTGCGTCTACGGGGTGTTCTCCGATCTCGTTCGCGCCATCGACACCGCGACCGAAGAAACCGGATTTCTTCGCTTCGCGATGACCGAACGGCTCCTGATCAGTGGCCGGCATCAGGCGCTTTGCGCCGTCGATGCCACCCGCCGCGTGCTGGAGAGTGGTCATCGCGTCGATACCGTCGCCGCATTGCTGGAGAAGATCGTCGACGAGGTCGCCGATACCATGGACCGCATGGCCGACAAGATCGGCACCGCAATCGACAATATCGAGGAACGGATTCTCGCAGGCGAGACAAGATCGGAAATGCGCGCAGCGCTCGGCCGGTCGCGGCGAACCTGCGTGCGGTTGCACCGGCAGCTGGCGGGCTTGCGCGTGCTGTTCCACCGGCTCGAGCAGAAGAGCGTTGAACACCTCAGCCCGGCGCTGCGGCTTCAGGCCGGAAAACTGGCGCAGCGGCTCGATGGTCTCGACCACGACATCGTCGAACTGCGCGAGCGCAGCCGCCTCCTGGAGGAAGAAATTCATTTCAAGATGGAGGAGGAAAGCAACCGGCACCTCCATACGCTGTCCATCGTCACGACGATGCTGCTGCCGCCGACACTGGTGACAGGTATCTTCGGCATGAACACCAAGGGCCTGCCGCTCACCGACACCGAAACCGGATTTTTGTGGGCGGCGGCGATCATGGTTGGCGTCGCCGGTGCGGCCTATCTCGCCATGCGCCGCTCAGGCTTCTTCAAATAAAGCAGTCGGCGACGGTATCGATACCATGTACAGCGTTCTTTCCCGCGCCGTTACCTTGCTTGCGACGGCGGCCTGTCTTGTGCTCGCACCGCTCGCGTATGCCGACACGACTCCAGCAGCGAAAAAAGACACACGGGAATTATTGGCCGATGCCGGCTATCAGTTCAGCCTGGTCTATATCGGGGAAGGGCTCGCCAATATTTCCGGCGGCATGCGGACGGGGGCGATCTACACCGGCCGTCTCGATTTGGGCACCACGATCGATTTGGAAAAGGTGGCGGGTTGGACCGGTGCCAGCTTCCACGCCAACATGTTCCAGATCCACGGCGACGGGCTGTCGCGCAGCTATATCGGCAATCTGATGCTAGTGAGCGGCATCGAGGCGTTGCCGGCCACGCGGCTTTACGAATTCTGGGTCGAGCAGAAGCTGCTCGGCGGCAAGCTCGCCGTCCGTGTCGGACAGCAGGCGTCCGACATCGAATTCATCGACAGTTCCTATGACGACATCTTCGTCAATTCGGCGCTGGGCTGGCCGGGCCATGCCGGCATCAATTTGCCGAGCGGCGGGCCGTCGCCACCACTCTCGGTGATGGGCATCAGGGTGAAAGCCGAACTCTCGGACCGGCTCACGGCGTACTTCGCGCTGTTTAACGGCGACTCGGCTCCACCAGGGCCGGAAGACCCGCAGATCAAGAATCCGCACGGGCTGTTGTTTCGCGTCAGCGATCCGCCGTGGTGGATCGCGCAGCTCAAATACAGGGTTCAGCTTGGTGAAAGCCGGCTGCCCGGGACGATCACCGGCGGCGGCTGGTATCACATGAAGTCGTTCCCCGATCAGCGGTTCTCCGCCGACGGCCTGTCGCTGGCCGATCCCAACAGCAACGGCGAGACCGCATGGCGGCGGCGAAATCCCGGCGTGTTCATGGTCTACGAGCAGTTGTTGATGCGCGCAGCGCCGGGCTCCGACAAGGGCATCGCCTTCTTCATGCGCGCCTCGATGAGCCCGTCGGACCGCAACCTCGTCAGTGCCTATATCGATGGCGGCTTTCTGTTCACAGGCTTCAGCGCGCAGCGCCCGAACGACAGGTTCGGGATCGCAGGGACCTTTGCGCGGATTTCCGATCGCGCCCGCGCGCTCGACCGTGACATGCAGATATTTACCGGCACGCCATATCCGGTCCGCAATTATGAGGCGATCCTGGAGATCACCTACCAGCACGAAGTGCGGCCAGGCTTTTTGTTGCAGCCGGTGGTGCAGTACATCGCCCATCCCGGCGGCGGCGCGCCCGATCCGAACGATGCGACGCAGACAAAGCGCATCAGGGACGGGGTGATGGTGGGTGTTCGCACCACCATCACTTACTAAGTTGAGCTAGGCCGCGGCCACCGCCACCGCCGGCTTCGGTGCCGGCCTCGCGATAGCCAGCGTGATCAGCGCCGCGACGATGCAGAGCGCGCCGGCGACGAAGAAGGCGGGCACATAGGTCGCATAGATCGTCCGCGACAGACCCGCGCCGAAGGCGGCAATGCCGGCGCCCAATTGGTGGCCGGCGAAAATCCAGCCGAACACCAGGTTGGCGCGTTCCGGGCCGAACCGTTGCGCGGTTAGCCGCACCGTCGGCGGCACGGTGGCGATCCAGTCCAGCCCGTAGAACATCGCAAACACCGACAGGCCGTAGAACGAGAAATCCGTAAACGGCAAGAACAGCAGCGACAGTCCGCGCAGGCCGTAATACCAGAACAGCAGCCAGCGATTGTCGTAGCGGTCCGACAGCCAGCCGGACACGATGGTGCCGACGAAGTCGAAGATGCCCATCGCGGCAAGCAGGCTCGCGGCCTGGACCTGCGGGATGCCGTAATCGAAGCACATCGGAATCAGATGCACCTGGATCAGGCCGTTGGTGCTGGCGCCGCAGACGAAGAAGGTACCGAACAGGATCCAGAACACTTTCGTCTTCGAGGCGTCGCGCAAGGTGCCGAGTGCCGCGGCCATGATCGGTGCATTGCTCGGCGGCGGCGCTACGATCGGCTCGGTGCCCCCATCGCCGTAGGGCCGGAGGCCAAGGTCGCTCGGACGGTCGCGCATGATCATCGCCACGGCAAAGGCCGCGACCCCCAGCATCACGCAGATCAGCGCCAGCGCGTTCCGCCAGCCATAATGCTCCGTCAGCGTTGCCAATAGAGGCAGGAAGACGAGCTGGCCTGTCGCCACGCTCGCGGTGAGGATACCGACGACGAGGCCGCGCCGCGCCACGAACCAGCGTGCCGAAATCGTGGCGCCCAGCACCAGCGCGGTCATGCCGGTGCCGAGGCCGATCACGACGCCCCACAGCACCATCAGGTGCCAGACCTGCGTCATGAACAACGATGCAATGAGCGCGGAGCCCACGATCAGCAGCGACAACAGCGACATGTTGCGCAGCCCGTACCGGTTCAGCAGTGCCGCCGCGAACGGCGCCATCAGCCCGAACAGGATGAAGCGGATCGACAGCGCCGAGGAGATCTCGGCGGCGCTCCAGCCGAATTCCTTCTGCAGCGGCACGATGAAGACGCCGGGCGCGCCGACGGTGCCGGCCGAGATCAGCGCGGTTAAGAAGGTCACGCCGACCATCGCCCAGGCATAATGGATGTTGCGGCGGGCGAGGGCGGCGGACAGCCAGTTCGAAATCATTGAGCCTCTGAAAAATTCAATTGGAGGATTTGCAGGATGTGTCGGTGCGGCACCTCCTGCCACAATCGCCTCGTGACATAAATGCTAAACTTCCCTCGTTTTCGGACATCGCGCTAATGCACGATGCGCTCGACCGCGATCGCAGTGGCTTCACCGCCGCCGATGCAAAGCGCTGCGACGCCGCGCTTCAGGTTCTGCGCTTCCAGCGCGTGCAGCAGCGTGACGATCAGGCGCGCGCCGGTGGCGCCGATCGGATGACCGAGCGCGCAGGCGCCGCCGTTGACGTTCAGCTTCTCGCGGGGAATCCCGAGGTCGCGCTGCGCCGCCATCGCCACCACCGCAAATGCCTCGTTGATCTCGAACAGATCGACATCGCCGACGCTCCACCCGACCTTGTCGAGCAGTTTCCGGATCGCCGGGATCGGCGCCGTGGTGAAGCATTGCGGCTCCTGGCTGTGGGTGGCGTGGCCCTTGATCTCGGCGAACGCCCGCAGGCCTTCGCGATCGGCGAGCGAGCGCCGCGCCAGGATCAGGGCTGCGGCGCCGTCGGCATTGGCGGAGGAGGCGGCGGGCGTAATCGTGCCGTTGGCGCGGAATGCCGCTTTCAGCCCGGGGATCTTGGCGGGATCGACCTTGAGCGGATGCTCGTCATTGGCGATCACGCGCGGACCGGTCTTCTCGCTGACGGTAATCGGCACAATCTCGGCTTTGAACGCGCCGCCTTCCACCGCCTTGCGGGCGCGCGTCAGCGTCTCGATCGCGTAAGCGTCCTGATCGGCGCGGGTGAACTGATAGGCTTCCGCGGTGGCCTCGCCGAAATCGCCCATCGAGCGGCCGGACTCATAGGCGTCCTCAAGCCCGTCCATCATCATGTGGTCGATGATCCGGTCATGGCCGCCGCGATAGCCCGCGCGCGCCTTGCTCAGCAGATAGGGCGCGTTCGACATGCTCTCCATGCCGCCCGACAGCACGATCTCGGCCGAGCCGGCCTTGATGATGTCATGGGCCAGCATGGTGGCCTTCATGCCGGAGCCGCACACCTTGTTGATGGTGGTGGCGCCGGTGGCATCCGGCAGCTTGGCGCCGCGTGCGGCCTGACGCGCCGGGGCCTGGCCCTGGCCGGCCGGCAGCACGTTGCCCATGAACACTTCGTCGATCCGCTCCGGCGCCAGTTTTGCGCGTTCCAGCGCCGCGCCGATCACATGCGAGCCGAGCTTGTGGGCGCTGAAGGGCGACAACTCGCCCATGAAGCGGCCCAGCGGGGTGCGGGCGGCGGACAGGATGACGACGGGATCGGAGGCGGCCATGGCGGAACTCCCAGGGATGTTCAGATAATAAGATTATGAATATCATATGATGCGCTGCAAGAATTGCAACGGATGATCTCACGGAAATGAGTGGATCATTCCATGAGAAAATCTTGGCCTTCGGATGAGATGAATTGATCCGTTGATCGGGGCAGGACGTGTGGAGCGGCGTCGCGCTATTCCAGCCCGTCGAGCGCTGTCTTGATGGCATTCTGGAACACGGCGATGTCACCGAGTTCATGGCCGAGCACCAGCGCCAGCCGGGTCAGGAACAGCGCCTCGCGCTCGGGCCCGGCCGAATCGATGGCCGTTGCGAGCGTCTCATAGGCGGTTTCGAAATCCGCTGATGGCATCGTGCTCATGCTCTGGCCCTCCCGAGGCACAAGGCGGCGGTCCGCAGCACCTCATTTGCGGCGATCGTTTTCCATCGCCCGGCGACATGCAGGTCGGGACGCAGCAGATAAAGCGTGCCGGGAGCCGCCGCGTACAGGCGAGCAATCTCGCCGTCGGCGTCGCTGACGTGACTGGTTCCGATCAAGAGTGCGGCAAGGCGCTTGTCCGTGTTGCGAAGCCGGTCGAGGAGCATGATGTCGTCGGTGGACGGCGCGCCCCGGCAGAACAGGATGGCAGTCAGGCCAATGCCGGCCTGATCCAGCAAATGACTACCGTCGGGAAGCTTCGCGTTCGGCGCAACGCTGCCGCAGACGGGGCCGCCGGCAAAATCGGCATCACGGGCAGCATAGGGCGTCAGCGGGCTCTCGGAATAGGTGTAGGGCTGCATCTGCCTGGGATTGGCGAGGCCGCGCGGAAATTCGTGTTTCAGGCTCAGCGAGAGCGCCGCCTCACGCGCGAGCCGCCAGCCACGGGTCGGCGGCGTCATGAAACGCGTGCTCTTGGTGGCATTGGCGAACACATCGAGCGTGGCGCCGCGGCGCTCCGGCGAATAGCTGTCGAGCAGGGCTTCATCCGCCTCGCCGTTGAGGACGAGCGCCAGCTTCCAGCCGAGATTTTCGGAATCCGCGAGGCCGTTGTTGAGGCCGCGCACGCCAAAAATCGGCACGATATGCGCGGCGTCGCCGATGAAGAACACCCGGCCGTGCCGGTAGTCGTCGAGGCAGAGCGTGTTGGCGGAATAGACGCTCCACCATTCCAGCTCCCACGGTCGGTCGTGGCCGATGTCACCAAGGATGGCGCCGACGCGCGCGCGGATGTTGTCCTCGCGCATCGCTTCCTGTTCGCTTTCGCCTTCGCGAAGCTGGTAGTCGACGCGCCAGATCCTTTCCGGCTGCTTGTGGATCAGCACCGTGCCGCCGGGATTGCCGCTCGGTTCGAAGAAGGCGCGGCGTTCGGTCGGAAAATCGTGATCCATGCGGATATCAGCAATCACGTAGCGGCCTTCGTAATTGTCGCCCTTCATCCGCAGCCCAAGCTGGGAGCGGATCGGCGAACGCGCGCCGTCGGCGGCCAGCACATACCCGGCATCGAGGCGGTAGTTGCCGACGGGCGAGGTGATACCGATCGAAATGCCATCCGCGTCCGGCTTGATCTCGGAAAGCTCGCTCTGCCAGCGCATGTCGATGAGGTCGCAGGCCGCGACCGCGTCATGCAGATATTGCTCGATGTACTGCTGCTGCAGATTGTACATCGGCAGATATTTTTCATTCGGCGGATGCGGCATCTCGAGCCGGAAGATTTGTTCGCCGCGGTAGTAGCTGCGGCCGTAGCGCCATCCCAGTGATTTCTGGAGGAAGGGCGCCACCGCGCCGATCCGCTCCAGGATATGCATGCTCGGCCGCGCGATGCAGAGCGCCCGGCTGCCGTCATTAAAAGTGTCCTTGCGATCGATCAGCACGCTGCGGATGCCGTATCGCGCCAGCACCAAAGCGGCCGTCATGCCGATCGGGCCGGCGCCGACGATCGCAACGGGATGGCGAACGGCCACGCCATCCAGTTCGGGCACGCGCCGCGCCGGAAAAATCGGATAGTTGAAATAGAGCGAATCCAGCGGCCCCTTGCCGGCAGGTCTCATGCGTTTCCCGCTTTGTTCATCCGGTTCCTTGTTCACGTCGACTACAGCTTGAAAGACGCGGGATGGCAAGGCAGCATGTGTCGAACGCGAACAACCTTCACGATTGAAAGAAGGCCGTACGATGAATCAACCCGTCCGCAGCGAGCAGTCCGAATCCAACGAAGTTCTCTACGAGGTCGACGAGGGCATTGCGGTCATCACGCTCAATGCGCCTGAGCGCATGAACACCATCTCCGGGCCGATGCTGAACGACCTGACGCGCCTCCTGATCAGGGCCAATGAAGACAAGGCCGTGCGCTGCGTGATCCTGACCGGCAATGGACGCGCCTTTTGCGCGGGGTTGGATTTGCGCAAGGAGCGCAGCGGGGATGGGCTCAGCTCGGCTTCCTCGAGCACCTCGCTCGACCTGCGCAACACGCCGCCGACGGTGATGCAGGCGATGGACAAGCCGACGATCTGCGCGGTCAACGGCGGCGCGGCGGGCTACGGCATGGATACCGCGCTCGGTTGCGATATCCGCATCATGGCGGAATCGGCGAAATTGGCCGCCGCGTTCGTCAAGCGCGGGGTGGTACCGGAGTCCGGCGGCACCTGGTTCCTGCCGCGCATGATTGGTTGGGCCAAGGCCTCCGAATTGATCTTTACCGGGCGCACGCTCAGCGCGCGCGAATGCCTCGAATGGGGGCTCGCCAACGAGGTGGTTCCGGATGCGGATTTGATGGGACGGGCGCGTGCGGTGGCGCGGGAGATTGCGGCCAATGCGCCTTTGGCGGTGCAGGCCGCCAAGCGGATGATGCGGATGGGACTGAACGAGACGTTCCCGGACCACGTGCACCACGTCTACCTGCAGCTCCTGCCGCTGTTCAAGACGCAGGACATGCAGGAAGGCATCAAGGCCTTCATGGAGAAGCGCGAGCCGAAGTTCGAAGGCCGCTGAAGCGTCGGCGGCCGCCTTTTTGCGGCGGCGCGCCGGGATCTCAGATAACGCCTGAAAACGAGAACTTGCTTACGTCCAGATGTGATTGGCCAAGCGCCATCTGCGCAAGGGTTTCTCCGACAGCGGCGGAATGTTTGAACCCGTGCCCCGAGCACGGCGACGCTATGATGACGTTCTTCATATCGGGGTGACGATCGATGATAAACCGGGCGTTCTTCACGCAGGTGTAAAGGCACACCTTCGTCTTCACGCACGTCTCGTCGAGGCCAGGGAAGAACGGCCCGACATAGGTTCTGAACATCCTGGTGATCTCGTCTGGAAAAACGCTCCGGCGAACCGTGTCGGGCGTCGTCGCATCGACATACTGCTCGGTGGCGATCTTTACCCCCTGTTCGGGGTGGCCAATCAATGGAAAGCCGTAGATGCTCTGGGGTGCCGGAAGTTGCCAGATGTATACCGGAAGTCGCTCTGGAAGAAATTCCGGGTATTGGTGCTGGTTTTTCAGGCCAAACCAATAAAGCACCTGCCGTGTTATGCTGAATTGTCGATCCAGGCCTAACACCTGGTTGATCCATGGGCCGGCGGTGATGATGAGTTTCTTGGCGCGATAGGTGCTGACGCCTGTCGTCACCTGCACGCCGTCGCCATCGGGTTCGAATTTCAGCACCTTCTCGTAAAAGCGCAGCATGGCGCCCGAGGTTGCCGCGAGCTGAAGCTGTGCCTCCACGCATGATTCAGGTCGCACAAAGCCGCTGACCTTGTCGAAATAGGCTTCGTCGTCGTCGTTGACATTGAAGACGGGAAAACGCTCCCTGATCGTTTTGCCATCCAGAATTTCGTAGCGGATCTTGGCCTGGTCGGCCGCTGCCACCGTGGTCCTAAGGAATTCCGGATTTTCGTGTCCGGCGGCACGCTGACCCTTGCCGGAGATCACCAGCAGTCCATTTTGCGTCAAAAGATCCCGACCGGTCCGGCTCTCGATGTCGCGCCATATCTCGTGCGACCGCTTGGCAAATGGCGAGTACTCGGGACCCTCGCCGCAGGCGATGCGCGTAATTCGGGTATCGCCGTGCGTCGAACCCAACTCATGAGGCGGCTTGAGCTGATCAATCCCGAGAACCGAGGCGCCTCGACTGGCCAGCTGGTAAGTCGCGGCGGAACCCATTGCTCCCAAACCGAGTACGATTGCGTCGAACGACCTTTCCATTTCTTCTTTCTTCTCCTGCGGCATGCGATTGCCAACCATGCAATCCAGGATGGCGAATGTCCATAATCGGCAGGCCGCGTTCCGGAAGACAGTGACGTCGCCGGGGTTGTGGCCGGGCGCCAGCGCCAGCCGATAGAAACAGCGCTTCGCGTCGCTGCTTCTATCGCTTGCGGTCGAGAAAGCCCTGCATCATCCGCTGCGGCTCTCCGGTCAGGAAGGATTGCCCGAACACGCCGACGCTAAGATTGACGGACTCCTTGAGCGGCAGTTCTTCCCATTGCCGCAGCAGCGCCTTCTGCGAGCGCAGCGCCTCGGGGCCGCATTCGAGCAGCGCCTTGACCGTGTGCTCGACCGCGTCATCGAGGCCGCCGGCCGGCGCGACTTTGTCGACCAGCCCCCACGCCAGCGCCGTCGGCGCGTCGATGTTTTCGGCCGTCATGACAAGCCAGCGGGCGCGGCCCCAGCCGATCAGGCGCGGCAACAGCGCGGCGTGGATCACCGAGGGAATGCCGACCTTGACCTCGGGCATGCCGAAATGGGCGTCGTGCGCGGCAATCCGGAAATCGCAGGCAGCCGCGACTTCCAGTCCGCCGCCAAGGCACCAGCCGGGCAGCCGCGCGATCACGGGCGCCGGGAATTGGCGCACGGCTTCGCAGAGGTCGCGGAGCCGCGTGATGAAGGCTTCGGCGGATTTCTGGTCGAGTTTTGCCATTTCCTTGATGTCGGCGCCGCCGATCATGCTCTTCTCGCTCTGGCCGGCCAGGATCACCACGCGAATGGTCCGATCGGTGGCGAGTTTCTCAAAGCCCTCGCGCACGCCGTTGGTGACGGCCGAACTCAGGATGTTGAGCGAGCCGGCATTGCAGATCGACAGCCGCACCACGCCGCGGGAATCGCGGTCGATACCGCAATGGGGATTGAGCATTTCCATCTGATTTTCTCTGATTGGTTTTGGTTTTGGGTTCAGCGGCACGGTTCGCGCCACTTCCCGGACAATGCGCTGAATTGTCAAGGGCAGGCGAGGGACCGTTGCGCGGCGAGGCCTATTTAGGTAATATGACGAGCGTCATTCAAATGGAGCCGCCATGAGCGCGATTGATACCGCCGACCTGTTTTCTTCAGCCATGCGCCGGGAGCGCGTGGTCGACTGGCAGGCGCCGGGGCCAGCCGCGAAGGCCGCCGCCGGACTGACGGGCATGGAGGCGATGTGCGCGATCCGCGACGGCATCCTGCCGGAACCGCCGATGGCCCGCCTGATCGATTTCCGACTTCGTACTGCCGAACCGGGGCGGATCGTGATGGAACTCGAACCGCACGAAAGCCTGGAAAATACCATCGGTCTGTTGCACGGCGCGACCGCGGCGGCCCTGCTCGACACCGCCATGGGCTGCGCGATCTCGACCATGTTGCCGGCCGGGCAGGGCGCGGTGACGCTCGATCTCAAGCTGACCTATTTGCGGCCGCTCTCGGTCAAATCGGGCAAGATCTCGGCCGAAGGCAAGATCATAAAACTCGGCCGCCAGACCAGCTATACCGAAGGCTTTGTCCGCGACGGCGCCGGCAATCTTGCAGTGCACGCGACCGCCACCTTCTCGATGATCGGCGGCGAGGCTAAAACGAAATAGTTGCAGCTATTTTTACGCGCAACTGCTATTATATGACCGGAAACATCTAATGGTTACGGGATTACGATGCGTTATTCCAAGGAGCACAAGCAGGAAACCCACGCGCGGATCGTGAAGAAGGCGTCCGTGCGGCTTCGCGAAAAGGGCGCCCATGGCATCGGCGTCGCCGACCTGATGAAGGAGGCCGGCCTGACCCATGGCGGCTTCTACGCCCATTTCGATTCCCGCGAGGCGCTGGTGATCGAAGCCTTTGCCTATGCGATGGACCGCTCGACCGAGCGCTGGCGCAAGGTCGCCGACGAGACCCCGCCGGACAAGCGCCTCGCAACCATCGTCGAGAATTATCTGACGCCTGTTCATCGCGACGATCCCGGCCATGGCTGCGCGATTCCGACGCTGGGCGCCGAGATCGCGCGTGAGAGCGCGAAGACGCGGAAGGCTTTTGCGGCCAAGCTTGAAGCGATGATCGACATGATGGCCGATCAGATTCTCGACGTCCCGCGCAAGGTCGCGCGCAAGCAGGCCGTCGCGGCGCTCGCGACCATGATGGGCACGCTGGTGCTGTCGCGGATCGCCGGCAATGGCGAGTTTTCGGATGAAATCCTGGCTGCGGGCCGCGAGGCCGTGGTCGGCCGCGCCGCGGCGGCGAAACCGGCCGCGAAGAAGGCCGCGGCGAAGTCGAAGCCGAATTAGAGCCACCACCGTCGTCCCGGCGAAGGCCGGGACCCATATTCCGTGACGGCCGTGTTGGAAAAGAAAGCAATTAACAACGATCTCGGCAGGCGATGGCGGCCGGTGGTTATGGGTCCCGGCCTTCGCCGGGACGACACGTGGCTTCACCGCCCGCTGAACAGCGCGCGTTCGCCTTCCACCGTCTCATAGATGTAATCCGCGACCGCCCGGATGCGCGCCAAGTCCTTGCTGTCGGCGTGCATCAGCAGCCAGAACGTCCGCGAGATCGTGACTTCGCCTGGCAGCACCGGACGCAGTTCCGGATGCGCCGTCGCCATGAAATGCGGCAGCACGGCGATGCCGAAGCCGGCGATGGTGGCGTTGAGCTGGGCGATCAGATTGGCGCTGCGGAATTTTGCGGAGATCCTTGGGCTAACCTGCGGCAGATAATCCAGTTCCGGCGTGAACAGCAGTTCCTCGATGTAACCGACGAAGCGATGCGCGGCGAGGTCGCTGCGCCCGGTAATCCCGGGCGCGCGGTCGAGATAGGCGGGGGCGGCATAAAGTCCGAGGCTGTAGTCGAGCAGCTTGCGCCCGACGATCCGGCCTTCCTTCGGCATCGTCAGGCTGATCGCAATGTCGGCCTCGCGCTTGGACAGGCTGAACAGCCGCGCGGTGGCGACCAGCTGCAGGTCGAGATCCGGGTAGCGCTCGACGAATTTTACGAGGCGCGAGGCCAGGAAGTGGCTGCCAAAGCCGTCGGGCGCCCCGATCCGCACCGTACCGGTCAGATGCGCGCGCGAGCCGCCGACCGCCTCCTGGTTGGCGACGATGGTCGATTCCATCGCCTCCGCGCTGTCGGCGACGCGCTGGCCGGCCTCGGTCAGCAAATAGCCGGTTTTGCGCCGATCAAACAGTTTTGCGGACAGATGCCGTTCCAGCCGGTCGACACGCCGGATCACTGTGGCATGATCGACCCCAAGCTGTTTTGCGGCAGCGGATACCGTTCCGCCGCGCGCAATCGCCAGCAGAAAACGGAAGTCATCCCAATCGATCGTACCGCCGCCTTGATCCAGCATTTCCGCACATCTATGGTGCAATTTATCAGACTTGTATCCTAGGAAATGCGGGTCAAAAAGGTCTCAAAGCGATCCAACCGGGTCTAGGGAGAAGATTCATGCGTTCAATCGGACATTTCATCGGCGGCAAAGAGGTCAAGGGCAATTCGGGCCGGACGGCCGACGTTTTCGAGCCGATGACCGGCGACGTCCAGGCCAAGGTGGCGCTGGCTTCCAAGGCCGAGGTTCGCGCCGCCGTCGAGAACGCCAAGGCGGCCCAGGTCGAGTGGGCCAACACCAACCCGCAGCGCCGCGCGCGCGTGATGATGAAATTCGTCGAACTGGTACAGCGTGATTACGACAAACTCGCTGATTGCCTTGCGCGTGAGCATGGCAAAACCGTTCCCGACGCCAAGGGCGATATCCAGCGCGGACTCGAAGTCGCCGAATTTGCTTGCGGCATTCCGCATCTGATGAAGGGCGAATACACCGAGGGCGCCGGCCCCGGCATCGACATCTATTCGATGCGGCAACCATTGGGAGTGGTCGCCGGCATCACGCCGTTCAATTTCCCGGCGATGATCCCGATGTGGAAATTCGCGCCCGCGATCGCCTGCGGCAACGCGTTCATCCTGAAGCCTTCCGAGCGTGATCCCGGCGTGCCGATGATGCTGGCGGCGCTGATGATCGAGGCGGGACTTCCGCCCGGCGTGCTCAACGTCGTCAACGGCGACAAGGAAGCGGTCGACGCCATCCTGGACGATCCCGATATCAAGGCGATCGGCTTTGTCGGCTCGACGCCGATTGCGCAATACATCTACGAGCGCGCCGCGCAGACCGGCAAGCGGTGCCAGTGTTTCGGCGGCGCCAAGAACCACGCCATCGTCATGCCCGATGCCGACATGGACCAGGCCGTCGATGCCCTGATCGGCGCCGGCTACGGCTCGGCGGGCGAGCGCTGCATGGCGATCTCGGTCGTGGTGCCGGTCGGCAAGACCGCCGCCGACCGTCTGATGGAAAAGCTGATCCCGCGCGTGGAGTCGCTCAAGATCGGCACCTCGGTCGATCCGTCCGCCGATTACGGCCCGCTGGTGACGCGCGAAGCGGTCGAGAAGGTGAAGAGCTACATCGATATCGGCGTCAAGGAAGGCGCGACGCTCGCCGTCGATGGCCGTGGTTTCAAGATGCAGGGCTACGAGAACGGATTCTATCTCGGCGGTTCGCTGTTCGACAACGTCACCAAGGACATGCGGATCTACAAGGAAGAGATCTTTGGCCCCGTGCTGTCGGTGGTGCGCGCGCATGATTACAAGGAAGCGCTGGCGCTGCCGTCGGACCATGATTACGGCAATGGCGTCGCGATCTTCACCCGCGACGGCGACGCCGCGCGCGATTTCGCCGCCAAGGTCGAAGTCGGCATGGTCGGCATCAACGTGCCGATCCCGGTGCCGATCGCCTATTACACGTTTGGTGGCTGGAAGAAGTCCGGCTTCGGCGATCTCAACCAGCACGGCCCGGATTCGATCCGCTTCTACACCAAGACCAAGACCGTCACCTCGCGCTGGCCGTCGGGTGTGAAGGAAGGCGCGGAGTTCTCGATCCCGACGATGAATTGACGGTATAGCCCAGGCCGTCATTGCGAGCGCTGCGAAGCAATCCATATTGCCGCGAAAAGGAAGAATGGATTGCGTCGTCGCTTCGCTCCTCGCAATGACGACAGAAGTGAGCAGCCCAGAATGCATTTCGCACTCAACGAGGACCAGATTGCGGTTCGCGATATGGCGCGGGAATTCGCCGCGGAGAAAATCGCGCCGCATGCGATCCGCTGGGACGAGGAAAAGCATTTCCCGGTCGACGTGATGCGCGAGGCGGCAACGCTCGGCATCGGCGGGGTCTATATCCGCGACGACGTCGGCGGCTCGGCATTGACGCGGTTCGACGCCGCGCTGATCTTCGAGGCCCTGGCGCAGGGCTGCCCGACGGTGTCGGCGTTCATCTCGATCCACAACATGGCGTCCTGGATGATCGATGCCTATGGCAACGACACCCAGCGCCAGAAGTGGTTGCCGAAACTCTGCACCATGGAGCTGCTGGCGAGCTATTGCCTGACCGAGCCGGGCTCCGGATCGGACGCGGCTGCCTTGCGCACCCGCGCGGTGCGCGACGGCGATCATTATGTGCTCAACGGCCAGAAGCAGTTCATTTCCGGCGCCGGCAAGGGCGATCTGTATGTGGTGATGGTGCGCACCAGAGCCGACGGTCCCGGCGGCATCTCGACGCTGGTGATCGAGGGCGATACGCCCGGCCTCTCGTTCGGCGCCAATGAACGCAAGATGGGCTGGAACGCGCAGCCGACGCGTGCGGTGATTTTCGAGAATGCGCGCGTGCCCGTTGAAAATCGTCTCGGCGACGAGGGCATCGGCTTCAAGATCGCGATGGCCGGGCTCGACGGCGGCCGCATCAACATCGCGGCGTGCTCGCTCGGCGGCGCGCAAAATGCGCTCGACAAATCGCTTAGCTACATGAAGGAGCGCAAAGCCTTCGGCAAGCGCCTCGACGAATTCCAGGCGCTGCAGTTCCGCCTTGCCGACATGGCGACCGAGCTGGAGGCGGCGCGGACGTTTGTGTGGCGGGCCGCCGCCGCACTCGACCGCAAGGATGCTGATGCGACCATGCTGTGCGCGATGGCCAAGCGTTTTGGCACCGACGTCGGTTTCGAGGTCGCCAACCAGGCGCTGCAACTGCACGGCGGCTACGGTTACCTCAGCGAATACGGCATCGAGAAGATCGTGCGCGATTTGCGCGTACACCAGATCCTGGAAGGGACCAACGAGATCATGCGGCTGATCGTGTCGCGGAAACTGATCGAGGGCGCGCGATGACATCGGCTACCGAGGCGCCGGAGGGCGACCTGATCGCCCGGCGCGAGGGTTCTTGCGGCGTGATCCGGCTCAATCGGCCGAAGGCGATCAATGCCGTGACGCTGGAGATGTTTCGCGACGTCGACAAGGCGCTCGATCAGTTCGAGGCCGATCCCGCGGTCGCGGTGATCCTGCTGGAAGGGGCAGGCGAGCGCGGCCTGTGCGCCGGCGGCGATATCCGCGCGCTCTGGGAGAGTTCAAAAGTCGCCGGCGATCTCGGCAAGATCCTGTGGCGCGAGGAATACATCCTCAACGCCCGCATCAAGAAGTTCCCAAAACCCTATGTCGCCTTCATGGACGGCATCGTAATGGGCGGCGGCGTCGGGCTATCCGCCCATAGCAGCCATCGCGTGGTGACGGAGCGGACGAAACTGGCGATGCCCGAAGTCGGCCTCGGCTTTTTCCCAGATGTCGGCGGCACCTGGCTACTCTCGCATTCACCGGGCGAGATCGGAACCTATTTTGGCCTGACCGGCCAAACGATGAATGGTCCAGACGCGGTTAATGCGCGCTTTGCCGACGCGGTGGTGCCGTCGGCCAAATTGGCTGCGTTGCGCGAGGCGCTCACCAAAGTCCGGCCCGGAGCAACATCAGCCGAAATCAAGACCCTTATTGATGGTTTTGCGACCGGCGAGACCGCCGGTCCGGTGGCCGCGATGCAGGCAAAAATCGACAACTGGTTCGCCCATGACCGGATGGAAGATATCGTCGCCGCCCTGCAGCGCGACGGGTCGGAATTGGCGCTTTCAACGCTGAAGACGCTCGGCGAAAAATCGCCGCGCGGCATGGTGGTCACGCTGAAACTGCTTCGGCTGGCGCGGGCGTCGTCCTCGCTGGAAGAATGCCTGGTGCGGGAGTATCGCGCCGCGCTGGAAGTCTTTGCCAGCGACGATTTCCGCGAGGGCGTGCGCGCCGCCGTGATCGACAAGGACCGCAGTCCAAAGTGGTCGCCGCCGCGGATCGAGGACGTGACGCCAGCGATGCAGGCGCCTTATTTCGCCGAGATCGGCGCCGACGAACTCAGGTTCAACTGAAACAACAAGAACAGCTCACGCGGAGGATTCGAGATGGCAAATATCGCATTCATTGGCCTCGGCAATATGGGTGGGCCGATGGCGGCCAATCTGGTCAAGGCCGGCCACAAGGTCATCGCCTTCGATCTGGTCGAAGCGTCGAAGAACCAGGCCAAGAGCGACGGCGCCACCATCGCGGACAGCGCCGCGGCCGCGGTGAAGGGTGCGGATACCGTCATCACCATGCTGCCCGCGGGCAAGCACGTGGTCTCGGTCTGGACCGACGTGGTTCCGGCGATGGCCAAGGGTGCGCTGATCATCGATTGCTCGACCATCGACGTCGAGAGTGCCAAACAGGCGCATGCGCTGGCCGCCAAGCACGGCATGGCTTCGGTCGATGCGCCGGTGTCGGGCGGCACCGGCGGCGCCAAGGGCGCGACGCTCACGTTCATGTGCGGCGGCGAGGACAAGGCGTTCGGCGCCGCCAAGCCGGTGCTGGAAAACATGGGCAAGAAGATCGTGCATTGCGGCGGCGCCGGCGCGGGGCAGGCGGCCAAGATCTGCAACAACATGATTCTGGGCATTTCCATGATCGCGGTCGGCGAGGCCTTCGCGCTCGCCGAGAAACTGGGCCTGTCGCATCAGGCGTTGTTCGACGTCGCCTCGACCTCATCGGGGCAATGCTGGTCGTTGACGACCTATTGCCCGGTGCCGGGCCCGGTTCCGACCTCGCCGGCCAACAACGGCTACAAACCCGGTTTCGCCTCCAATCTGATGGTGAAGGATTTGACGCTGGCGCAGGACGCCGCCAACGCCGCGGGCGCCGCGACCCCTCTGGGCAAGCACGCGCAGGAGATCTACAAGGCGTTCGACGCCGCCGGCCATGGCGGGGTGGATTTTTCCGGGATTATCCAGCACGTTCGGAGTCTCGCCGGGAAGTGATGGTTGCCCCCGTAGCCCGGATGGAGCGCAGCGCAATCCGGGACAGCTTCATCAACTTGCGACCGGCCCCGGATTACGCTTTGCTCCATCCGGGCTACGAGACTCATCCGTTGATGACGGCGGGGAGCGTGGTGAAATCAGCCGGGACCTAACATGACGAGTTTCCAGGAAGCGCGCGCCTTTCTGCTCAAGCACCGCACCGACTACGACACCGCGGTAAAGGGGTTCCGCTGGCCGGACCCGGTTCCGTTCAACTGGGCGCTGGACTGGTTCGACGCCGAGCTGGCCTGCAATGCCGACAGCAAAGACCGTGCGGCGCTGTGGATCGTCGATGCCGGCAGCGACAAGGAGACAAAACTTTCCTTTGCCGCGCTGTCGCGTCGCTCCAACCAGGTCGCCAATTTCCTGCGCGCGCAAGGCCTGAAGCGCGGCGACCATTTGCTGCTGCTGCTCGGCAATGTGGTGCCGCTGTGGGAGACCATGCTGGCGGCGATGAAGCTCGGCGTCGTCGTGATTCCCGCGACCACGCTTCTGACCCCCGATGAATTGCGCGACCGCCTCGACCGCGGCCGGGCCAAGGTGGTGGTGGCCTCGCAGGATCAGGTCGCGAAATTCGCATCCCTCGGCAGCGAGGACCTGGTGCGCATCGTGGTCGGCGCGACATCGAAGCACGAAGGTTGGTTGCCGTTCGAAGAGGCCGCCAACGCCTCAGAAACTTTCGCCGCCGATGGCCCGACCAACGCCGACGACCCGATGCTGCTCTATTTCACCTCGGGCACCACGGCAAAGCCAAAGCTGGTGCGGCACAGCCAGCGCAGCTATCCCGTCGGCGCGTTGTCGACGATGTTCTGGCTCGGGCTGCAGCCGGGCGATGTGCATCTCAACATTTCCTCGCCGGGCTGGGCCAAGCATGCCTGGAGCTGCTTGTTCGCGCCCTGGAATGCCGGGGCCACTGTGTTCGTGGTCAATCAGCCGCGCTTCGATGCCAAGGCATTGCTTGCCACCATCGGCCGCTGCGGCGTCACAACGCTGTGCGCGCCGCCGACGGTGTGGCGGCTGTTCATCCAGGAGAAGCTTGCGGCCTTCAAAGTCTCCTTGCGCGAAGTCTGCGGCGCGGGCGAGCCGCTCAATCCTGAAGTGATCGATCAGGTCCGCACCGCCTGGGGCCTGACCATACGCGACGGCTATGGCCAGACCGAAACCACGGCGCTCGCCGGCAATTCGCCGGGCCAGACCGTCAAGGTCGGATCGATGGGCCGGCCGTTGCCAGGCTATCGCGTGCAGATCACCGACAATGATGGCCACGCCACCAAGGAGGGCGAGGTCACGCTGGTGCTCGGCGCGGATCGTCCGGCCGGCCTGATGCAGGGCTATCAGGGCGAGGACGGCAAGCTGAGCGGCGCCGATGGCGACCTCTATCGCAGCGGCGACGTGGTGTTCGCCGATGACGAGGGCTATCTGACCTTCGTCGGCCGTTCCGACGACGTGTTCAAATCCTCCGACTACCGCATCAGCCCGTTCGAACTGGAGAGCGTGCTGCTGGAGCATGAATCGGTCGCGGAGGCCGCCGTCGTGCCCAGCCCCGATCCGATCAGGCTGGCGATCCCGAAGGCCTATGTGCTGCTGGTCGCGGGCGTCGAGCGCACGCCGGAGACCGCGCTGTCGATCTTCAACCACCTGCACACGCGGCTCGCGCCGTTCAAGCGCATCCGCCGCATTGAGCTGGTGACCGAGCTGCCGAAGACGATTTCGGGAAAAATCCGCCGCGTGCAGTTGCGCCGGCTGGAGCATGACAACAACCGCAGCGATGCGCTGCGCGGAACGGAATTCCGCGAAGAACAGTTCCCGGAACTGCAGAAGGTGCGGACCGCCGGATCGGAGAGTTAGCGAATGAACGAAGTGTGGAAGAAGCCGCCAGTGTCTTTCGAAGCCTACCAGGCCATGGTCGGCAAGGAGATCGGCGTGTCGTCATGGCACCTGGTCGATCAGGCCAGGATCAATGTTTATGCCGATGTGATCGAGGACCACCAGTTCATCCATGTCGATCCCGAGCGCGCCAAAAAGGAAACCGCATTCGGCACCACCGTGGCGCACGGCTTTCTGACGATGTCGCTGCTGTCGATCATGTCCTATGAGGTGATGCCGGTCATCGAAGGCACCACGATGGGGGTCAACTACGGGTTCGATCGGCTGCGCTTCATGTCGCCGGTGCGTGCGGGTTCCCGCGTCCGCGGCCGTTTCACGCTGCTGGAGGCAATTTTGCGCAAGCCGAAGGAGCTGCAGTCGCGCACCAATGTCACCGTCGAGATCGAGGGTGAAGCAAAGCCCGCCTTGGTCGCCAACTGGCTTGGCTTGATCTATTTCGCTTAGTGCCTCCATCGTCATGGCCGGGCTTGTCCCGGCCATGACGAGAAAACCCACATCCAGGAATCTTACTCATGACAATCAGGTTTGACGGACGCGTCGCAATCGTCACCGGCGCGGGCAATGGTCTGGGACGGGCGCATGCGCTGGGGCTGGCCAGCCGCGGCGCCAAGGTGGTGGTCAACGACTTCGGCGGCGCGCGCGACGGCACCGGCGGCTCGCTGAGCGCGGCCGAGACCGTGGTCGAGGAAATCCGCAAGGCCGGCGGCACCGCGATGGCCGACGGTGCCGACGTCTCCAAGTTCGGACAAGTCACGGCGATGGTCGAGCGGGCCACGAAGGAGTGGGGCAGCGTTGATCTGTTGTGCGCCAACGCCGGCATCCTGCGCGACAAGTCGTTCGCAAAAATGGACATAGCCGACTTTGCCAAGGTACTCGATGTTCATCTCGTCGGTACGTTTTACTGCTGCAAGGCGGTGTGGGATGGCATGCGCGATCGCAATTACGGCCGCATCGTGCTGACGACCTCGTCATCGGGCCTGTTCGGTAATTTCGGCCAGGCCAATTACGGCGCCGCCAAAGCCGGCATGATCGGCCTGATGAACGTGCTGGCCGAGGAAGGCCGCAAGAACAACATCCGCGTCAACACCATCTCGCCGACCGCGGCGACGCGGATGACCGAGGAACTGTTGCCGCCGCAGGCACTGGCGCTGATGCGTCCCGAGGCGATTACGCCGGCGGTGGAATTCCTGCTCAGCGAGGACGCGCCGACCCGCACCATCATGGGCGCGGGTGCCGGCTCGTTCGCGGTGATCAAGGTCGTCGAAACCGAAGGCATCAACCTGGCCCAGTCCGACTGGACGCCGGACGCGATCGCGGCGAACTTTGCCGCGATCGGCGACATGTCCACGGCGAAGGCGCTGCAGGGTGCGTTCGAGCAGACGCAGAAGTATGTGGGGCAGGCCGCGGCGAGAGCGGGGATCAAGCTGTAACACTCGCCGTCATTCCGGGGCGACGCGAAGCGTCGAACCCGGAATCTCGAGATTCCGGGTCTGGTCCTTCGGACCATCCCGGAATGACGTTCTTTTTTGCGGTAGGCGAATCCGGCTTACACTCACGCCATGTCATCTCTACCCGCCAATAACATTGCCATCATCGGCGCCGGCCCCGCCGGCCTGATGGCCGCCGAAGTGCTCGCGCAGGGTGGTGCCGCTGTCACCGTCCATGACGCAATGCCGTCCGCGGGCCGCAAGTTGCTGATGGCCGGGCGGGGCGGGCTCAATCTCACGCACAGCGAACCGTTGCCCGCGTTCCTCGCGCGATACGCCGAAGCAATGCCGAACCTGAAGGCGGCCATCGACGCCTTTCCGCCACAGGCGCTGCGCGACTGGAGCGAGGCGCTGGGGCAACCGACCTTCGTCGGCTCCAGCGGGCGGGTTTTCCCAAAGGCGTTCAAGGCCTCACCGCTGCTGCGGGCGTGGCTGCGGCGGCTCGACTCGCAGGGTGTGAAACTCGCGCTGCGCCATCGCTGGACCGGTTGGAGCGAAGACGGCCGCCTCCAGTTTCAAACACCTGACGGACAGCGCGAGGTCGAAGCCAATGCGACGGTGCTGGCGCTCGGTGGTGCCAGCTGGCCGCGGCTTGGCTCTGATAGGACTTGGGTGGAAACGCTCGCCGCCAGAGGCGTCACGATATCGCCGCTGCGTCCAGCCAATTCCGGTTTTACCGTTGCATGGTCCGACATTTTTCGCGATCGTTTCGAGGGCCAGCCGCTCAAGGGCGTGGCACTGACGTTCGGAACGCGCACCGTTCGCGGTGAGGCCATTATCACCCGCACGGGCATCGAAGGTGGCGCGATCTATGCGCTCTCGGCGGATTTGCGCGAGGCCATCCTCAGCGCAGGGCAGGCGACGCTGCACATCGCGCTGCGCCCCGATCTGACGATCGATGAATTGACCGCGCGGCTCTCCGTGCCAAAGGGCAAGCAGTCCCAGTCGAACTTCCTGCGCAAGGCCGCGCATCTTTCGCCTGTTGCGATCGGATTGCTGCAGGAGGCGGCGAAGACATCCGGCGTCTCGTTGTCGTCGTTATTACTGGCTGATCTTGCACGGCTGATCAATGCCGTGCCGATCGAGCTCTCCGGCACAGCACCAATTGTGCGCGCTATCTCAACCGCAGGCGGTATTGCCTTCGACGAACTCGATGCCGACTTCATGATCCGCCGCTTGCCCGGCATATTCGCGGCCGGCGAAATGCTCGACTGGGAAGCGCCGACCGGCGGCTACCTGTTGCAGGCGTCGTTCGCAACGGGCGCGGCGGCGGGCAGGGGCGTGTTGAAGTGGCTCAGTCGGCGTTCGTAGGGTGGGCAAAGCGAAGCGTGCCCACCATCTTTGGATATCCATTTGATAGATGGTGGGCACGGCGCGAAGAACGCGCCTTTGCCCACCCTACGCGCGTATCACCGCAGCTTCCCCCGCGCGGCGACCGGCAGCGTCCCAAGAATCTCCTCGCCGCGGACCATCACCACCTCGTCCATCATGTTGACGACGACGCAGACGTGGTTGGGCACGATGCGCACGACGTCGCCGACGTTCGGGCGTGTATTGCTGCGGGTGAGGTCGAGGAAACCATGCTCCTCGGCGAAGCGCGCGATTTTCGCCTCGGGATGTTCGAGGATCAGGCCGTGGCCTTCCAGCCCGCCGCCGGTGTCCGACGTTAGTGTCTTGGAGCCGGCATCGAGGATGCCGCGATCCGGGCCGGCGCGGCTGACGACCGTCGAATAGATGCTGAGCGCGCAATCGTCCCAGCTGGCGACGCCGGCGGCGACCTGCATGCGGTCGTTGTAGATGTAGGTGCCGGGCCGATGCTCGGTGGCGCCCTTGAGCTTGCCGACGTTCTTCATGTTCGGCGAGCCGCCGGTCGACACCATCGTGGCGTCGAGGCCGTGGGCGCGGATACCTGCGAGGGCCTCATCGAAAAACTTCTGCGCCTCCGCCCAGCCGGTTTCGGTCGGGTACAGCATGAAGCCGGCGAATTTCAGTCCCTTGGAGCCCGCGATCTCGCGCGCCAGCGCAATGGCTTCAGCCGGGGTCTCGACACCCGCGCGTTTGCGCCCGGTGTCGCATTCGACCACCACCGACAGCGGCCGGCCGGATGCAGCGGCCGCTTGCGGCAGGCCCGCCACCACGACGGAATTGTCGCAGGCGACCGTCATGTTGGCCTTGCCCTGCAGCGCGCCGAGCCGGGCCATCTTTTCCTCGCCGATCAGATTGTAGCTGATCAGGATGTCGTCGATCCCGGCGTCTGCCATCACTTCGGCCTCGCCCAGTTTCTGGCAGGTGACGCCCTTGGCGCCGGCCTTGATCTGCATCGTCGCCAGCAAGGGGCTCTTGTGGGTCTTGATATGCGGCCGGTTGGCGACGCCAGCGGCATCGCAGGCCGCCTGGATCCGCGCGATGTTGCGCTCGACCCGGTCCATGTCGATCACGGCGGCGGGGGTGCCGTATTCACGGGCGATCTTGGCGGCGAGGGGTGTGGTCATTGTTTTACTCCAGTTCATCTCCGTCATTGCGAGCGAAGCGAAGCAATCCATGGTGCAGCAAAGCAAGTGTGGATTGCTTCGTCGCTTCGCTCCCTTGCGCAAACGCTTCGCGTTTGTCGCAGGCAATGACGGAAGGAAACATTAGCCTTAAGCCTGTTCAATCTCTTCACGCAGCACTTCAAGCTCCAGCCACTTGTCCTCGGCTTCCTGCAATTCCTTCTGCGCCTTTGTAAGCGCATCGGAGGCGGAATCAAACTTCTTGCGGTTCTTCTTGTAGAGATCGGTATCGTCAAGGATGCGCCGCTGCTTGGCGATCTCGGCTTGCAGCTTTGCCATGGTCTTGGGCAGCGTTTCCAGCGCGTGCTTCTCGTTGAAGTTCAGGCGCCGTTTCGGTCCGGTCGAAGGCGATCCAGCGGCAACCCTGGCTTCCCGTTTCTCCTCGGCGACCTTGACCGCCTCACGCTTCAAATCCGCGCCGCGCTGCGCCAGCATGTCGGTATAGCCGCCGGCATATTCGATCCAGCTTCCGTCGCCTTCCGGCGCGATCACCGAGGTCACCACGCGGTCGAGGAAGTCGCGGTCATGGCTGATCAGGATCACGGTGCCTTCGTAGTCGCCGAGCATTTCCTCGAGCACGTCGAGGGTTTCGAGGTCGAGATCGTTGGTCGGCTCGTCCAGCACCAGCAAGTTGGATGCCTTGGCCAATGAGCGCGCCAGCATCAACCGCCCGCGTTCGCCGCCGGACAATACTTCCAGCGGCGTGCGCATCTGCTCCTGCGCGAACAAAAAGTCTTTCATGTAGCTGACGACATGCTTCGGCTTGCCGCCGATCATGACGTGGTCGCTGCCGCCCCCGGTCAGGGCATCGGCCAGCGTCGATTTGGGGTCGAGGCTTTCGCGGTGCTGGTCCAGCGTCGCCATTTCGATATTGGCGCCGAGCCGGATCGTGCCGCTATCGGGCGGGCTGCCGCCGGTGAGCATGTCAATGAGCGTGGTCTTGCCGGCGCCGTTCGGCCCGACGATGCCGATGCGGTCGCCGCGCTGCACCCGGATCGAAAACCCTTCGACGATCTTGCGATCGCCAAACGACTTTCCGATATTCTTGGCCTCGATCACCAGCTTGCCCGACTTGTCCGCTTCGGCGGCGGCGAGGCTGGCATTCCCGGTCGCGCCGCGATAGGTCCGCCGCTGGTCGCGCAGGGCATGCAGATTGCCGAGCCGCTTGACGTTGCGCTTGCGGCGACCGGAGACGCCGTAGCGCAGCCAGTGCTCTTCGTTGACGATCTTGCGGTCGAGCTTGTGCTGGTCGCGCTCTTCCTCGGCCAGCACCTCGTCGCGCCAGGCCTCGAATGCGGAAAAGCCGCGGTCGATCTGCTTGATCTGGCCGCGGTCGAGCCAGGCGGTAGAGCGCGACAGGTTGGAGAGGAAGCGGCGGTCATGGCTGATGATGACCAGCGCACAGCGCCGGCTCTCCAGCTCGCCTTCCAGCCATTCGATGGTGGTGAGGTCGAGATGGTTGGTCGGCTCGTCCAGCAGCAAAATGTCGGGGGCGGGCGCCAGCACCCGTGCCAGCGCCGCGCGGCGCGCTTCACCGCCCGAGACATGGGCGGGATCTTCATCGCCGCTCAAGCCCAGCTGCTCGATGAGATAGCGCGCCTGATAATGGTCGTCGCCTGGATTGAGTCCGGCCTCGACATAGGCCAGCGTCGTCTTGTGCGCGCCGAAATCAGGCTCCTGCGGCAGATAGCGGATAGTGGCGCCGGGCTGCACGAAGCGGCTGCCGCTGTCGGGTTCGACGAGCCCGGCGGCGATCTTCAGCAGCGTCGATTTGCCGGAGCCGTTGCGGCCGATCAGGCACACGCGCTCCGCCGTCGACACGGACAACTCGACGCCTGACAACAGCGGCGTGCCGCCAAAGGTCAGCGCGATATCTTTCAACTGGATCAGCGGCGGCGCCATCGTTCAGCTCAATTCTGGTTCGGCGCAGGCGCTTGCGCCCGCTGACGCTGGATGCGCCGGATGGTCTGGTCGAGGGCGGAGAGGAACGTCGAGCGGTCGCGCGGCGCAAAGGATCTTGGGCCGCCCGTCACTTCACCGGACGAGCGCAGATCGGTCATCAGGTTGCGTACCGCCAAGGTCATGCCGATCGATTGCTCGGTGAACGGCTTGCCGTTCGGTGCCAGCACCTCGGCGCCGGCTTTCACGCAACGGCTCGCCAGCGGAATATCGGAGGTGATGACGATATCGCCTCTGCCGGCGCGTTCCGCAATCCAGTCGTCGGCGGCGTCCATCCCGGCGCCGGCGGCGATCCGCTCGATCAGCGGATCCTGCGGCACGCGGATGAAATTGCCCGCGACCACGCTGACGGGCAGGCCGTGCCGGCTCGCGACCTTATAGATCTCGTCCTTGACCGGGCAGGCGTCGGCGTCGACATAGATGCGGGGTGGGTTCAAGTCAGGCACTTCAGGTCAGTTCATCGGGGTGGATTCGGTCAGTTCGTCTCGTCCGCGCGTGGTACTCCATGGGGCGGAAAAATGCGAGGAAAACAGGCCGGGGAACACGCTTGCCACGACACTTTCTTTGCGTACGATAACGCCCGGAAACAACAAGAAAATAGAGGAAACGGGCATGACAAGCCGCATTGGGCCGTATCGCGTCTCGGCCTATAACACTTCCAAGCATTCCGAGAACAAGATGCACGATGACACGGTGGCGAAGCGCTATGGTTTTAGCGGCGGTCTGGTGCCCGGTGTCGATGTCATGGCCTACATGATGCACCTGCCGGTCGCAAAATGGGGCCGGGCCTTTCTCGAGCGTGGCCTGATCGAGGCGCGCTTCGTCAAGCCGGTCTATGACGGCGAGCAGGCCGATGTCATGGGCGAAGAAAGCAACGGCGTGCTTGAGCTCCAGGTCGAGAGCCGGGGAGACATTTGCGCCACCGGAACTGCATCGCTGCCGGCGGCAGCGCCGTCATTCTCCCTTTCCGCCTTTGTCGAGGTCGCAGCCGCAGACGAGCGCAAGCCGGTCGAGGCGACGTCCTATGCACTGGGTAAGTGGCTGGGCGCGGCGCCGCGCACCTGGGCGACGGACGCGGCAAAACAATATCTGGCGGATATTCGCGAAACCGAAGCGATCTACGCGCAGGAAGGACTCGGCCACCCCGGCCTGTTGCCGCGGGTGATGAACATGGTGCTTGTCGACAACGCCATCATGGGCCCATGGATTCATGTCGGCACGAGGATGCAGCTCTTGTCAGCGGCCCGCATCGGCGATGAATTGACCGCGCGTGCCAAAGTGATCGGCAATTACGACAAGAAGGGGCACCGTTTCGTCGAACTCGACGCGCTGGTGGTCGCCAACGGCAAGACGCCGCTGGCGCATTGCCACCACACCGCGATCTACCAGCCGCGCGAACAGGTGGCGGCGTAACCATGGCCATCACCATCGACTACTATCTGTCGCTGAACTCGCCCTGGACCTACATGGGCAGCGGCCCGTTCGCCGAGATCGCGCGGCGCTATGGCGCTGAAGTCAACGTCAAGCCCGCCAAGTTCGGCCCGATTTTCGAGCAGACCGGCGGGCTGCCGCTGCCAAAGCGCTCGCCGCAGCGGCAGGCTTACCGGCTGATGGAACTCCGGCGCTGGCGCGAGGTGCGAGGGCTTCCGCTCAATGTCGAGCCTAAATTCTTCCCCAGCGATGATGCGGCGGCGACGCGCCTGGTGATCGCAGCCAAGCTGCAGGGCAAGGACGCTCATAAATTGTCGCTGGAGCTGGCGCGCGCCATCTGGGAGCGCGAGGAATCGTTTGCGGACCCCGCGGTGATGGCATCATCAGCGCAACGCGCTGGACTCGACGCCGCCGCGCTGCGGGCCGGCGGCCCATCGGACGCGGAACTCGATGCGCTGTACGAGCAGTACACGCAGGACGCCCTCAAGGCCGGCGTGTTCGGCGCGCCAAGCTACGTATTGCCTTCGGGCGAGATCTTCTGGGGGCAGGACCGGCTGGAACTGCTCGATCGCGCCCTGAAGCTCGCCGCGTGAGCGCTACATTTTCAATTGTCATCCCCGCGAAGGCGGGGATCCAGTACGCCGCGGCTTCTCGACTCAAGCACTGCGGTCTCTGGAATACTGGGTCGCCCGGGCGTAGGCGAGCGGAAGCGACGCCGTCCTTCGGACGGCTAAGCCGGGCGATGACAGTTGCATATTATAGCGAATGGCTTTGCTTGTAGCGAAGCGTGGCTCACATCTCGAAGACGCGACCGGGATTGAGGATGTGATGCGGATCAAGCGCGCGCTTCAGCGTGCGCATGGTCTCGATCTCCTCCGCGGTGCGGCTGAGCTTGAGATAGGGCCGCCTGGAGATGCCGATGCCGTGCTCGGCCGAGATCGAACCGCCGAAGTCGCTGGTGAGGCCGAAGACCAGCTTCTTCATCGCCTCATGCTTGTCGGCCGGAGGCGAGTATTTTGTGTTGACGTGCAGATTGCCGTCGCCGACATGCCCGAGCACGATGGTGTAGGCGTCCTTGTCGACCGCCTTGATCGCCTTTGCGACGGCTTCCGTGAACGGTTCCATCTGGTCGATGGCGAGGCTGATGTCAAAGCCGACGGTGGGCGCGGTCGCGCGGCTGAGTTCGACGCTGGAATCGCGAACCCGCCAGATCGCGGCTGTAGAAGCACCTGAATTGGCAATGATTGCATCGAGGATGATGCCTTCACCCAGCGCCTCTTCGAGCAGACTTTCAACGTCGGAGCGGAGTCGCTCGGCATTGCTGCCCGAAGATTCCATCAGCAGGTAGAAGGGATGGGTGGCCGGAAGCGGCGCGGCGACGCCTCGCACCAGCTGGGTCACAAGGCGGTAATAGCTGTTCCACATCACCTCGAAGGCGGTCAGTTCGCCGCCAAGCCGCTTGCGCGCCAGGTCGAGCATCGCCCGCACCTTGTCGAAACTCGGCAGCGCGCACAGCACCACCTGCTGCTCGGCCGGCGCCGGGAAAATTCGCAATGCCGCGCGCGTCACCACGCCGAGCGTGCCTTCGGTGCCGATGAACAATTGCTTGAGGTCGGTGCCGGTGTTGTTCTTGATGTATTTGCGCACGCCCTTGAGCACGGTGCCGTCAGCGAGCACCGCTTCGAGCCCGAGCACGAGATCGCGCGTCATGCCATAGCGGATCACCCGATTGCCGCCGGCATTGGTCGAGATATTGCCGCCGATCGTGCAGCTGCCGCGGGCGCCAAGATCGAGCGGGTACATGAAGCCGTCCTGCGCCACGCGCTCGTGCACGCGCTGCAGCGGCACGGCGGCCTGGGCAATGACGACCCCGCCACCGGTATCGACCTCTTCGATCGCGTTCATGCGCTCCATCGACAGCACGATTTCGCCGGCCATCGGCATGGTGGCGCCGACGAGTCCGGTCATGCCGCCCTGGGTCGTGACCGCGACGCGCGC
Organism: Bradyrhizobium sp. AUGA SZCCT0431; assembly: GCF_018131065.1. Lineage (NCBI taxonomy): Bacteria > Pseudomonadati > Pseudomonadota > Alphaproteobacteria > Hyphomicrobiales > Nitrobacteraceae > Bradyrhizobium > Bradyrhizobium sp. AUGA SZCCT0431. The sequence continues at coordinate 22,564 of NZ_JAFCLR010000005.1, read as the reverse complement.
CCGGTGGCAGATCGCCAGGAATCGCGAGACGTCCTCGGTTGAGCGCGGCCGCATCACCGCGAGCGGCGGCGCGACGGCAATGCCGGCCATGTCGGTGTAATAGCGCGCATCGATATCGGCGCCGGTCAGGACCGTTGTCGCGTCGAACGCTGCGCGGAGTTCACCGATGATGGCTGGTTGCATCCTATGCCGCCTTCCTCGCCTTGGCCTCCTGGATCGCACGCCAGACGCGTTCCGATGTCAATGGCATATCGATCTGCGAAATGCCGTACTCCGACAGCGCATCGATGACAGCATTGACGATGCAGGCGAGGCTGCCGGCGCAGCCGGCTTCGCCGCAGCCCTTGGTGCCCAGCGGATTGGACTTGGCCGGCGAGGGGTGATCGGCGGTTGCCATCAGCGGAATGTCGCCGGCGCGCGGCATCGCGTAATCCATGAACGAGCCGGTGATCGGCTGGCCGCTGGAATCGTAACTGACTTCCTCCATCAGCGCCTGGCCGATGCCTTGCGCGACGCCGCCATGCAGCTGGCCGTCGACGATCATCGGGTTGACGATGGTGCCGAAGTCGCTGATCCCGGTGTAGCGCACGATTTTCGTAACCCCGGTGTCGGGATCGATCTCGACTTCGGCAACGTGGCAGCCATTGGGGAAGGTCGACGGCGTGTCCTTGGTGGCGTGGTCGACGTCGAGCGTATCGGGCACGCCCTCCGGCACCTTGCCGTCGCGCAGCCGCTGCGCCAGTTCCATGATGCCGATCGAGCGGTCGGTGCCGGCGATGGTGAAGCGGCCATTGCCGAATTCGATGTCGCCCTCGCTGGCTTCCATCAAATGCGCCGCCGCCTGCTTGCCCTTGGCGACCACGAGCGCCGCAGCTTCGACGATCGCCTGGCCGGTTGCGGTGATCGAGCGCGATCCGCCGGTGCCGTTGCCGAAACGCACGAGATCGCTGTCGCCCTGTTCGAGCGTGATCTTCTCGAAGGGTACGCCGAGTTCTGCGGACAGTACCTGCGCAAACGGCGTGGCGTGGCCCTGGCCGTAATCGAGCGTGCCGGTGGTCAGCTTCACCGATCCGTCCGGCTCGAAATTGATCTTGCCGAGTTCGCCGCTCGGCGGTGCGGTGACTTCGAGGTAGGAGCCGACTGCGATGCCGCGCAGTTTGCGCTGCTTCTTGCTTTCCTTCTTACGCTTGGCAAAATTGGCGTGGTCGGACAATTCCAGCGCTTTCGCAAACACGCCCTGGAAATCGCCGCTGTCATACGTGACGCCGGATGCCGCCGGGAACGGCAGTTGCGCCGGCTTGATGAAATTGCGCTTGCGCAAGGTGAGCCGGTTGATGCCCATTTCGTCGGCGGCGCGGTCGATCAGCCGCTCCATGTAGTAATTGGCCTCGGGCCGGCCTGCGCCGCGATAGGCGCCCATCAGCGTGGTGTTGGTCAGCACCGTCTTGATGTCGACGCCGAGCAGCGGCGTACGATAGACGCTTGCAAGGTTCTTGGCGGTGTTGAGCGACAGCGGCCCGGGCGCCACGCCGGTGATGTAGGCGCCGAGATTGCCGTAGCCTTTCAGACGCACGGCGAGGAATTTGCCCTCGGCATCCAGCGCCAGTTCGCAATGCATGGTCTGCGCGCGGCCGTGGCTGTCGGACAGGAAGCTGGTCGAGCGCTCGTCGGTCCACTTCACCGGACGGCCCAGCACCTTCGAGGCATGCGCGATGCAGGTGTATTCCGGATAGTTCATGTTCTTCATGCCGAACGAGCCGCCGACATTGGCGGTCAGGATACGAACCTTGTCGTTCGGCACGTTCAGGATTTTTGCAAACGTAACCTTGTTGCCGGAAACGCCCTGGGTCGGCACCTGGATCGTGAAGCGCTCGCTGGCCTTGTCGTAGGAAGCCAGCGCCACGCGTGGCTCCATCGACACCACGGCGACGCGGGTGTTGACGACGTCAAGCTTGGTCACATGCGCGGCGCCGGCGAACGCCGCATCGATCTTCGCGGCATCGCCATAGTGATAGTCGAGCGCTGTGTTGTTGGGGATGTGATCGTAGAGCTGCGGCGCGCCGGGTTGGGCTGCTTCCTCGGCATTGGTCACCGCGGGCAGCGGCTCGATGTCGAGCTCGACGGCTTCCGCCGCATCGCGCGCCTGCGACAGCGTTTCGGCGACGACATAGGCCACGGGATCGCCGACGAAGCGCACCTTGTCGGTCGCCAATGCCATGCGGTTGGTCTGCAACAGCGGTGAGCCGTCGCGGCTCTTCAGCGGCAGGCCGCAGGTGAAGGGGTTATAGCCGGCGGCCACGAGGTCCTGGCCGGTCCAGACGCCGAGCACGCCCGGCATGGTCCGCGCCGCCTTGATATCGATGCCGCGGATGATTCCATGGGCGTGGCTGGAGCGCACGATCCAGGCGTAGGCCTGGCCCGGCAGGCTGAAATCATCGGTGTATTTGCCCTTGCCGCGGACCAGCGTGTCGTCTTCCTTGCGCCGGACCGGCTGTCCGACCCCGTATTTTTGCACTGCGATAGCGTTTTCCAGCGACGACGGAGACGTATGATCTTGCATCGAAAAATACCTGAAATGCTTGGATTTCCGCGACTTTCGCGGGCTCGGAACCAAATAACGCACCGATCCCCCAGCGACAACGCCTGTTTGGGCATGGTCCTATGTGATGGGATGTTGCGTAGGCCCTTGGCGCTGCTAAAGTTTCCGTGAACGCTCATTCTTCGGCGGCAGCAAAGCCGCGGAAAGACAGTTTTGATGAACGAGGATACGCGGCTTGCCGATGGCCTTGCGGCCCGCGCAAGCCCGTCAGGGTCTGCTGTGGCAGGGGCGGAAAGCGGCGTCTACGCCGCGCTCGACCTTGGCACCAACAACTGCCGGCTCCTGATCGCCTGTCCGGCCGGCGACGGCTTCCGCGTGGTCGATTCGTTCTCGCGGATCATCCGGCTGGGCGAGGGCATCTCCTCGACCGGTTCCATCAGCGAGGCGGCGATCGACCGTGCGATTGCGGCCTTAAGTATCTGCAGCGACAAGATCCGCTACCGCAGGGCGAGACGTCTGCGGTTGATCGCAACCGAAGCCTGCCGCGCCGCGGCCAATGCCGAGAGCTTCCGCGAGAGGGTGGCAAAAGACACCGGCATCCGGCTCGAGGTGATCGATCGCGAGACCGAGGCGACGCTCGCGGTGATCGGCTGCTCGCCGCTGCTCGATCCCAAGGGGCGGGGCGCCATCCTGTTCGATATCGGCGGCGGATCGACGGAACTGGTCCGGATCGAGCGCGATCCAGGGGAAGAAAACGCCGTACCGCGGATCAAGGCCTGGATGTCGATCCCGCTCGGCGTCGTCACCATCGCCGAGCATTTCGGCGGCAAGGACGTCACGGCCGAATCCTATGCGCGGATGATCGCCGAGGTCGCGCAATATGTGGCACCGTTTGCGGCCGAGCATGGCGGCGATCTGCGTGACATGCATCTGCTCGGCACGTCAGGCACCGTGACGACGCTGGCCGGCGTGTTTCTCAATTTGCAGCGCTACGACCGGCGCCGCATCGACGGCATCTGGATGAACAATTCCGACGTCACCTCGGTGATCCAGCGCCTGCTCGGCATGAGCTATCAGGAGCGCGCCAACAACAATTGCATCAGCATCGAGCGCGCCGATCTGGTGCTGGCCGGGTGCGCCATTCTCGACGCGATCCGCGACGCGTTCCCGTTGCCGCGGTTGCGCGTCGCCGACCGCGGCCTGCGCGAGGGCATGCTGGTCGAAATGATGCGGGAGGACGGCGCGCTGCGGTCGTGCTAAGGCGCGGCAGCGTGTGCTAGATCACATCCGGCTCCTCAAGGCGAATATCGATATGGCTAAAGACACCACCGGCCGGTTGCACGTCACGGTCAAGTCTGGTGGCAAGCGCAAGCTGTCATCAAAGCTCTGGCTGGAACGGCAGCTCAACGATCCCTATGTGGCGCAGGCCAAAAAGGACGGCTGGCGCTCGCGCGCGGCCTACAAGCTGATCGAGATCGACGACAAGCACCGTTTCCTCAAGCAAGGCATCTCCGTGGTCGATCTCGGCGCGGCCCCCGGCGGCTGGAGCCAGGTCGCGGCCAAACGCATCGGGGCGGCCAACGGCAAGGGCAGGGTGGTCGCGATCGATCTGTTGGAAATGCCGGAAGTGCCGGGCGTCACCTTCGCGCAGCTCGATTTCCTTAGCCACGACGCGCCGGAAAAACTGCTGGCGATGATGGGCGGCCGCGCCGACGTGGTGCTGTCCGATATGGCCGCCAACACGACGGGCCATCGCAAGACCGATCAGCTCCGCATCATCGGGCTGGTCGAAACCGCGGCGGCGTTCGCCACCGAGGTGCTCAATCCCGGCGGCACCTTCGTCGCAAAGGTGTTTCAGAGCGGCGCCGAAGGCGAACTGCTGGCGCAGCTGAAGCGCGATTTTGCCACCGTCAAACACGTCAAGCCGGCCTCGAGCCGCCAGGACTCGTCGGAGCGCTACGTGCTGGCGATGGGCTTTCGCGGGCAGCCGAAGGCGTAACTGATAATTCTCGTCATTGCGAGCGAAGCGAAGCAATCCATCTTTTCTGCAACAGGAAAGCATGGATTGCTTCGTCGCTTGCGCTCCTCGCAATGACGCAAATAAAAGAGGCCGCCCGACTGGGCGGCCTCTTGCCGGTCTGATGCCGCGAATGATCAGAAACGGAACGGACCAAGCGGAATAAACGGAATCGGGAACGGAAACGGGTCGGTCGGAAAGGTCGGGCCGGTCCCGGTCGGAAGCCGCGGTCCGGTCTGCTTGATCATGCCGCCGGCAACCTTGTTCAGTTCATCGAGGCTCAGTTCATTCTTGTTCATGTCAGTCTCCTGTTGGTTTGGGATTGATAGTTAGCCGATGGTCCAACGCGCGAAGACGTCCTTGAACGTCCAGTCGCCGGTCGGGTACGGCGGCTTGGGCACCGGGCGTCCCGGAATGCAGCCGCCATCCTTGACGCCGCCTGCGACGGTTTCCAGCGCCGCGTCGTCGAGCAGACGAACCGACTGATCTGAATTCCTAGAGTTCACCATTGTCGTCTCCCGTGTGTCCTTGGAGCGAGACCATTCCCGCCATCCGTGATCACAGGGATACGGCATGGGCCGGCCCCTTGCCGTGACCGACGTCACACAGCAAACCGGGCCATCACGATTTCGAATGAGAGCCGCCAACGCAGCGGCCGGGCAAAAAGAAAGCCGCCATGAGGCGGCTTTCCGTATTCCGACGTTGCGGTGCCGTAACTACCGTCCGCCCTGAGGACCCACCGGCGATCCGCTGGGGGAGGTATTGATAGCGGGGTTTCCTGATGGATTCCGCGTGCTGTTGGCGCCGGCGGCGGCGCTGCCGGCATCGTTGCTCAAGCCGGTGGTGGAACTGCCTGTCGTCATGCTGTTGACCGACGGTGCCGTGGTGGTGGTGCCGCTTGTGGTCGATCCGCCGGTCGCGGTGCTGCCACCGGTGGAACCGGTGCCGGTCTGTGCGAGCGCGAAGCTGCTTGCAAGTGCAAGTACCGCGGCCAATCCAAGCGTTCCAAGTTTCGAGCTTCCGAGTTTCATGGTGTCTTTCCTCTCCAGGTACGAAAGGAAAACGGTTGCGCCGGGATATGTTTCCGGCGTTGGGATCAACTGGGTGTGACGGATCTATCCCAGCCGCTGATCGCGCGCGTCTTCGGTGCCTTCGCTGGCGGCTTTGGTCGCGGCCTTTTCTGCGCCCTTGCGGCTGGAAATCTCGACCGCCTTGCGGCCCGAAATTTCGTGGCCGGCGTCATCGGGCATCTGCCAGAAGAACCAGGCCGACACCGCCGAGATGATCGCGACCACGATAAAGGCCGGGCCGAACATGGTTGCATCCAGTTCGGTGGCGTGATGCCACAGCATGGTCGTTTCCACCGAGAACGCGCCGACCGCGACGCCGGCCGAGGTGGCCAGCTGCTGGTTGACGCTCACAAGTGTGGTGGCGCGGCTCATCTGCGCCGGTTCGACCTCTGCATAAGCGACGGTGTTGATCGCGGTGAATTGCAGCGAGCGGAAGAAGCCGCCGACCACGAGGATGAGGAAGATCAGCGTCAGCGGCGTCGACACCGTGAACAGGGCGCAGGCGGCGAGAAACACCGAGCTGATGATGGCGTTGACCGCCATCATGTTGCGAAAGCCGAAGGTGCGGATGATGCGCGCGGCCAGCGTCTTCATGCCCATGGCGCCGACCGCGGAGGAGAACGTCACGAGGCCGGACTGGAACGGCGTCAGCCCAAAACCTTCCTGCATCAGCAGCGGCAGCAGGAACGGCAGCGCGCCGATCCCGAGCCGGAACAGGAAGCCGCCGTAGATGCTGGCGCGCAGCGTCTGCAGCCGCAGCATGGAAAAATCCAGCACCGGCGATTTCGTCTTCCGCGCATGCACCACGTAAAGAGTCATCGAGATCGATCCGACGGCAATGAGGCCGACGACGACAGTCCAGGGCAGCAGATTGAGCCCGGCGACCGAGAGGCCGAAGGCGATGCCGGCAAGGCCAATGCCCGCCAGCACCAGGCCGTAAAGATCGAACCGTTCCGGATCTTCGCTGCGGATCGGGTCGATGTATTTCATCGCCATGAAGATGCCGAGCAGCCCGATCGGAATGTTGATCAGGAAGATCCAGTGCCAGGAGAAATAGGTGGTGATGAAGCCGCCGAGCGGCGGCCCGATCACCGGGCCGATCAGCGCCGGCACCGTCACCCAGGTCATCGCCTGCACCAGTCCGCTCTTGTCGATCGAGCGCAGCAGCACCAGCCGACCGACCGGCGTCATCATCGCGCCGCCGAGACCCTGCAAGATGCGCGCGATCACAAAATGCGTGACTGACGTCGACATCGCGCAGCCGATCGATCCCAGCATGAAGACGCCGATGGCGATGGAAAATACCATCCGCGCGCCGAAGCGGTCGGCGGTCCAGCCGCTGGCGGGAATGAACACCGCGAGCGAGAGCAGATACGACGTGATCGCAAGTTTCAGGGTCAGCGGGCTGGTGCCGATATCAGCCGCAATCGCCGGCAGCGACGTCGCAATGACCGTCGCGTCCATGTTTTCCATGAACAAAGCGGTGGCCACGATGAGCGGGATCAGGCGCTGTTTGTCCATGGGAATCAGGGTGCGGGAAAGCGGGCGGGGCGCTCTGGCGCTGTATCATCCCGCTGCCGGGCAAGCCATTGCGGAACCGGCCAAACCACCTAAATCCTGCGTGACGCCGCTGCCTGGCGCCACCGGAGACCAACGATGATCTACCTGCTTGCCGCGCTGTTGCCGCCGCTTGGGCTGCTCCTGAACGGACAGCCATTTTCGGCGATCTTCAACCTCGTTTTGCTGGTGTTTTGCCTGGTTTTCGGCCTGTTTTTCCACGTCCTGCTGCTGGTGCCGTCGGCGCATGCGCTTGTCGTGGTTCACATGAAGCGGGAGGACCGCCGGCACCGGGAGGTGGTGGAGGCGATCCGCCAGCATGGCCCGCCGCCGGGATATCAACGTTAAAGCCCTTTACCTAAGGGCTTTTCGGGAAAAGCCCTGTGCATAGCGGCCAAACCCTTTGATTCGGCCGTCTGCCATGCTATCGACCACCGTCAACCCCACCGATGGGCTTCGATTCGACGGCAGCGCCGCTAGCGCAGCCGAAGGCGACGTTCATCCCAAATAATATCGCGGCGGAAGGCCGCCGAAAGGAGTTGGCAAATGGCGCAGGGACTTCAGGCTATCCGCGAAGCCTACACGTTCGACGACGTGCTGCTCAAACCCGGTCTTTCCGACATCCTGCCCTCGGAGGCGGATATCCGCTCCCGCGTGACCCGCGCGATCCCGCTCAACATCCCGATCATTGCATCCGCGATGGATACGGTGACCGAGGCGCGGATGGCGATCGCGATGGCGCAGGCGGGCGGGGTCGGCGTCATCCACCGCAACTTCGATCCCGAAGGCCAGGCCGCCCAGGTACGGCAGGTCAAGAAGTACGAATCCGGCATGGTGGTCAATCCGCTGACCATCGGCCCCGACGCCATGCTGTCGGACGCGATGACGCTGATGACCGATCACGGCTTCTCCGGCATTCCGGTGGTCACCGGCGCCAGCAAGGGCGTTCCGGGCAAGCTGGTCGGCATCCTCACCAACCGCGACGTGCGTTTTGCCACCGACCCCAAGCAAAAAATCTCCGAGCTGATGACGCATGAAGGCCTCGTCACGGTGCGCGAAGGCGTTAGCCAGGACGAGGCGAAGCGGATGCTGCACAAGCATCGCATCGAAAAGCTGCTGGTGGTCGACGAGCAATATCGCTGCGTCGGCCTGATTACCGTGAAAGACATGGAAAAGGCGGTCGCGCATCCGCTCGCCTGCAAGGACGCGCAGGGGCGGCTTCGCGTCGCGGCGGCGACCACGGTCGGCGAGGGCGGCTTTGAGCGTACCGAGCTGCTGATCGACGCCGGTGTCGATCTCATCGTGGTGGACACCGCACACGGCCACTCCTCGCGGGTGCTGGAAGCCGTCAATCGCATCAAGCGGCTTTCCAACGCCGTGCAAGTCATCGCCGGCAACATCGCCACCAAGGAAGGCGCGCAGGCGCTGATCGATGCCGGCGCGGATGCGATCAAGGTCGGCATCGGGCCGGGCTCGATCTGCACCACGCGCATCGTCGCCGGTGTCGGCGTTCCCCAGCTCACGGCGATCATGGATGCGGTCGAAGCCGCCAAGAAATCCAACATCCCCGTGATCGCCGACGGCGGCATCAAATATTCCGGCGATCTCGCCAAGGCGCTCGCCGCCGGCGCCGACATCGCCATGGTTGGCTCCTTGCTCGCCGGCACCGACGAGACCCCGGGCGAAGTGTTCTTGTGGCAGGGCCGTTCCTACAAGGCCTATCGCGGCATGGGCTCGGTCGGCGCGATGGCGCGCGGCTCGGCGGACCGCTACTTCCAGCAGGACATCAAGGACACGCTCAAGCTGGTGCCCGAGGGCATCGAGGGCCAGGTGCCGTATAAGGGCCCGGTCGGCAACGTCATGCACCAGCTCGCCGGCGGTCTTCGCGCGGCAATGGGCTATGTCGGCGCGCGCAACCTCGCCGAATTCCACGAGAAGGCGCAGTTCGTGCGCATCACCGGCGCGGGCCTGCGCGAAAGCCACGTCCACGACGTCACCATCACCCGCGAAAGCCCGAACTATCCGGGCGGGGTGTAATTTAAGGCCGTCATTCCGGGGCGATGCGCAGCATCGAACCCGGAATCTCGAGATTCCGCGTCTGGTCCTGCGGACCATCCCGGAATGACGGCATCGCAGTTGAAAGAAATTGAACATCATGGTCGATTGGTCAGACGACAGGATTGCCGCGCTTTCAAATCAGGATTTGAAGAATCTGCTCGTCAACGCCGAGCGGAAAGCCGCGGCCGATATCATCGCGCGGTGCAACGCCGAGCTGCAAAAGCGCAACGCGGCCAGGCCAGGCAAGGCATCGAAGCCGCGCACCGAGGCAAAAGAGTTCGAGCACGCGATGTCGGAGCAGCTCGCCGAGATCGGCAAGGCGATGGCCGCCAAATTCGATCTGTCGGAAGAGACCGCGAAAGCGAAGTCGGTGGGCGTCAAGGGCTTCAAGGCCCACAAGCTGCTCGACTCCAAGGGTTTTGCAAAACTCGGCGGCATGCAGCGCGACGGTTCGGTGGCGGTCGACCGCTACATTTCCTATCGGCGTGGTACCGACATCGTCTCGCTCAGCGTCTTCCTGCTGAAGGATCAGCCCGTCGAAACCCATGAGTTTCACGTGATCGCGCCGGCGGCCTTGCTTGATGGGGCAAAGCCGATTGCGGAGGTTCGTCCCACCGCGACGGAAGCCCAGAAGCAGACCGCGGATAGCGGGCTGGCGTTTCCAGATCTGCCAAGCGCTGCGGCGGCGTTTGAGGCCGCGCTGGCAAAAATCGCGGCCTGATATTTGTTATAAGCCGTCATTGCGAGGAGCGTCAGCGACGAAGCAATCCATCTTTCCTTTGGCAAGAATGGATTGCTTCGCTACGCTCGCAATGACGAAGAATAACAATCGGAGGAACCAACCATGTCCCAATCCGCAAAACGCATCGTTCTCGCGTCCCGTCCCGTGGGCGAACCCAAGCCATCCGACTTCCGCCTCGAGGAATATACCGCGCCGACGCCCGGCGAGGGCCAGGTCCTGCTGCGCACCATCTGGCTGTCGCTCGATCCCTATATGCGCGGGCGGATGAGCGACGGCCCGTCCTATGCGGCGCCGGTGCCGATCGACGGCGTGATGGAAGGCGGCACGGTCAGTGAGGTGATCGCCTCGAACAATCCCGGTTTTGCGAAAGGCGACATCGTGCTGTCGCGCGCCGGCTGGCAGACGCATGCGATTTCCGATGGCGAGGGTTTGGCAAAGATCGATCCGAAGATCGCGCCGATCTCGACCGCGGTCGGCGTGCTCGGCATGCCCGGCATGACCGCCTATACCGGCCTGCTCGACATCGGCAAGCCGCAGCCGGGCGAGACCGTGGTGGTGGCGGCGGCCTCCGGCGCCGTCGGTTCAGCCGTCGGCCAGATCGCCAGGATCAAGGGTGCGCGGGCGATCGGCATCGCCGGCGGCAAGGACAAGTGCGACTACGTCAAAAAGGAACTCGGCTTCGATGATTGCCTCGATCACCGCGATCCCGATCTCGCGGCGAAGCTGAAGGACGCCTGCCCGAAGGGGATCGACGTCTATTTTGAAAACGTCGGCGGCGCGGTGTTCGAGGCGGTGTTCCCGCAGCTCAATGCGTTCGCGCGCATGCCGGTCTGCGGCTTGATCGCCGAGTACAACAATTTCGGCGAGACCTCGCCGAAATGGGCCGGCAAGATGATGCGCGCGGTGCTGACCAAGCGCCTCACCATCCGCGGCTTCATCGTCAGCGATTTTGCCGCGCGCCACGGCGACTTCCTGCGCGACATGTCGGGGTGGTTCCGTGAAGGCAAGATCAAGCACAAGGAATTCGTCACCGAAGGCCTCGACAGCGCGCCCGCTGCGTTCATGGGCCTGCTCAAGGGCGCCAATTTCGGCAAGCAGCTGGTGCGCGTCGGGCCGGACAAGGCTTAAGCGCTCTCCGCCTTTCGATCCGGGTAAAGCAACTCGTCCAGGTCGACATCGACCTGGCCGGGCGCGCGGGCGTGGCGGACTTCAAAACTGTCCGGCGTAAAACGATACTCCACCAGCCCGGTTTCCTTGATCGCGATCCGCTCCTGCCGCGCATCCGAGATGATGAAACCGGCCGATGGCGCCCAGACATGACGGACGCGGCGATAGGTGAAATCGCGGCGCTGGTGGACATGGCCGGAGGCGATCAGGCGCAGATCGACCGTGCCGAACATCTCGATCAGCCGCGCCCGCGCCGGCTGCGGCACGTAGCGGATCGCCGATGATTCCAGTTCGGGGTCATCGGGCAGATTGAGATAAAGCGGCTTGTGCACGAACAGCGCGACCGGCTTGCCGTTCGTGCGCGCCAGTTCCGACGCAAGCCAGTCGAACTGCTCGGCCTCGCTGGCAAGGCCGGTGTTCATGATCAGCGAGTTCAATCCGACAAAACACCAGCCGGCTTCGTCGAACCGCCAGCGGTCTTCGCCGATCACAGCGCGAAAGGTTTGCAGGTGCTGTTCGTTCGCGGGATGTGATGGCACCGGTCCGACCGCGGTCGGGTTGTCGCCGATGTCGTGATTGCCGGGCAGATAGCGACAGGCGACCGGCAGCTCGGCGTGCAGCGATTTGGCGAAGGCGAGATCGTCCGGGCTGGTCGGCGCATCGAAAGCAAGATCGCCGCTGTTGATCACAAGATCTGGCCGCGTCGCGTCGATATGTTCAGCTGCGCGATGAAAATTGTCGGTGAGCTTTGCGAGGCGGCGGGCGAGGTGGGTGTCGGAAATCTGGGTAAGGCGGAATTGGCTCATGCGATATTCCTTTCGTCGCCGATTATAGATTTGTCGGCGACGGAATGATGAAATTTGAGTCGTGATCGTCCGCACGTTCAACGGCGCGCGCAAGGTTGTTTGATGGCTTGTTTGAAAAATTGTTTGAATTGAGAAGCAGCATCTTCCTTCCCTCTCCCCTTGTGGGAGAGGGTGGCTTCGCGAAGCGAAGACGGGTGAGGGGTTCTCTCCTCACGGCAAGATTTCCAGATGCGGATAGAGACCCCTCATCCGGCGCTTCGCGCCACCTTCTCCCACAAGGGGAGAAGGAAGAAAGTAGCGCTCACAGCACGCGGTAGCGGATCGCGAAGGCGTTATGCGTCTCTGGTGTCACGGTGTCGCCCTTCGCAAGCGTGATGCCGTCGGCCAGATGCCACGGCCCGAACTTGTCGGAATGCGTGGGGCTGGCCGGCAGCCGCAGCTTGAACTGGGTTTGCGCTCTCCCGGGCAGATTGAGCACCACCATGCGCTCGGTGGTGCGGTAGTCGAGCGTGACGGTTCCCCTGAGCACGCTGCGGCCGTCTGACGTGGCGGCCAGCGCGTCCTGCACTTTGGCCAGCTTCTGGTTCCGGTCGGTCAGCAGTTCCACCTGCGTATCCGATATCGCGGTCAGCGCCGCCTTCGGCAGGCGGATTTCGAATTCCACCGCGGGTTTTGCCGGATTGATGCCGAGATAGGCCAGCGCAGCATGCCTGACGTCGTAGACCACGAAGGCGACGAGGGCGATCACGACAACAGCGGCGAGGCCGTGCTTGAAAAGGTCGCGCGGGCTGCGGGTGCCGCTGCGGAAATAGACCGACAGCACGATCGCCACCGCCAGCGCGGCGGCGACACCGGCCAGCGTCGACATCACAATGCCAAGCCCGCCATCGACGCTGTCGTCGAACCAGCCGGTTCCGGCGCCAACCGTCCGGAGCAGGGAGGTCACGGAATCGCCGGGCACTTCGGCCACGCGGGCCGCGCCGGTCCAGAGCGGTGAGGTGATGTTCATGGCGGCATCTCGAAGGGGCGGAGCCATCAGGACCGGAATGACCCGAGCGCTCCAGCAGTTGGTCACGCGGGGGCCGATTGTGGTTCAGCCCGAACGGCGATTTGTCAGGCGGCGGTACCCCCGCTATTGGTTCACCCGAGGCAGATGCCTCCGGGGAGATTCCCATGGGCGTCCTGATGTCGATTCAACTGGTTCTGCTGCCTGTCTTTGCCCAGGTCGGGCTGACCTTTGCGCTGCTGCTGTGGATGGCCACGGCGCGGACCAGTGCCCTGAAAGCGAAGGAAACCAGCCTGAAGGACATCGCCCTGCGGCAGCCGAACTGGCCCGAAAAAGCCACCAAGATCGGCAATTGTTACAGCAACCAGTTCGAAATCCCGGTCCTGTTCTACATCCTGATCGCGCTGGCGCTGCCGCTGCGCAAGGCCGATTTCTTCATCCTGCTGATGTCCTGGGTGTTTGTCGTGACGCGCTTTGCCCATGCCGGGATCTTCGTGACCTCCAACGACGTCCGGACCCGCTCGCTGGCCTGGTTCGCCGGCGTCCTTGTGCTGCTGGCGATGTGGATCTACTTCGCGCTGAAGATGCTGTTGCTCATCTGAGCGCGACCTTCTCGAACCGAAAGCTTTGAATGACCCCCGCCGCCCGGCTGTCCGCAGCCATCGAACTGATCGACACCATCGACGCCCAGCGTGTTCCCGCCGCCAAGGCGCTGAAGGAATGGGGCACCGCGCACCGTTATGCCGGTTCCGGCGACCGTGCCGCGATTTCGGGCCTGATCTGGGACGTGCTGCGCCGCCGCGCCTCCAGCGCCTGGCTGATGGAGGCCGACACGTCACGGGCCCGCGTGCTCGGCATGCTCCGGCTCGAGCGCAAGCTCGATACGGACGCCATCGCCGCGCTCTGCGACGGCGGCCGCTTTGCCCCGGAACCGCTCAGCGACGGCGAGCGCTCCGCACTGACCTCGCGTTCCCTCGACGGTGCGCCGCCGCACATCGCCGGCGATTACCCGGAATGGCTGGATGCGCATCTGATGGAAGTGTTCGGCGACGACCGCGTCGCCGAGGCCACGGCCATGGCCAGCCGGGCGCCGCTCGACCTTCGCATTAACACCCTAAAAGCCAACCGCGAGAAGATGTTGCCGCGGCTTTCTCATCTCGGCGCGCAGCCGACGCCGTGGTCCGCGATCGGCCTGCGCATCGAACTCGGCGCCGACGCCCGCAACCCCGGCATCCATGCCGAGGAGGACTTTATCAAGGGCGCCGTTGAAGTGCAGGATGAAGGCTCGCAGCTGGCGGCGTTGCTGTCGGCGGCAAAACCCGGCGAGCAGGTGATCGACCTCTGCGCCGGCGCCGGCGGCAAGACACTAGCGTTAGCGGCAATGATGCAGGGCAAGGGCCGTTTGATTGCCACCGACCATGACAAGCGCCAGCTCGCACCGATCCACGAGCGGCTGTCGCGCGCCGGCATCCACAACGCCGATGTCCGCACGCCGAAGGGCGACGCCGACCCGCTGGCCGACATCCACGCCTCAGCCGATCTGGTGGTGATCGACGCGCCGTGCACCGGCACCGGCACCTGGCGCCGCAACCCCGACGCCAAATGGCGGATGCGCCCCGGCGCGCTCGACGTGCGCTTGAAGGACCAGGCCGAAGTGCTTGATCGCGCGGCCGCTCTGGTAAAGCCGGGCGGCCGGATCGCCTACATCACGTGCTCCGTGCTGCCACCGGAAAACGGCGCGCAGGTTCGCAGTTTTGTCGCGCGCCATCCGGAGTTTGCGGTGGTACCGCCGGAACAGACGGCGAGCGTGCTGTGGGACAAGGCGGAAGATTTTGCCAACGCTGCGCTGCAGTCGCCGGAGGGTTGGCTGATGACCCCGCGGCGCACGGGAACGGACGGGTTTTTTGTGTCGGTGTTGAAGAAGGCGTAAGTCGTAGGGTGGGCAAAGGCGCACTTGCGCCGTGCCCACCATCTTTCAACGCGTGGACCGGATGGTGGGCACGCTTCGCTTTGCCCACCCTACGATTCCACCGTCGTCATTGCGAGGAGCGAAGCGACGAAGCAATCCATCCATCCGTTATGCCGAGAGGTGAATTGCTTCGCTTCGCTCGCAATGACGGCGGGAACTCTCTCAATCCACAATAAACAGCTTCGCCCCGGTCTTCGTCGACGACCGGTGCGCCGCGTCACCGAAATCCGACACCTGGTAGCTCATGCCCGGCGTCAGCTTGAATTTGCGCCCATCCCGCAGCTCGCTTTCGAGCTCACCCTCCAGCACGTAGAGCACATGCCCGCGGTCGCACCAGTGATCGGCGAGGTAGCCCGGCGTGTACTCGACCATCCGCACCCGCAAGTCGCCGATATCAAGCGTCCGCCACGTCGCCTGTCCGGTCTCACCCATGTGCGTCGTCGGCTCGACCTTGCTCCAGTCGGTGACGGTGAAGGGCAGGGTTGGGATTTTCATGTGGGGGTCCTGTGCTCTGGCGATCGTCTGATGCATCCACGGCGGCGGTGCACTCCCTCTCCCGCTTGCGGGGGAGGGCGGGGTGGGGGTGTCTCCACGAGTCGGACTGCCCAAGTGGAGAGAGCCCCCACCCGCCGCGCTTCGCGCGTCGACCTCCCCCGCAAGCGGGAGAGGTGCAGCGAGCTCGCGGCTGCACCGCGAACTAATAAACCAGATGCTTAGCCGAACACGCCAAACCCGGCAAATTACGTCAATAATACTGTCCTAATCCCATTTGTCCACGCCCACATAAGAATGTGAGTCCCCCGTTTGTGCGGTTGCGAGCGCGGCCCCCGTCGCGTAATTCCTGTCCATGACAGCAGCACAGCCCGCAGCAGAGTCGACGCCTTCAGTGGCCTCGGCGCACGACAAGATTCTGATCGTCGATTTCGGCAGTCAGGTGACGCAACTGATCGCCCGCCGCGTCCGCGAGGAGGGCGTTTATTCCGAGATCGTGCCGTTCCAGAAGGCGGAAGCCGCCTTCAAGGAGATGAAGCCGAAAGCGGTGATCCTCTCCGGCGGCCCGGAATCGGTGCATGAGGCCGGCTCGCCCCGCGCGCCGCAGCTGATCTTCGATTCCGGCGTTCCCGTGCTCGGCATCTGCTACGGCCAGATGACCATGGCCGCCCAGCTCGGCGGCGAGGTCGAGGGCGGCCATCACCGCGAGTTCGGCCGCGCCGATGTCGAGGTCAAGGCGGCGAGCCAGCTGTTCGAATCCACCTGGGGCATGGGCGAGAAACACCAGGTCTGGATGAGCCATGGCGACCGCATCACCAAGATGCCGCCGGGCTTTTCGGTCGCCGGCGTCAGCGCCAACGCGCCGTTCGCGGTCATCCAGGACGAGAAGCGCAAATATTACGGCCTGATGTTCCACCCCGAAGTGGTGCACACGCCGGATGGTGCAAAACTGATCCGCAATTTCGTCAGAAAAGTTTCCGGCCTCACCGGCGACTGGACCATGCGCGCGTTCCGCGAGGAGGCAATTGAAAAAATCCGCGCCCAGGTCGGCAAGGGCAGGGTGATCTGCGGCCTCTCCGGCGGCGTCGACTCGGCGGTCGCCGCGGTGCTGATCCACGAGGCGGTCGGCGACCAGCTCACCTGCGTGTTCGTCGATCACGGCATGCTGCGGCTCGATGAAGCCAAGACCGTCGTCGACCTGTTCCGCCACCACTACAACATTCCGCTGGTGCACGTGGATGCCTCCAAGCAATTCTTGGGCGAACTCGCTGGGGTCACCGACCCCGAAGTGAAGCGCAAGACCATCGGCCGTCTGTTCATCGACGTGTTCGATGCTGAAGCCAAGAAGATCGGCGGCGCGGATTTCCTGGCGCAGGGCACGCTCTACCCCGACGTGATCGAGAGCGTCTCCTTCACCGGCGGCCCGTCGGTGACGATCAAGAGCCACCACAATGTCGGCGGCCTTCCTGATCGTATGAACATGAAGCTGGTCGAACCCTTGCGCGAATTGTTCAAGGACGAGGTCCGCGTGCTCGGCCGCGAACTCGGCCTCCCCGAAATCTTCGTCGGCCGCCACCCGTTCCCCGGGCCGGGCCTCGCCATCCGCTGCCCCGGCGACATCACCAAGGAAAAGCTCGACATCCTCCGCAATGCGGATGCCGTCTATATCGATCAAATCAGGAAACACGGCCTCTACGATGCGATCTGGCAGGCCTTTGCGGTGCTGCTGCCGGTGAAGACCGTCGGCGTCATGGGCGACGGCCGCACCTACGAATACGTCGTCGGCCTCCGCGCCGTCACCTCCACCGACGGCATGACCGCGGACTTCTATCCCTTCGAGATGAAGTTCCTGGGCGAGACCGCGACGCGGATCATCAACGAGGTGAAGGGGGTGAATAGGGTGGTGTATGACGTGACGAGCAAGCCGCCGGGGACGATTGAGTGGGAGTAGGGGGCTCCGATAGTTCGGGATGTGCTTGGCACTTGACACAACCGCGCTACCGTCGGACTGAGAGGAAGTGGCCGCGCAGCGGCGCCCGGGGACACGATTGATGCATCGGCGGGACTTGTTGCGATGGCTTCTTGCCGGAGCGCTTGCTGCTGGAGTGCGAGGATCGAGCGCGATGACGCCAGATGAATTCCGACAGAAGGCTCTGGCGAACTTTCCACTCAAGCTGATTGAGACGACCGGCGATCACGCACTGGCGAAGTGGCAGGAGCTGAAATCATCCGGCGCAGGTTGCCCGGTGATTCTCGGAGGTGATGCTTTTGACAATCTGCTCACACCGTTCGGTCCGGACATGCCAAATGTCCAGCCGCGCCTCTCCGTCGAAGCAATACTCAAGTTGGCTGCGGACATTAGTTTTCCGGAGGATATCGCCAAGCGCGGGAAAGAAAAAAGGGACGCAGCTCTAGAGCGGCTGAAGGCCGCTCTCGCGGCCAATCCCAACATGCCGCTTCCGCAAATCACCGAGACGAACAATGGAAGCACGCGGACCCTATCGCGGGAGGAAACGACTGCCGCGATGCTGCGAGCGCACCGCGATCCTCCGGTTGGAGACTGGCCGGCCTCACCAGAACCATCCATCGGGCTTTCAGTTGCAAGAGATCTATCAGGCCGGCCGTTTTCGAAGGTCTTCATTGGCGTTGCACCGACCGACGATTGGACCACCATTCCAGCGTACCTTCGTTGGGGCAATTGGAATGCTTGTCCGGCGGCCGAGTATCATGTTGCAGCGATGAGGACTTGGCGCGACCGCTACGGCGCGGAACTGATCGGCATGAGCTCCGACACGCTGAATGTGCGGGTGGCTACCAAGCCAGCAACGCGGGAGGAGGCACTTGCGCTGGCTCGCGATCAATACATCTACTGCGCGGACATAGTCGATCAAGGCGCTCAGACCTACAGCGCGCTCGCTGCCTATCTGATGGCGAACGACTGGTGGTACTTTTGGTGGGATTGAAGAAGCAAAAACTGAAAGAAGCTCTTAAAGTGGATTAGCCGCAGGCGTAATGCACCGCATTGTTTTACCGTGACGCACTAGTGGTGCGGCGGGTTACGCTTCGCTAACCCGCCCACAGACGCCTTTTAGCGATCGACACCCGCGAGGTGCGGAGCCGGTTCGCAATACTCGATCAGCAATTCGGTGAGGACGCGTATCTTCCGTGCGGGATGCTGGCCTGGCGGGCGGATGACATATGCACCCGCCGGAGGTGGGGGATAACGTGTCAGGACCGGCACAAGCGCTCCGGAGGCTACATATTCATCGGTGAGGCCGTCGGGGAGGTAGGCAATCCCGAGTCCTGCTGTTGCGGCGGCGACTAGAGCTGTGCCGTTGTCTGCCTTGAAGCGCCCCTGCGGACGAATCGTGATGATCTTGTCGCCATCCATGAGTTGCCAGGCTTCGGTGCCCTGCATCAGAGCCTCATGAGCGACGAGTTCCTCCGGCGTCTCGGGCGACCCATGCGCCTTGATGTAGTCCGGGCTCGCGACGAACTTCCCATGGATTGGTCCGACCCGTCTTGCGATCAAGTTGGAATCCTGAAGATAGCCAACCCGTATCGCACAATCATAACCCTCTGTGATGAGATCGACGAAGCGATCACTGTAGCAGGTGTGGATTTGGAGCTTGGGATGGCGACGCGCCATTTCCGCGAGGATGGGAGCGAAGTGAGTCGGGCCGAAAGAAACCGGCACAGCAATCCGCAAGCGGCCGCGAAGGTCACCGGCGGGTAGGATCGTTTCTCTGGCCACGTCGATCTCGGCGCAGACTCTGGCCGCATAATCTCGGAACGTGGCCCCTGCTTCCGTGAGAGCGGCGCCCCGGGTGGTCCGTGCAAGAAGCTGGACACCAAGTTCCGCTTCAAGCCGGAAGAGCCGCCGACTGACGATTGACTTGGAGACGCCGAGCCGGAGCGCAGCAGGCGAAACTCCCCCAGCATCAGCCACCTCTACGAAGGTCTGCAGCTCTTCGATGTCCATTTAGCGTTCCCCTTTCCGCGACACAGCTTTCCACAATGGGGTGCTACCGCATCTCGAATAGGAACGGCAAATACTGGCTCCAGGCAACGTCCCCCTGGCGCATGTCCCGCAAAACCAATGCCGCTCACAACGGCAGCAAAGGATGTAATAATGACTTTTCGTAACGGCCTTGCTTCGCTTCTTCGTCCCGACGACTCGGTACTCGTTCTTATCGACCACCAGCCCTACCAGCTCGCGAACCTGAACAGTCACGATCCGCATGCGGTGGTCAACAATTCGACGGCCTTGGCAAAGGTGGCTAAGGCATTCGGCGTCCCCACCATCCTGACGAGCGTCATCGCCGAGCGCGGCGGCCTGATCTTCCCCCACATCACCGACGTGTTTCCCGGCCAGGAGGTCATCGACCGGACGTTCATCAATACCTGGGAAGACAGGAAGGTCGTGGACGCAGTCAAGGCGACGGGTCGCAAGCAACTGATTATCGCTGGCTTGTGGACCGAGATCTGCGTCGCCATGCCGGTTATTCAGGCGCTGGGCGAAGGCTGGGATGTCACGGTCATCACCGACGCTTCGGGCGGCACGTCAGTCGAGGCGCACGAGGTGGCCATCCAGCGCATGATCGCGGCCGGTGCGAACATGATGACCTGGCTGGCCCTGGCATCGGAATGGCAGCGCGACTGGGCGCGCACCGAGCACGCCGGCGAGCTGACGGAGGTGCTTAAGCAACACGTCGCTGGCAGCGGCATCGCGTTCCTCTGGGAGCAGCAGCTGCTCAACACGCCGGTGCCGAGCAGCGCAGGCTGATCTGAGCGGGGTGACGAAATCTTGATTGATAGGTTGCGATAAAAAGCCGACTGTTTATCAAGCCTCGTCATCCCGCACTTCAGCTCATAGGGTGGATTAGCCGACCTGTCCGCCGTAGCTCGCAGAGCGAAGGCGGAAGGCGTAATCCACCACATCGATTCATCCATCGGATTACGCTGCGCTAATCCTCGCACAAAGGGGGTCTCAGGCCATGCCCCGTGTGCTCTACATGCCGATCGGCTCAGCGGCGGGCGTTGCTGGCAATAATGCTAGCGCTCCTGCAGAGCCAGGCGGACGCCCAGAGCGCAATAAATTCCGCCCACGATCTTGCCTTGCCACTTCAGCACCGTCGGATTGCGGCGGAGAAAGTTGCCCAGGCGCCCGGCCGAAACCGCAAATATCACGGTGCTCAGCAAGCCCAACAGGACAAAGATTGTCCCGAAGATCGCCAGTTGCAGCGCCACCGAGCCATTCCCGGAGTCGACGAACTGAGGCAGGAAGGCCAGGAAGAAAAGCGCGGTCTTTGGGTTTAGCACTTCGGCCACGATGGCCTGCCGAAACGCCGTCTGCGGCGTGATCAGAACTGATCGGGCGGCAGTTGGATCCGACGGTGATTTTGCGATGATCGCCTGTACTCCGAGAAAGACCAAATAGGCGGCGCCGAGATACTTGACGATACTAAAAAGCGTTGCCGACGCGGCGATGATGGCGGAAATGCCGACGATCGCCGTGAAGGTATGAATAACATCGCCCGCCGCGATTCCAGCTCCGGTCGCGATGCCGACCCGGGTACCCGAGCTTGTTGCCCGGGCGACGGTGAGGAGTGTGGCAGGACCAGGTATGAAAACGAATCCAAGAACGATTGAGACGTAAGCTATCAAGGTCGTCCAGTCGATCATGTACCAGTCCTCGCAACCAATATTCGGGAAAGGGGCCTTACCCCGGACCATGAACCGCGGACGACTTAGCACGTAGCACGGATTAGCCGACCTGTCCGCCGTAGCTCGCAGAGCGAAGGCGGAAGGCGTAATCCGCCGCCTTTGTAACAGACCGAGCGGCGGATTACGCTTACGCCAATCCGCCTACGGGCTGCCATCCGAAGTTTCCAATTCCTCCGTATATGCTAGAAGCCTCCGCATAGGGGACGCCATGTTTCGTACCGCAAATGATGCGCAGTTCTGGGACCGCATCGCGCGCAAATATGCCGCCGATCCGATTGCCGATATGCCGGGCTATGAGCGCACGCTGGAGCGAACGCGACATTATCTCAACGGCAATGAGGCGGCTTTCGAGTTCGGATGCGGGACGGGAACGACGGCGCTTAGACTTGCGCCATCGGTCGGGCGCATCATGGCGACCGACCTGTCCGGCGAAATGATCGCGATCGCGCGTGAGAAGGCTCATGCCGAAGGCTGCGGCAATATCACGTTCGAGGTGGCGCGGCCCGAGGCGGCGCAGTGGCCCGACGGAAGTTTTGACGTCGCGTTCGGCTTCAATGTCCTGCATCTGGTGGCCGACCGCGCAGCGGTCTTGCGAGGCATCCATCGGCTGCTGCGGCCTGGCGGGCTGTTCCTTTCGAAGACGCCATGCCTGAAGGAAATGAATCCGCTGCTGCGGATCGCGGTGCCCTTGGCGCAGCTCATCGGCAAGGCGCCCCATGTAACGTTCCTGTCCGCGGAGGATCTGGAGCGCGAGATCGCGTCGGCGGGATTTGAAATCATCGAACTTGCGCGCCACGCCTCGCGCGGTAAGGACGCGCGGCCGTTCGTTGTGGCGCGAAAGGCGATGATTTGAGCACCCGATGAGCTCGTGATGTCGGGGTTACGCTTCGCTAACCCGCCCTACGAACTGCGTCGCTTCGCACGCAACAACGAAGTTGTGTCTTC
Organism: Bradyrhizobium sp. AUGA SZCCT0431; assembly: GCF_018131065.1. NCBI lineage: Bacteria > Pseudomonadati > Pseudomonadota > Alphaproteobacteria > Hyphomicrobiales > Nitrobacteraceae > Bradyrhizobium > Bradyrhizobium sp. AUGA SZCCT0431. The sequence continues at coordinate 469 of NZ_JAFCLR010000005.1, read as the reverse complement.
GCCTGTGACAAAACAACCCGACGGGCAAATCACTTCGGGTTACCGGAAATCATGTCAAGTCGAAAAATTCCGAAAATCAAAAAGATTTTTCTTTCCACGCACCCCAAATCACCGGCACATATTTGCCCATCCCGTCCTGCCATGAGGGGCGTCGGCCATCGTCACGAACGTTGGGCGGGTCGCGATGGACGCCGATGTTGCGCTTGACGGGCGCGGCAGAGGCGTACGGCAAAAGCGTGTGGTCCTGACGCCCGTAACGGCGTCAAGCTTTTGGGAGGCTAACGCTGACCAGAGGCGACGGTGGCAATAGAGGCCGTCTCACCGGGGAGAGCGCGTCATAAGCCGTAAAGCCATTGCGCAGGGAAGGCTGGGTGTTCCCCGCTGCCCTGTATGCTCGTGTGCACCATCTTGTTGCACAATCGCACACGAGACCGCGGGTGCAGCGCGCACCCGGCCTTCCCTGCGCCCT
>NZ_JAFCLR010000049.1:0-57729 GCF_018131065.1 Bradyrhizobium sp. AUGA SZCCT0431 | reverse complement strand
GCCCTCCAATGAGAGGGCGCAGGGAAGACCGGGTGCGCGCTGCACCCGCGGTCTCGCGTGCGGTTTGCACAAAACAAAGTGCACACGAGCATACAGGTCCAGCGGAGAACACCCGGCCTTCCCTGCGCAATGGCTTTACGGCTTATATCGTGCTCTCCCTGGTGAACGGGCTTTCTTGCCACCATTGCCCGCAAGAAGCGTTTGGCTCCTCACGAACGTGACGCCAGCAACGGGGCGCCAGGACCACACGACTTCGCCGTACGCTTCAGTGCCGTTCGTCGCCAGCACATCAGCGTCCACCGCAACCCGTCCAACGTCCGTGACGACGGCCGACGCCCTCTGAGTGGGACGGGATGGCCAGATATATGCCCCTGATTTTGTTTCTGGTAAACAGAAATATTTTTTATTTCGGGCTTGACGCGATTTCTGAAAACCGGAAGTGATTTGCCCGTCGGGCAGGCGGGGATGACGCCGCCGTCTACCTTGCCTCTTTTTTGCGGCCTCATGTCGAATCCATGAGGCAGGCGGCTTTAGGCCGATCGACGCGAATGACTTGGGCCGGCCGTGAACCAAACGACTGCCACGGATTACTTCATGCTTACTTCGACCTTTTCTTCATCTGCTCCGGCACAAGCGCTTCGGGAAGGAAAATCGGCTTGTCAGATGGCCACCAGGGCATCAGCTGGGGATGATAGCCTTCCGGGTAGTATTTCTGCGGGGAGATTTCCGCGTCACGAATGAACTGTGACTGTACGTCACGACGCGTTGTTGGCGGCAGCGGCATGATCAACCCGCCTGATGTCGAGACGTCGAACTGGGGCGGCGCCATGTTCGGATACTTGGGCACTACGCCATCCCGTACCCAGATTTTGTCCTTGGTCATGTTCACGACTACCATGTCCGGCGCACCAAATTGGAACGGACCCTTCCAATGGTGGCGCACTTCTGCCACGAGCTCCGGCATCACGTACTCGTCGTAAGACACGTGAGTTGCCATAGCGAGGCGGGGCTTCACTTCATTGTAGAGGTAACCAGCGGCGTAGGCGGGATTATGCCAGCCATCAATGGTAGTGCGGGAAGTCAGGGGCATGGTGCCGGACACCGAAGAGCTGATGGCCACCGTCTCCGGCTGAATCTCGGTGATCAGCAGGTCGCAACCCTTGGCGTACGTTATTGTCAGCGAATTGGGACGACCGTCTCCGGTGAACGCGACACACATGCCGTTCCAATCAAGACGATACGCCGAGGCGCCATCGCTCCCATGGGATTGTTGCCAGTGGGTGATCCTGACACCGTTCTTTTCGTAGGCCACGCCGCCGTCATTCTTGTAGTCAAACTCGTTGACTTCGATGTCATAGCCTTTGCCAATCGGGCTACCGGCACTGAAGTTCTCCATGTGCCAAAACAACATCTCCTTCATATGATACACCATATGACTGATACCGTGTTTCGGAGTCCGTCCGGAGGGGCCATTAATCCGGAAGGTTTCGTGCCAGCGGCCACCCCAGGCGCCAAACACGAAGGCATACGGCACGGAAGCGAAATGATCCCAATGCAGGTGGGTGATGAAGATGTCGTTGATCTGGTTCAGCGGTACTCGGGAGGCCAAATAGTTGGCGATGGAGCCGGGGCCGAAATCGAAGATGAAGCGGTCGCCGTTGCCAACCTCGACATAGATCGACGTGCCCATTTGGCCCGGTCGTGGCAAAGGCGAACTCCCCATGAAGGTCACGCGGATTTCTTCCGGCTGCACCTCTTCCGTACCCGGGGTCCAGTTGGCTGCGCTCTTCAGCCACGGCATCGGTGCGATGCCGTCAAACATGAGCCCTTCCTTCCAGCGTCCGAGTGGTCGGCCGGCTGTGGCGATATCCTGCAAGATCTTCGGGTCTGCCTGAAACCCCTTCTTCTCAAGCTCCTGCAACTGCTCTGGAGTGATCGAGAGGCTGGGCATCTGTGCGGCAGACACTGATTGTAGACTGATCATCGCCAGGACAATCAGAATTATCCGCGCCGGGATTCTCATCTTTTCTCTCCCTTGCGTGATGGCACTCAGTCAGAAAACGGAAGAAGCCACGGAGAGTGCTGCGGACTAAGTCGACCGCTTCCATCGAAAACTAATTCGTCCGTCGCAACGACAGGAGGAGGCGCCCACTTCTGCTCGGTCATCTCGGCACGGCACCAGGCATGTAGGTCCGCAAGATCAGAAAAAATACGCTCTGCTCCTCACAATCAGCCCTGTTCCCTTACGCAACATGGACAAAGGCGGGCCAATACGTCTCAGCTTCTGCCAACGACGACCATGCCAGTTTTTTGCAGGCCTCCGCCCGGATGCTTCGGGATATCAGCGCCTGCCGACGCGATTAACCGGACCGCCGCGATTCATCGGCGTTCCTGGCCGCACGCCAACTCCAGCCGCACCGACGCCGGGGGTCACCACGGCTCGCGCGACTGGTCGCGGCCGCAGCACGACGCCGGGCCTTACGACACATCCAGCCGGATACGAAACGTATTGGCAGTACACTACGGCACTGGCCGGTTCGCTGCTTGCGGCCATGAACCCAGTGATCAGTAGCGCCGATAACGCGAGCGGAGTCTTCATTTTGGCCTCCTTTGTTTCGACGATTGATTGAGCTGGAGCCCTTCTTGGTCTGCCTACACTAAGCCGAAGTTGGCTTCGAACGAACCCCAAAAGCAAACAGCTGCTTGATCTGGGTTGCTAAGCACGGCGGGAATGCTTACGGCCTGGCGTGGCTGTAGTGGTTTTCGAGCAACAGCCGCGGCTGGCGTGTCCCGCCAATCGGTTTTTGCGTTGCACCGAGACGCGGTGAGGCATTCACTCGGTGTGCGGACACAGTTCTCTCCGGAGATGAGACATGGCACATGCGAAATCCAAGCGAGGGACAGGTCGCTGGCTCATGCATGCCGGCCTTGGCGTCGCTGCGTTGATGTTCGGGGCGCTGCCCGAGCCGGTACACGCCGACGAAGTCGGAGTATCGTACTGGGTCCCCGGCCGCTTCGGCAGCCTCGCAGCAGTACCCACCGTGGCGGGGTGGTCCATGGCCGAGGTGTATTATCACACTACTGTCGGGGGGTCGGGCGCTGTGGCGGCGGCAAGGGAAATCCAGATCGGCAGGATCCCGGCGACAGTCAACGTCAACCTGAACGTCAATCTGAATGCGCAGGCCGACCTTATTCTGCTCAATCCGACCTATACCTTCGCAACCCCTGTTTTGGGCGGACAGCTGGCCATTGGCGTAACTGGCTTGTTCGGGCGGTCGAGCGCCAGCGTCGACGGGACGCTGACGGTAGCGATCGGACCCCTGTTCGGGACTCGGACCGGCTTCCTTGGTGATTCCATTACTTCCGTGGGGGATTTGTACCCGCAGGCAACGCTGAAATGGAACGCTGGCGTGCACAACTTCATGACCTATGTGACGGGTGACATTCCCGTCGGGGCGTACGATTCCACGCGTCTCGCCAATCTCGGCATCGGCCACGCCGCCATCGACGGCGGCGGCGGCTACACCTACTTCAATCCGGCAACCGGGCACGAATTTTCGGCGGTCGCGGGCTTTACCTACAACTTCAAGAATCCGGACACGAATTATCGGAGCGGGGTCGATTTCCATGTCGACTGGGGTGCATCCAAGTTTCTGTCGAAGCAGGTGTTTGTCGGTCTTGTGGGATATGGATACCAGCAGATCACGGATGACTTCGGTGCACACCCGATCCTAGGTGGATTCCGATCGCGCGTTCTGGGAATCGGACCGCAGATTGGCTTCCTGTTTCCTGTAGGTGACATGCAGGGATATCTGAACTTGAAGGGTTACGGCGAATTTGAAGCTGCCCATCGGCCATCGGGCTGGAATACCTGGCTGACATTCTCGATATCGCCGATGGCGCCCACCAGCACTGTGGCGCCCACGCGCCGGATCGTTACCAAGTAATGCGATCACGTGGCGTTCTCGGACAGAGGCCGGTTACGGCAACGTCCGGAAACGGTAGTATGCCTGACCAAATAGAGCACTGCGGGCTTCCAAGCGGTTTTGGGAAGGCCTAACATCGCGATAGCTCGAGATTTATTAAAGCCATCACTTGAAGTCATAGGGGGCGCCGAAATGATCCGCTTGTCTTCTATGTCCGCAGCAGCATTTGCAGGCGTATGTGCCGCAAGCCTGCTTGTCACGATGGCCGCCGCAGAAGATTCAACCACGGACATCGGGACACTGGACAAGGAGACCGCCGATAAGGTGTTCCCGTCCAAGCCACCTTACTCGCCATATGCGGGGCGCAACTTCCCGACACGGCCGTATTTCGGCGACACCCACACGCACACCTCATACTCGATGGACGCCGGCGCGTTCGGCGCCCGGCTCGGTCCAAAGGACGCCTATCGCTTTGCCAAGGGCGAGGAAGTTATCGCTTCCAGCGGACAACGTGCGAAGCTTTCACGCCCGCTGGACTTCATGGTGGTAACGGACCACTCGGATGGGATGGGCTTCTTCCCGCAACTGATCGGGGGCGATCCTGGCCTGCTGGCGACCCCGCAGGGGCGGAAGTGGTACGACGAGATCAGTTCCGGCAAGGGGGCGCAGGCCGCCATCGATATCATCGTCAGCTTCGGCAAAGGACAACTGCCGAAGGGCTTCCCGACGCCGGGGACGCCGGCCTATCGCAGCGCCTGGCGCGAAACCATCAAAGCCGCCGAAGAAGCCAATGAGCCGGGCCGTTTCACGGCTTTCATCGGCTATGAGTGGACTTCGAATGCCGGCGGCAACAACCTTCATCGCAACGTCATTTGGCGCGACAACGGAGCCAAGGCGAGCCTCGTAGAACCCTACACCACGCAACCGCCGCTCGGCAGTCCAAATCCCCGCGATCTCTGGAAATGGATGGCGATGGTTGAGGAGAAGACCGGCGCCGAAATTCTGGCGCTGGCGCACAACGGAAACCTGAGCAACGGCCGGATGTTTCCGATCATCGAATCCTTCAACGGCAAGCGGATCGACCGTGAATATGCGGAGAACCGCATGCGCTGGGAGCCGCTCTACGAAGCCACCCAAATGAAGGGCGATGGCGAGACCCATCCATTTCTTTCACCTAATGATGAATTTGCAAACTACGAACGATGGGACAAGGGCAACCTCGATCTGACCGAAGCGAAAAAGCCGGAGATGCTCGAGTTCGAGTATGTCCGTTCGGCACTCAAGAACGGCCTCAAGATGGAAGCCGAACTCGGCCTGAATCCCTACAAGTTCGGCCTGGTCGGGAGTACCGATACGCATACCGCGCTCGCGGCGGTCGAGGAGGACAATTTCTTCGGCAAGACTTCTTCTGCCGAACCGAGTGCCGGCCGCGCGATGCACCCATTCGTCAAGACCGATAAAGCCGTTATCATGGGCTGGGAGACCACGGCGTCCGGCTACGCTGCGGTATGGGCAACTGAAAATACCCGTGAAGCGATTTTCGACGCCATGAAGCGGCGCGAGACCTACGCCACTACGGGTCCGCGCATGGCCGTTCGCTTCTTCGGCGGCTGGGATTTTGAGGCTGCTGACGCCAACAACCGCACGCCGGCGCGAATTGGCTACACCAAGGGTGTACCGATGGGTGGCGATTTGAGCGATGCGCCAAAGGGAAAATCGCCTTCGTTCCTTGTCGCCGCATTGAAGGATCCGATCGGCGCAAATCTGGATCGCATCCAGGTCATCAAGGGCTGGGTTGGCAAGGACGGGCAGGCGCAGGAACGCATTTATGATGTCGCAGTGTCTGGAGGCCGCACGATCGACGCCGAGGGCCGTAGCAGAACATCCGTCGGCAGCACGGTCGATGTCGCCAATGCGACATGGACGAACACGATCGGCGCGGGCGAGATGATCACGGTATGGAAAGATCCCGATTTCGACCCTGCATTGCGCGCGTTCTACTATGTGCGGGTGATCGAAATTCCGACGCCGCGCTGGACGGCCTATGACGCAAAATACTTCAGTGTCAAAATGCCGGCGGAAGTCAGAATGACGACCACCGAACGCGCTTATACCTCACCGATCTGGTACACGCCTTGATCGCTCGGCTGCTGAGAGAGCCATTACTCCAGTTCCTCGCTCTTGGCGCAATGCTGTTCGCGCTCTACGGCCTGGTCGGCAAGCGAAGCACGGAGACGCCTGAGAAAATCGTCGTTTCCGCCTCGCGGATAGCCAATCTCGGCGACGGATTTGTGCGAACGTGGCGGCGGCCACCAAGCGAGCAGGAACTGCAGGGGCTTATCGAAGACTACATCCGCGACGAAGTCTTCTACCGCGAGGGCAAAGCGGCCGGGCTCGACCGAGACGACGTCATCATTCGTCGTCGCGTGCGGCAGAAGATGGAATTTCTCGCCGCGGACATGCCGGAACCGAGCGACGAGCAGCTTGCCGCTTACCTCGCGTCCAATCCGGAGCGCTTCAAATCCGACGATCAAATCACATTCCGTCACGTCTTCCTGAGCGCCAGGCGGCGCCCGAATACCATCGAGAGCGACAGCAAGCAGGTTGCGAGCGTCCTGGCTGGCGCCGACGCGGCTGTAGATACGACGGCACTCGGCGATCCCTTTCTGCTTGGCGAGGAGTTTCGTGGCTTCTCGGCAACAAAGGTAACGAACCAGTTTGGCGAAAGCTTCGCCAAACGGGTACTCGCGATGGAAAAGGGTCGCTGGCAGGGACCGGTTTCTTCGGGCTTTGGACAGCATTTCGTCTTTATCAGCGAACGAGTTTCCGGCAGCTTGCCGCCACTCGATGATGTCCGGCCGGCCGTCCGCCGAGAGTGGGCGAACGCGCGTCGCCTTGAGGCAGAACAGAAGCTGTATGCCTCGCTACGGGAGCGCTACGAAATCGTGGTGGAAGCGCCTCGTTCCGAGGCGGCGTCAGCCGACGTCGGTCGATGACCCGTTTTCGTTGGTTCATTGCTGTTCTGGCGGTGCTGCTGGCGCAATCCGCGATCTCGGATGAACTTCGGCCTGGCTATCTGGAAATGCGCCAGACCAGCCCCGGCGAGTACAATTTGCTTTTCAAAATCCCTGCGCGCGGGGAGGACTTGCGGCTCGCGATCTACGTCAAGCTGCCCGAGGGCACTCAAGATGTAGGGCCGCCCCGTGCATCGCTCAGCGACGGAGTCTATGTTGAACGCCGCACCATTCGGCGGGACGGAGGATTTATAGGGCAGCCGGTATCCATCAACGGACTATCGGCCACATCGACTGATGTACTGGTTCGGATCGAAAGCCTTGGCGGCGCAGTACAGACCGAACGGCTTTCTCCAACGAACACGGCATTCATCATTCAAGCTGTGCCTGGCGCTTGGGAAATTGCAGCGACCTATCTGCACCTGGGTGTCGAACACATTCTTTTCGGCTTCGACCATTTGCTGTTTGTGCTGGCGCTGGTGATTCTCGTACGAGGCTGGGGCCGCGTGGCCATTACGGTGACGGCATTCACGATCGCGCACAGCATTACCCTCGCTGCGGCGGCGCTGGGCTTCGTGAATGTGCCGGGACCGCCCCTGGAGGCAACCATAGCACTCAGCATCATGCTGGTTGCGATCGAGATTCTGAACGCCCGTCGTGGGAAGCCGAGTTTGACCGCGCGCCTGCCATGGCTCGTTGCCTTCTCCTTCGGCCTCCTGCATGGCTTTGGATTTGCTGGCGCGCTGGCTGAGGTGGGATTACCTCAACATTCGATCGCCGTTGCGCTGCTGTTTTTCAATATCGGGGTAGAGATTGGGCAGCTCATCTTCGTTGCCGCAGTTTTGTCGCTGATAGCATTGCTGCGCCATCTGGCCTCAATGCTCGTGGAGCCCACGCGGATACAGCCGGCACTTGACCGTCTCGATGTGAGCGTCGCCTACGCCATAGGCATCATGGCGGCCTATTGGGTGATCGAGCGCACGACCGCTTTTTTTGCGTAGCACGTGGGCGCATTTGAGCACAGAGGCCGCTTGCAAGCTCGAACTACGCCGTTAGGATTCGAGGTTTAGAATGCCAGCTTGCCCTACTTCTCAGTCAAGGCGACGAGTGGTGGCTTCGTTTGCACGGCGTCGTCGCCGATACTGCAGGGCAATGATGACAACAGACTCCCGGAGTGGCAGTGTTGGTGGCAACAGCGGCGTACGCGGCAGGATCGTCCCGGGCAGGGCCGAATTGCGGCGTGCTTGATTGCAAGCAAATCAGCCTCGAAGGATTGTGTGGACGATATTCAAAAGGTCCTTGGCGGCTGGCGGCTCAATAAGGACTACGCCAAGCCGCCGATGATCCGGATATTTTGATATCTGCGAAATAACCCAGATGGGGTAGGCCGCCTGACGTATCGAGACATCTTCGCGAAAAAGCAGTTTTGTCTGTTAGAGCCGGAGGCCGCTTCATGATCAACCAGAATTGGTGGTTTTCGACCCTGCTGAGAAAGCAGTTCAAATACTGTCCTCCGCTCGACAAGGAGATCAAGTGCGACGTCTTGATCGTTGGGGGAGGTTTCAGCGGGATGAGTGCCGCGGCGGAATTCCTCCTAAAGGGATTCAAGGTGGTCCTGATCGACAGGAACATTGTCGGCGGAAGCTCTTCAGGCCGCAGCGCCGGATTTTTGACCCCCGACAGCGAACTGGAATTGCATCAGCTGGTCCGCAGGTATGGACCGGACACTGCCGAGCGGATTGGCGAAGATCGTCGGCAAGCCGGTGCTTTTCTCGCTCGCGAATAGCTGGGCCAAATTCTACCAGGTGGACACCCACCGAAAGCCCGTTGCGATGAAGGATGAGTTCTAGGAAGCTGTCACAAGCAATGCAGCAAACCCCATGGATGTCCGTTTGAACGAAGACCACAAGATTGATTTTGAACGGCTCAATTCGACCGTCATTCGATTGGCAATTCGACTGGCGTTTTTGGGTGCCATTCTATTTTTGGCGTTATCGATCGTTCGTCCGTTCCTGGAGACCATCGCCTGGAGCGTCGTGTTGGCGGTGGCGCTGTATCCGATTTTCGATTGGATGGCGAATGGCCTCGGTGGACGCCGGAAATTGGCGGCGGCACTCATCACGATCCTGCTTCTCTTGATCGTATTCGGGCCTGTAACCTGGCTTGGTCTGGATTTGGTCGAAGTTCCGCGCATGATTTACGCGCGCCTCGACTCCGGAGCGATATCCGTTCCTCCACCGGATGAGACCGTCAAAAAATGGCCCTTGATCGGTGAGCCGGTGTTTCAATTTTGGGAGCTGGCATCGACCAATCTGACCGGCGCGCTTGCTAAAATCGCGCCTCATCTCAAGCCGATCGGGGGCACCCTGCTTGGTGCAGCCGGGAGCGTTGGAGCCGCCATCCTTCAATTCCTGGCCGCCGTAATTGTCGCCGGATTTCTGCTTTCACCGGGTCCGATGCTGGTGGAAGCCGTTGCCGTTTTTTTGCATCGGCGTGTCTCGCAACGCGGCCACGAATTCATGCAACTGGCCGGCGCAACCATTCGGAACGTGTCCCAGGGGGTCATCGGTGTTTCGCTGCTGCAGGCGCTGCTCGCGGGCATCGGACTCATGGCGGTAGGGGCGCCCGGCGCAAGCCTGATTGCGTTCGCCGTTCTCATCCTGGGGATCATTCAAATTGGCCCAACCGTGATTTTAGTTCCGGTCGTGATCTGGGCGTGGATGACAAAGGAGACAACCACGGCGCTGATCTTTACGGCCTATATCGTGCCCGTAAATCTGATCGATAATGTACTCAGGCCGATCATATTCGCCCGCGGTCTGAAGACGCCGATGCTGGTAATCATTGTCGGCGTCATTGGAGGCACTCTGTCGAATGGCATCATCGGTCTTTTCGTTGGTCCGATCGTGCTGGCCGTCGTCTGGGATCTGCTGGTCGCGTTCGTCCGAGATGGCGATGCCAAGTCAACCTAGCCAAGTCAGCTAGCTTATTTGTCCATCAAGGTTCCCGAGGGCAGGCGGGCACCGATCGCGCAGGGAGCACAGACCTGCCACTGCAGGGGAGGTCCGATCATGGGTACCGAGCCGAGTCCGGAAGCCAAACAATTTCGGGTCGAACGTTCGCGCTTTGAGCAGACCGTTCTGTTGCTGCAGGGCGGTGGTGCACTCGGCTCGTATCAGGCCGGCGTCTACCAGGCGCTCGCTGAGGCCAATTTACATCCGGACTGGGTTGCCGGTATTTCGATTGGTGCGGTGAATGCAGCGTTGATTGCGGGTAATCCGGCAGAGAAACGCGTCGAAAGACTGCGGGAGTTCTGGGAGGCCGTGAGCACGCCGCCGCTGGGCGTGCCTTATCTCAAATCGGTCGACATCAAAGACGATTTCACCCATCGCCTGGTCAATCAAACGCGGGCGCTCGGCATCATGATGTTCGGCGCGCCGCACTTCTTCACGCCCCGTCCGCTCTCGCCGGTGTTCTGGCCGTCGCCAGATGCCGACCAACTCAGCTTCTATGACGTCGCTCCGCTGAAGGCGACGCTCGAGCGCCTGGTGGACTTCGACCGGCTCAACGCCGGCGCCATGCGCTTCAGCGTCGGCGCGGTGAACGTCAAGACCGCGAATTTCGCCTATTTCGACACCACGACCCATCGTATCGGCCCCGCGCACATCATCGCCAGCGGTTCGCTGCCGCCCGGCTTCCCGGCCACCGAGATCGACGGCGAGTATTATTGGGACGGTGGGCTGGTTTCCAACACGCCGCTGCAGTGGGTTCTCGACAGTCGGCCGCGGCTGGACACGCTGGCCTTCCAGATCGATCTGTGGAGTGCGCACGGCAAGTTGCCGCGCAATCTCGGCGAAGCCGACGTGCGGCAGAAGGAAATCCAGTTCTCCAGCCGCACGCGTGCGGCGACCGATCAGTACAAGCGGGCGCAGAAGCTCCGCATCGCCTTCGCCAGCCTGCTGAAGGACCTTCCCGCCGAACTGCTGGATCGTCCGGAGGTGAAAATGCTTGCAGCGGAGGCTGACGAAAAGGTCTGCAATATCGTGCAACTGATCTACAACGCCCAGAACTACGAGGGCATTGCCAAGGACTTCGAATTTTCCCGCCGGACCATGGAGGAGCACTGGGCCGCCGGTTATGAGGATGTCGTTCGCGCCATCTCCCATCCGGAAGTATTGCAGCAACCCGACAAGCTGGAAGGCGTTCGCACCTTCGACTGGGCCCATTACCGGCCGCAATAATGCAAGTGAGGGCTCACTGGCCGTTCAACGTCGGCCCCGCCCGTTTCCCTGCGGTCTGCGGCTTATAGACCGTCTCTGATGCCCTTGAAGAGCGGATGCCGGACCTTCCCTTCCGCGGACTTTGCCCGGTACTCGATCTCGGCGAGCAGTTCCGGTTCGACCCATATCGCCTTGTGAGAGATCCGCTTTGCATAGGGCTGGGTTTTGCGGATCAGTGGCGTCAGTCGTTTGCGCAGCTCGGCGACCGACGTCTTGTCAAAACCATGATCGACCTTGCCGGCGTAGATCGTCTCGCGCTGGGCGCAGGTCTTCTTGACCCAGTTCTTGCCACTGCCGGACGCATAGATGCTGTCGCGAACTTTTGAAACAAGGCCCTCGAGCCCCACCTTGCAAGCGTGCTGCCGCGCCGGGTGTAGACCTTGATCGCTTCGTTAGCGAGGTGGACCTGAACGCGGTAGCCGTCGAACTTGATTTCGTGAATCCAGCGTTCGCCATTTGGGACGTTGCCGATGGCGGTGGCAAGAGCGGGCTCGACGAATCCGGGGAAAGGCGTCTTCACGTCAATCGCTTCCGGCTTTTTCCGTTGAAACGCCACTGCTATGCGACCATCTCGGAGCCGGCTAGGACGCATCTAACAACCGCACGCAAGAGACTCCGGGATTGAAAGCAAATTTGCCGCGGTCGAGGTCAGGGACGCGTTTTTTCAGAGCCAGCCGAATAGCTCCACGATCTGATACCCGAGACGGAGGATATGAAGTCTCTGTGCAGGCAAGTCGATCTTTTGGCGCCATCGAACAACACGGTAACGCCCGTATTGCTATTGCTCACCTCGACAACGATGCCGGTCAGGTTTGCCAGCTCGGGGCATCGAGCAGCACCTAGCCTACTCATCTTGAAGCGAGTCCCGACAACTATCCTGTCGTTTTCCCGAGCCATCTCAAATCTAAAAAAAATGAATTTCGCTAAAGCGCAACAATAAGAATCAGCGGACAATTAATGCGTGCAAGCTGACAAAGATTAAACCTCTCAAGCCAAGCTTTCCATCACCCTTTTGGGTGAGCTGCTTCGGCAAAATGAAGTTCTTGCGGGCCTCCGCCGGGGCTCCTAAGGTGTCTGCCTCACTGGTCCGATCCGATGCCGCGAATTTTGCCATCGAAGGCCTGTCCGAAGTGCGCAGGTCCGCGCCAGCGGGAGCCGGCCTTGCTAGGCGCCATCTACACCTGCGAGAGATGTGACCGGGGCGACCCGATGGACCAGGCCGATCTCTGGATTAATGGCGAACTGAAGCCGCCGGGCCTGCTCAAGCAAACAGATCCGCGCCGGCCGTAGTAAACTTCACATGCTGTGGCCGATCTCGACCGGCAGGGCTCAATCGAGCACGAGGACACCTAAACCGGTGAGATTCGGTATACCTTCTCGCATCTCGACGAAGCCCAAATCCATCAGCGCCGCTAGGTCATTTTCGCTGACGGGCGTCAATTTCGTTCGTTTGGCTCTGATATCGCGCATCGCCCAGCGGAGGCGGATCGCGGTGTCAAGGCCAAGTCCTTCCAGCAATGACTTTGCTTGTCCTGCCCGTCTCACCGCATCTTCAGCATCGGGTGGAGCGTCAACTGCAGGGGCTTGAACAGAAGGCTCCTCTTCGTTTGGTTGCTCAAAAGAAGTTGCCGGCGGGGGCTCAATCTGGGTCGAAATTAGCGGAGGCTCGCGGAATATCTCCGCAAGAACTTTGTCCATCTCCTGAAGTTTATCCGTACTCATTTTTTGGGCCTTCACCCCCCGGACGGGCCGAATTTGTCGCGATTGCGGATCCAAATTAGCGCCGGACAGCCGTCTCCAAGAACTCCTGCACGGAGCGCGGCACTTGATCGTACTCGACAAATCGCCGGCGCAACTCGTCGGCGATATCCATGGTCACGTCCCGCGACCAGCCGTCGGCGGTATTGAAGGCTACGATGCGCGCCGGATGTCCACATTGGTCGTTCATAAGGTCGCGGATCAGCGTCTCGCGATCGGTACCTGCTTCGTTGGTCTCGCGCCATGCTCGGCCTAAACGGGTGCCGAAATCGTCCAGCACCAGGTAAACGTCCCGGTCCGCTTCTCGCGGCACGATCGACGGTGAGCGACGCATAACGGAACTCCCGGTCCAGAAGACAATGTCAGCCTCCAGAAGGAGGCACCGAAGCCGTCACTCGAAAGCAAACCCATCGGGTCTATTCGTTAACAAAAATATTCGATCCCGTGTGTGGGCCTTTTGGGGTAATCCCCGGACATTCATGAATCCGGCAACCCGAGCGAGCGCGCAAGCTTTGCGGCGGGTCTAACCGCTCCTTCTTGGGTTCTAACGCGCGGTCGATCGCCGCTTTGCGTCCCGAATGGCGACTTGCGCTCCCGCGCTTCGCCTTGCGCGTCGACCTGAGGCTAGATCGACAGACCAGTTTATCGATGCCCCCTGTACGGTCGGCGAGGTGCATCAACCCCACAATTGCGGCAAGGGTCACCAAGCCGAAGAGTGTTGCGACAACCGCGAGCATGGTCGGCTCATTTAGTTCGGCGAACCATCTGTCCGGTTAAGGGCTTTTCCTCCCGGCAACGGGCCAAGGGAGCTAAAGGATGGCGGTCAACAAACCGAAGGGCGACAATGCAAGCAAGGGCGCGATGAAGAAGCGCACCCAGCAGAACACGAAGCTCGGCGGCGCCAGCGCCTGGACCAAGCGCAACAAGAAGAGCGGCGAGTTCATGGCCGTCAAGAAGCCGGCGAACGAGACCAAGGCCGTGAGAAAGTTCAAGGGCGTGCGGCGGGAGAAGTGAGGCGGTCAAATACCGCCGATCGCCCACCAAACCAGCATGGCGATTGCAGCGACAAACGATCCGAACAGCCCGACCACGCCGAAAGAAAGGCCGTAGCAGGTCTTGTCTTCTTCCATCTGATGCAAGCCTCAATGCCTGGGCGCGAAGGTCGCCACTCTGCGCGCTTCAAGCATCATGGGCCGGATCTACCAGGGCATAACGTCAGCTACGAGGTTGCGCAGGATCTCTCGTCCCCCGAGCAGCGCTTGCACCAGTTCGACATCACCGTTGGGGCAAGTCATGTTGCCGTCGGCGTCGAAGAATTCCGCCTTGAACTCGGGCCGAACTTCCGCGATCCAGGAACTGACCGGCAGCGCGACCTCGACGTGCTCGGCGTCTTTCCAGCCGCGTGCGTCGGCCTTCCCGCGCACGATGGTCGTGTGATCATCAATGATGAAGTATCTTGCGTGGACGTTCCGGCCGACTTCGATAAAGCCGTGATTGTAGGTCGAACTCAGTACACCGTCGATCCGCGCGTCCCGGACAATCCTGATGTCGGCGCTGCTCGCGACCAGGTTCTTGCAACGCAGGTCGCGACCGACGGCAAGGAAGCAGGCCGGCGTATCCATCTCCCAATTGAAGATGGTGCCGTTAACGATTAGATCCTTCTCGGCCCAGATGCCCGCCACGCCATTCCAAAAAATCGCATCAAGGTCGAGGTCACCCTCAATGGTGGCGTCCTCGGCATAGTGACGGACAATGCGGCCGTCGTCGTCATAGTCGTGGAACGAAAAATGGTTTTCCAGTCCCAACCGGTCAACCACATCCGCGATTGCAATCGTCTCGAACGGCGAATTTGGCAAGTTTGCTCTCCCTTTGGCAACGAAACCTCCGGGATGAGTGACGGTTGAGGTTTGTATGGTTCAAAAGTGAGCCACTGTCCGGGTGCTCGTCGACGACTTGGGGATCAGAACCCACCGCTCTACTGGGTTTCGTAGCCTCGGGAGACGCCGTCAGGGGACAGGCAGGACGGCGCCCATCTGGACTCACGCAAGGCTAGTCCACGCCACCAACCGAGCAGAAACGGCCCCAGCCTCGGGGTTAGGACGCTGAGGCCGTTTCCATATGTCCGGTATCCTCCAGACGGAACGTTCAACGCCGCTCATTGCCACTTGTTCCCGAATGCTGGAACTTAGGTTCTCGCTGTTGTGTGCAGGGCAACAGCGTGCGCGCGGATGATGAATCCGGAGAAAATGACGTCGCCGCGCCGCGGCGGAAGTCCCCCGGCAGTGATCATCCTTTAAGAAAAAGGGGGCCCAGGATGGGCCCCCTCACTTTCGAGCTTAGTTGTAATCCGAATATTTGAACTGCGGCATCGCCTTGAGCTGCTCCTTGGTGCCGCTCATCACGGCATGATCGGGTACCCAATCATTGGCGCCGGCCGTGCGCGCAGGGGCCGGGGCTGTGGCCGCGCCGGTAGTGCTATCACGCGTCGTCGCCGGAGCGGTTGAGGCGGTCCGGGCAGGCTCTTCCATGAACTTCAACTTGTCCATGGAAACGGCGATGTCGTGCTCGCCCATTCCCAGGAAGCCGCCGACGCCGATAACGACAGCACTAACCTTGCCGTTTTTGTCCAGGATGATTTCGTTGACATCACCCAACTTTTCATTGGCTTCATTGTAGACGTCGAGGCCCATGAGCTTCGATGCGCGCCAGTTTCCCTTGAGCATCATCTTGGTGTTGGAAGTTGCCGGGCTGGTGGTCGCGGCCGGGGCAGCGCGATCAGCGGGCTGGGCGGTCTGGGCATAGGCCGGGGTGCTGATTACGGCAACACTCAAAAGAGCGGCAGTGACGAGAGTCTTCATTTCATCCTCCAGGGTTTAAACAGTTCTCGGAGAACAGAACAGAAGATCAAATGTTCCAGCGGGCCAGAGCAAGCCGACAGCCCGCCGCACACGACGTGGCGGAGCGGTCGCCGCGCAGCCGCTTGATCACTGGACCGGGAACACGTGGCAATTGGGAAAGTTAGTCCCTGTGGTCGGCAGGTTTTTTCTTTGCTCGGCGTTTTTGTTTTGTGGCGGCTCATTCAAAATCAGTGGCCGCGGAACGATTGGTACTCGCACTCGTTTGCGTTCGTTATCAACCGATGGAATGGCAGCACCCGGCGTGCGGCTTTCGTCTGATCCGAATGCCAGGAACTTATCCTCACTTCCTCGCTTTTCCCTGCACGGTATCGTTCAGGCCTTTGACCTGTTGGCCGCAGGACGTCGGCGATGGAGAGCACTTTAGTCAGGCGCGACCAGTTCAATATCACTCCGCAAGGCATCGTCCATAAGCCGACCGACGCAGCCTTCACGCCATATCCGGGCGATCCCTTTTCGGGAATCGAACGCTCAGGTCAACTCGCAAACCAACATCCGAATGGAAGTGGCTTCAGGGCTGAGGACGTCAGGCGGATGATGCGCGAGCTTTGGGCTGAATACGTCACGAGCAATCCGCAACTGTTTAACTTATGAGACGTCCGCTGGCCGGGCGGGATCGAGGTCGTCAAGGGCGGCGAGCTGACGACAACGCGGGTCGCTGCCGCAGCGACGCCTCAAAAAAGAACGGCCTCAGCGCACGGGGGAAGTGCGCTGAAGCCGTTTAGGGGTCCTATGTCCGTGTCCAACAGACGCGGGATAACGCCAAACATTGCCACTTGTTCCCGAACATGGCCGGAAAAATTTGCAGCATCCCGGTGAGCCGAAGCAGCACTTTCAGCCGCTCGAGCCATTCCTGTAAAGTTTCGCGCCCGGCACAAAAAATAAGACTGGCTAGCCTGACCGGCGAAGTCGCCCAAGACGATCGCCTACGCCCCATCTGGCAATCGAAGCGCGCGACGAAGGCGGCCCCGCGATGCGGGCCAGGTTGGTTTTCGAGATCAAGCGCCTACGGTAAGGTTCCGCTCAATCGGTGGCCGTGACCGCAGTGTGCAGCTCTTCCCGCGCGAAACTTGAGCCTGCCGGAGATCTCATCCGGCGGTTTTTTTCGTTGGCGGCTTCCGACGACGTGCAATTGCCGGCTCAGTGTCGATGCGGCTCAAAGGCCTGCCCGAGCCGCTCCACTTCGAGGCTGGCGCAAAACAGCGCGAACAGACATCCCGCCAAAATCACGCCGCGCCTGGGACGGCGAGCAGAATGTCGATGCCGCGATCAAGCTCGGGGAGGTGCCTGAAGACGGCGATGCCGAACAGCGCGCTGCCGAAGATGAAACCGAGCTTACCCAGAAACAGGAAGACGTGATTGAGAATCAGGTTCGGACGCCGAAACGGAATCGGAACCCAGCGCACACGGCACCAGAACGCGATTTGCATCACGCATAGAAGGCTGAAGGAGATGAGATCGGACCAGCCGTCACGCGGCAGCTGCTCGCCGGGATTGATTGCGACCTGCCTGAACTCAGGCAGTGCCTGCCAGATGAAAGTAATCGTCCCCAATATCTGGATGGCAAGCAGCAGCAGATAGAGGGCGGATTTGCGAGGCTCGTCGTTCGCGTTCATCCGGGCGATGATATCCGTTCAACCAGTGCCGGTCTAAGACGGGCGCATGATCGTTTTTTACGGATGCAAGTTGTCGAAACAAGAGCAAGGCGGCGAGGGGGAGAACGTTCGAACCAGCCTGCCGTTGCTGTTTCGCAGCTATGGGGCGGCACCCGCCTTCGCTTGGGCTTCACCGCGGCACGCCGCGCCGAAGCGTAAGCGAAGGCGGGTGGCCTGCCACCCGAAGCCCGTCAGGGCGAAGGGTGGCGGAGCCGGAGGGATTCGAACCCTCGATAGGGCTTTACAACCCTATAACGGTTTAGCAAACCGCCGCCTTCAGCCTCTCGGCCACAGCTCCGTAAGGGCGGATATGCCCGACGCGGGGGCGGGCCGCAAGCGGCAGATTCAGGTTACGCCGGGGCCATTTAGCGGCGCTGCCGCCTCCCGGCGCCGCTGGTGCGCCAATTCGCATCTGGCGGCGCCGGTTTGAGAGGCTTCCTTGCGGGCTTCGGAAGCCCCCGTGCGGCCAGGCGGTCAGGCGGCGTCCGTCTAATAAAGCCGGCTTTGGGATCATTTCGCGCGCGTGCTGGCTTTGAGATGCGGGATTCGTTGCGACACGCTGTCAGCGATTCGGCGCCACCCACCGCGGATTCGGATGAGGCGGGTTGCCCGCAACGGCAAAGGCGTGTTTCGGCCGCCAGAAATAGAGACTTTTACAATCCTGGGGGGCGATTCCGCCGAGCTGTTCGTGGCCGCACCCGTTCCGGTAAAGCGACACCCGCGGCCCATGAGCCTTTATATGGCTGCGATAGATATATGGCGGCGAACGGGCATTACGGCGATCGTCCTCGGCGATCCTCATTTCACCAAGAGTGTGACGGTCTGACGGGGATTCGGTGATTTCGGACGCTCGATTCGACGCTGCAACATGCCCGAGGAGGGAAAACCGCCCGCTGGCCGGCCGCCAGCAACAATTCGGGAGGCAAATGGAACTTTTAAAAAATGTCTATTTGAAACAATTAGTTACGGAGAAAGCCCGATCACGTCCGCGTGTTATTTGTGCAACACCCTTTGGAAAAGGCGCTGAGTCATGCGTCTGGAAGCGGTTCCTTTGTTGCGTGTGCAGAAGTCCTCGGTAATTGTGATCACGCGACGGAGGGGGGCATCCCGAGGTCGTCCCGTTAGGTGGTTCGCTTAAGTCCCTCGCGTTAAGCGGGAGTGGTCCGAAGGCGCGAAGCGACTAAGCGGGTTTCATGGGATTAAGGGAACCAACCTTAGGGTGTTTGCACCCGGCGGATCCGGAACCTTCCCTACAGAGCAACTTGGAGGTTATCATGAAGATGGTTAAGAGCCTTATTCTCGGCTCAGCGGCGGGTCTCCTCGCCATGAGTGGAGCACAGGCTGCCGATCTTCCCGTCAAGGCCAAAGCGGTCGAGTACGTGAGGATCTGCTCCCTGTACGGTGCTGGTTTCTACTACATCCCCGGCACGGACACCTGCATCAAGCTGGGCGGTTATCTGCGCGTTGAAACCGTGCTTAACAGCAACTCGGTTTTCGGCGGCGCCTATCAGACCCAGGCCGGCGCTCGTAATCGCCTGTCGAACTACTACACCGCTCGTTCCCGTCAGGACCTGAACATCGATACGCGCACCGCGACCGAATACGGCGTCGTCCGCACCTACTTCGATGCGACGTTCTCCTGGACCTCGGGCTCCTACGCCGGTAACGGCCTCGGCGGCACGTTCTACTCTGGTGCTGCCCAAGCCGGTGGCTTCGGTGGTGTTGGCAACCCGTCTGACGGCGGTCTCTCGGGCGGTTCGCTCGGCGTCTACCATGCGTTCATCCAGTTCGCTGGGTTCACGATGGGTAAGACGATCTCCCAGTTCGACGCTCCCTGGACCAACTACCCGGGCAACAACTTCGACGGTCTCGTCGGCGGCAGCGGCATGGTCACTGGTGTGAACCAGTTCACCTACACCGCTCAGTTCGGCAACGGCATTTCGGGCACCGTGTCGCTCCAGGATCAGACCCAGTACTCTCAGGGCAATCTGATCAACACGAGTGCAGGCCTCGTCGCTCCCGCTGCTTTCGCCGGTGGCGGCTACGGCGCCAGCGATATTGGCGGCTCAAGGGTTCCCGACATCATCGGCGTGCTCAAGGCCGACCAGGCTTGGGGTATGGTCCAGTTGTCGGCTGTGGGGCATAACATTCATGCTGGTTACTACGGTGGCACTGAACCCACCGGCCATCCCAGCGACACGTGGGGCTGGGCTGTCCAGGGTGCCTTGCAGATCAAGAACATCCCGACCGGCGCTGGTGACACGATCAACATCCAGGCGGTCTACACCGACGGTGCAACCCGCTATAACTTCGACAACCTTGCTCCGCAGGGCTTCGCGATGTACGGCGGCACCGGCGTGCCGGGCGCCTACCAGAGCGTTGGCCTCGCTGCGGTAGCAGACGGGATCTTCGGTTTGGGAACTGGCATTTCCAAGGTTCAGACCTGGGGTATGCGCGGTGCCTTCAACCACAACTGGGATCCCTACTGGAGCTCGGCGCTCTACGGAGCTTACGCCCAGCTGAAGTATGGTAACGGCGGAGCTGCTCTGCTCTGCGGCCCCGGCGGCGCTCTCACAGGCCTCGTAGGCGCTGCGGGTATCACCACCTGTAACCCGGACTTCAACGTCGCCCAGATCGGTGTCATCACCCGCTGGACGCCTGTGAAGGGCCTGACCTTCTCGGCGGATGTTATCTATACCCATCTCGACCAGAAGTTTGTTGGCTTGATTGCTCCCGCAGCCCAGGCTGGTATCGCGAAGCCGGCAGCTGTGTACGAGCTGAAGGATCAGAACACCGTCAGCATGCTGATCCGCGCTCAGCGCAACTGGTAATCCAGTTCGTCTGATCAAGGTCTAAGCGAGCCCCCGGCGGGAAACTGCCGGGGGCTTTGCTTTGTGTGGCTGCGTTCACTGACTTCGTTCTTTGCACGCGGGTCACCCGCTTCTCAGTCACAGGAACGAGGATCTCTCGGCAGAGAAAGGCCGAATGCGAGCTCCCGAGGGGAACCTGGGTGCGATCCGAGTTCTGGCCGGCATGGCTCCGAGGGTTGGCCTGACTCCATTTCCGGCGCTATAGTGATGTGGCGCAACGAAGCCGCCTACATCGATATTGAGATGAATAATAACGATAATAATACGCTCCACCTCAAATTCCGCTGCCCTCCAGAGCTTGAAGGCCATCTGCCCTCGCCGGTGCCAGCGACCCAAGGCGTTCCCGACTGGCTCAAAACGATGCCGGCCACAGCCTTCAGTTCAATCAACATTCGCGAGGAGGAGACGGTAAAGCGGTGCCCACCGTTCATCGATGCGATGACCCACGGTTTCTTGATACCGCTGGTCTGCGACTTAAGGGTCGCGGACGGAGAAATTACATGGGACAACGAAATCCCACCGGGTGGAGCACTCGATTTTCCCCGTTCGCCCATCGGGTTTCACGATGAAGGTCAGGTCACCGGTACGCCACTGTTTGAAGCCGACCGCTTCGTTATCAAATTCCACAATCTGTGGACCATCGAAGCCCCGGAAGGATACGGCGTGTTCTTCACGCATCCCGTCAATCGCTTTGATCTGCCTTTCACCACCCTAAGCGGACTGGTCGATTGCGACCGCTATCACGATACCTGGGTGCACTTTCCGGCGTATTGGCATAACCGCGACTTCGAGGGTGTCATCCCAAAAGGCACGCCGATCGCGCAGTGCATCCCCGTCAAACGAGAAAACTGGATCGCGCAAATTTCCTCCTTCACGGAAGAAGAGACGCAGCGGGTGAGCGCATTGCAAAAAAAGATAGGACGAGAGCCCGGATTGTACAGGCGGAATTTCAGGACGTAGCTACTCAGGCCGGTTCTGGCCCAGAAATTTCGCCACCGCACTCGGCCGGAAAAAGAAGCGGCCATGCGAGGAAGCGGAAAGCGCGTAGGCAGCACGGCCGAGCATCTGAGGCCGTCCGCGTATTGCGGCACGCAGGGCGGTCTCGCCACCATCGCGCTCCCCCATTTCCAGCAGGCACGCGGCAAGGTTGGCGCGCGCCAACGGATCCTGGGGGCGCAGGCCGAGCGCGTGGCGGAAGGCGTCGGCAGCTGCCGCGTAGTCGCCGTCAAGGAGCAGTGCCCGTCCGAGTTCTGTCAGGATGTCCGGGCGTCCCGGCGCTGCATCGCGAGCGACAATCAGGATGTCGCGAGCCGCTGCGCGGTCATTGTTCTCAAGCAGCAGGCGCCCCAGATCGACTTTCAAGCCGATGCTGTCAGGAGCCAACGCAAGGGCATCCTCGATGGTCCTGATCGCTTCGTTGAGTTGTCCGGCTTTCGAAAGCTGGCCCGCGAGTTCCTGAAATGCAGGCAAATACGGCGGGCGCCGCGCAGCGGTACGCCGCAATTGTTCGATCCCATCCGCCGGGCGCCGTGAACCGCACAATACGGCGCCAAGCACGGTTTCGATTTCCGCGTCGCTGTTACGGCGCATCACCCTTTCGAGTGGCCCGATCGCCTCAACGTGACGGTTTTGCGCCATCAAGGCATGCGCCAGAACGAGCACCGCGCTCCTGTCGGTGCGGTTCGATTTCAGGATGTCGGTTGCAAGCAGCTTGGCCCGATCGAATTGCTGCATCTGCAGCGCCAACGAGGCTTGGTGAAGCGTCTGATCACGGGAATTGTTCTGCTTACTGGTCACGACGGCGACTTTAAACCGCCTTCCGCCGAGCGTCGAACAACAGTCTCGTGAGGGCCACAGATCCAAGGGAACCCTGACAATCCCCGGGGCCTGTGTGCGACGGCGCTTTACTCGACGCTGGAGCCGCGCCGCAAATCGGCTTCGATCTGAAGCCTGGTCCCGCCGCCGAACCGCGCGCGGTAGACCTGCAGGTTCTCCATGATCCGCTGCACGTAGTTTCGCGTTTCCGAGAACGGGATCTGTTCGACCCAGTCGACCGCATCGACCTTGGGATCGCGCGGATCGCCGTAGCGCTCGATCCATTTTTTGACGCTGCCGCGGCCGGCATTGTAGGCCGCGAAGGTCAGGATGTAGGAGCCGCGATAGTCCTCGAGCAGCCCGCCGAGTTCGGCGGCGCCCATCGCGGCGTTGTAGACCGGATCGGTCTTCATCCGGTTGAGGTCGAAGCTGACGCCGGCCCGTTTGGCGACATAGCGTCCGGCATCCGGGGTCACCTGCATCAGTCCGTACGCCTGCGCCGGGGAGACCACGGCCTGGTTGAAGGCGCTTTCCTGCCGGCAGATGGCGTAGACGATGCTCTGCTCGACCTCGGGCCCGATCGACTTGAACGGCGGGATGCCGTTGACGGGATAGGCGTAGTGATCGAACGGCAGGCCGCGATTGAGGGCGGCCTTGCCGAGCAGCAGCATGCCGCGGGCGTCGGTGTAGCGCGCGGTCAGTTCGCCGAGCCCGGCCAGCGCGTCGGGATCGCCATTCTCGCCCATGTCGCCGAAAATCGGGATTGCGATCTCGCGCTCCTGGAGTTCATAGAGCAATTGCACCGCGCGCACGATCTCGAGCCGGTCCGCACCGCGCCCGCGGGGAACGCCGTTCAGTTCGATCTGCGGCAATCCAAGTTTCGCGCGCGCCAGCTGGCCGTAATAGCTGGTCGACTGTTCGGCGGCCCTTGTATAGGCGGCGCGGGCCTCCTGGGCGCGGCCGGCAGCTTCCGCCGCGCGGCCTTGCCAATAGCCGGCGCGGGCCAGCGCGGTCGGGTTCACGCTGCCGACGCCGATCCGCGCGAAATGCTGGGCGGCTACCGCAGGGTCTTTGAGGAAGCGCAGCGCGATCCAGCCGGCGGTGAATTCCTGCTCGGTCTTGTAGATGTCGCGCGAGGGCAGGGCGGCATCCCGCGCAATCAGGTAAGCGTTGCGATGTTCGCCGACGTCCATCATCTTGCGCGCCAAGAGCCGCCGCTCGATCCACCATTCGTTGAGATTGTGCAGGCGGCCCGGATCCTTCGGCGCGCTCAGCATCAGCTGGGCGGCCTCATTGAATTTCTCATCGCGGCGCAGCAGCTGGATCCTGCTGAACAGATAGCCGGGATCGCCGTGCAGCTCGCGCGGCACCGCATCGAGCAGCGCCCTGCTGTTGGAGGCCTTCTTGTTGGCGGCGATGCGCGCCTTGGCCAGTGCCAGATGGCCCGAACCCAGCCGCTTCGCGGCGCGCAGCCCGGCGGCTTCCTGTTCGGTGCCGTAGAGCATCAAGTCCATCCGCGCCTTGTGATCGCCGGCCGTCAGCAGGGCGCCGAACAGATCGAGTGCGGCGGTTTCGGTGTCCTCCGACATGCCGTCGTGCCGCCAGGCATCGCGGACCAGGCGTTCGGCGTTGGTGCGATCGCCGCGCCCGATCATCACCCGCGCCAGCGCGAACTTGCCCTTGGCCGAGATCGGCGATTCGTTTTCGAACCACGACCAGACCGTGGCGTCGTCGCGGCGGTCGTCCCACAGCGCGGCCTCGATGCGCCGGCGCAGGAAGGTCTGCGAGGGCCAGCTTGGATTGGCCGAAACGAAAGCGCGATAGCGCTCGACCGAAGCGCCATTGTCGTCGCTGCGCAGGATCACCCATTCCGCAAGCTTGCGGGCGACCGGATCGGATATCGCGGCCTGCACCTGCGTCGCATCCGCCGGCTTGCGCTTTCGAACGAGCTCGATGACGTTCTCCAGCGCATCCTTGTCGGACTGCGGGGTCGACGACGTCGCGGCAACCGCGGCAGCGGTCACGTGCTTACGCGCCGCGGGCACGGCGGCGTGCTGGCGCGTCGCAGGCGCCAGCACCGGTGCTGGAATTGGCGCGGCGGGAGCTGTCGTTGCGGGCGCAGAATGCTGCGTCGGGATCGCAGCCGTCGGGCTTGCAGGTGTGGCGCTTGCAGGAGTGGTCTTGGGGACCACGTTGCGGGCGATCGGCCGCGGCTTCGGCAATGGAACTTTCGGCTGGGCCGAGGCCTCCACCGACATTGCGGATAGCCCGACCGCCAGCACCAGACCTGTCGCCAGTGCGGTCGATCGCAATGCGGCTGCGCGGGCGGAGCGGGTCACAAATTTCCTCTGCGGCGGCGAATCACTCAATCGCTCAAGCCTTAGGTCTATTTGATTGAATATGTGGACAAAATGCTAAAAACGTCGCGGCCCGGGGTGTTTGCGCCAACACCACGGCAAAATCGCGGCTGCGGCGTTTTCGAGCCTCCCGGATTCGATCCGGGAACGCTTGCACCTTGCGGCCGGAAAACGCGTCAAAAACAAAGGCCTGTGGTCATATCCTTCGGCCCTTTCGCCAGATCGCCAGACCCGATATGAATTGGCTGGTCATTTTTTAGCAGTGCCGTCACGAGCGCGTTGGGAGGAAATCCATGGCAGCCAAGACAAAATTCCAGGGATCCTTCACCGCCTTGGTCACGCCATTCAAGAACGGTTCGCTCGACGAGGCGGCGTTCCGCGGTCTCGTCAGCTGGCAAATCGAGCAGGGTTCGCACGGTCTCGTTCCCGTCGGTACCACCGGCGAAAGCCCGACGCTGAGCCATGCTGAGCATCACCGGGTGGTCGAGATCTGCATCGAGGAGGCAAAGGGGCGCGTGCCTGTCATCGCCGGCGCGGGCTCGAACTCCACGCGCGAGGCCGTCGATCTGGCTGTCCACGCCGAGAAGGCCGGCGCCGATGCCGTGCTGGTGGTAACGCCGTATTACAACAAGCCGACCCAGGAAGGGATGTATCAGCACTTCAAGGCGGTGAATGACGCGATCGGCATCCCGATCATCATCTACAACATTCCGCCGCGCTCCGTCGTCGACATGTCCGTCGAGACCATGACCCGGTTGTTCGAGTTGAAGAACATCGCCGGCGTCAAGGACGCCACCGCCAATCTCGCGCGGGTGTCGCAACAGCGCCATGCGATGGGACCGGATTTTATCCAGCTGTCCGGTGAGGACATGACGGCGCTGGCCTACATGGCGGCGGGCGGACATGGTTGCATTTCGGTGGTCGCCAACGTGGCGCCGAAACTGTGCGCCGAGCTGATGACGGCCGTCCTGAAGGGCGATTTCGCCACCGGACTGAAGCTTCAAGACCGGTTGACGCCGCTGCATGACGCCGTCTTCAAGGAGCCGGGCCTCGCGGGAGCCAAGCATGGCCTCAAGCTGTTGGGACGGCTGGAAGAAGAAGTGCGCCTGCCGCTGATGAATGTGACGCCGCCAACCGGCAAGGTGATCCGCGACGCCATGGTCCATGCCGGCCTGATCAACTGAAGCCGGCCTCTCACTTCGCCTGATGCACGAAAGAAACCGACCATGCTGAAGGAATTCCGCGAATTTGCCATGAAGGGCAACGTCGTTGACCTCGCCGTCGGCGTCATCATCGGTGCGGCCTTCGGCGCCATCGTGACCTCGCTGGTCGGCGACGTCATCATGCCGATCATCGGTGCGATCACCGGCGGTCTCGACTTCTCCAATTACTTCACCGGATTGTCGAGCAAGGTGACCGCGACCAATCTGGCCGATGCCAAGAAGCAGGGCGCCGTACTGGCCTGGGGCAGCTTCCTGACGCTGACGCTGAATTTCGTCATCATCGCATTCGTGCTGTTCATCGTCATTCGCGCCATGAACACGCTGAAGCGCAAGGATGAAGCCGCGCCGGCGGCACCGCCGAAGCCGACGCGCCAGGAAGAGTTGCTGACCGAGATCCGCGATCTCCTCAAGAAGAGCTAACGTGGCCGAGAAGAACGAGCGCCCCATCAAGGTCGTCGCCGAGAACCGCAAGGCCCGGTTCAACTATGCGATCGAGGACACCATCGAGACCGGCATCGCGCTGACCGGCACCGAGGTGAAATCAATTCGCAACGGCAAGACCACCATTGCGGAGTCCTATGCGGACACCAAGGACGGCGAGATCTGGCTGATCAACGCCAATATCCCCGAATATCTGCAGGCCAACCGCTTCAACCACGAGCCCAAGCGGCCGCGCAAACTGCTGCTGCACCGCAAA
This sequence comes from Bradyrhizobium sp. AUGA SZCCT0431, assembly GCF_018131065.1. Classification (NCBI taxonomy): domain Bacteria; kingdom Pseudomonadati; phylum Pseudomonadota; class Alphaproteobacteria; order Hyphomicrobiales; family Nitrobacteraceae; genus Bradyrhizobium; species Bradyrhizobium sp. AUGA SZCCT0431. The sequence goes on along the minus strand of NZ_JAFCLR010000049.1, from coordinate 31,219 downwards.
CAAATCAACAAGCTGATGGGCGCGGTCGATCGCGACGGCATGACGCTGATTCCGCTAAAACTCTATTTCAACGAGCGCGGCCGCGCCAAGCTGCTGCTGGCGGTGGCCAAGGGCAAGAAGCTGCACGACAAGCGCGAGAGCGAGAAGAAACGCGACTGGGGCCGGGAAAAGGGCCGCCTGCTGCGGGCGCGGGGGTAGGGCTACCCAATGTCTTTCCGTCATTGCGAGCGAAGCGAAGCAATCCATCGTGCGGCAAAGGAAGATGGATTGCTTCGTCGCTTCGCTCCTCGTGCGCAAACGCTTCGCGTTTGTCGCAGGCAACGACGCCCGATGGAGAATTGCGCAAAATGAATCAAAAAAATCTGCTCGAAGTCGACTGGAGCAAGATCCCGGCGCCGTCGGATGATGGCGCAGCCGCCCATCTGGTAGGCTTGGCGATCCCGCCGCTCAGCCTGATGGCGACCGACGACATGTCGGTCACGCTGTCGGCGCTGCCGGGCCGGGTCGTCGTATTCGCCTATCCCCGCACCGGCGAGCCCGGCAAGATCAGCCTGGTCGATGATTGGGACATGATCCCGGGCGCGCGCGGCTGCACGCCGCAGACCTGCTCGTTCCGCGATCTGTTCGCCGATCTGAAGGCCGCCGGCGCCAGGCACGTCTTCGGCCTGTCGACGCAAAGCAACATCTACCAAACCGAAATGGCGTCGCGGCTGCATCTGCCGTTCCCGGTGCTGTCGGATGAGAAGCTGGCGCTGACCCGCGCCTTGAAATTGCCGACCATGGAGGTGGCGGGGCTGACGCTGATCAAGCGGCTGGCGCTGATCATCGATGGCGGGCGCATCAGCCACGTGTTCTATCCGGTGTTTCCGCCGGACCGGAATGCCGGCGACGTTCTGGCGTGGCTGAAGGCGAACCGGGTTTGATCTTGTAGGGTGGGCAAAGCGCAAGCGTGCCCACCATCTTGCTCGTCGAAAGCATGGTGGGCACGGCGCAAGCGCGCCTTTGCCCACCCTACGGATCAGGCGTCTAAATCGGCGCGCACTTTCGCAAACACATTGCGAAACATTTCCGGCGTCAGCACCCGCGTGTTGGTGTTGTAGCGGGAGCAGTGATAGCTGTCGTAAAGCTTGATCGGGCCGGCACTATGCATGGCGCCGTGCGCAAAGGACGCCGCGGCGCTGCGCAGGCCAAGCGCTTTCAGCGTCGATTCGTGGGCGATCCTGCCGAGCGCCACGATCGCGCGAAGTCTGGGCATGCCGGCGATGGTCGTGATCAGGAATTGCCGGCAGGTGTTGATCTCGACCGGCAGCGGCTTGTTCTGCGGCGGCACGCAACGCACCGCGTTGCTGATCCGGCAGTCGGCCAGCCGCAACCCGTCGTCGGGCCGTGCCTGATAGCTGCCTTTGGCAAAGCCATATTCCAGCAAGGTTGCGTAGAGCAGGTCGCCCGCGTAGTCGCCGGTGAAGGGGCGTCCGGTGCGATTGGCGCCCTGCAGGCCCGGTGCCAGCCCCACGATCAATAGCCGGGCCTTCGGATCGCCGAACGAGGCCACCGGTGCATTGTGCCAGCCCGGCTCGCGCAGGCGCGCCTGCCCGCGAAATTCGGCGAGCCGCGGGCAGAGCGGGCAGTTGCGGTCGGGTTCGGTTGCGGGAAGGGCGGCGACGCTAGCCATCTACGACCATAGCGTTTTCGAGCGCAGCGGATACCGGTTGGTGTCAGGAAAACGCGTCACGACAAAAGCCAAAGCCCGGTTCTGATTCCAGAACCGGGCTCTAGCAGTGCAGCGGATCATTCTCAATCTTCGAAATCGTCGTCGCCGGCGGCCCGCGGCGCCATGGTGGTGGCGCGCTGCAGGAATTGCGGTGCGTGATGACGCGGCTCGCGCGGAGCCGGGCGCTCGGAGGGATCGCGGCCGAGCTTCGATTGCAGCTCGACCAGATCGGTGAAGACGTCGGCCTGGCGGCGCAATTCGTCGGCGATCATCGGCGGCTGGCTCGAAATCGTCGACACTACCGTGACGCGAACGCCGCGCCGCTGCACCGCTTCAACCAGGGAGCGAAAATCACCGTCGCCGGAGAACAGCACGATCTGATCGACGTGCTCGGCGAGCTCCATGGCATCGACGGCGAGTTCGATGTCCATATTGCCCTTCACCTTGCGGCGGCCGCTGGCGTCTATGAATTCCTTGGTCGCCTTGGTGACGACGGTGTAGCCGTTATAGTCGAGCCAGTCGATCAAAGGACGGATCGATGAATATTCCTGATCCTCGATAATCGCCGTGTAGTAGAACGCCCGCACCAGCGTACCGCGACTCTGGAATTCCTTGAGAAGGCGCTTGTAGTCGATGTCGAAGCCGAGTGTCTTTGCGGTTGCATAGAGATTGGCGCCATCGATGAAGAGCGCGATCTTGTTGGAAACGGGTGACATCAAAGGGTTCTCGCGTTGTTGTTAACGTTTTTAGCGCAGCGGGAATCGACCGCGCGCACTTTCCAGTTCAGCTGCCTAAAGTTCGGTGAATCTTTCCCCACGACAATCACCACTGCAATTATGGTGAGGCGAGGGCGAAATACCTAGTCTTTTGACGTTGTAAGGAGAGAATACTTGTCCCGAACGGTGTCCCGCCGTCTTCGGACGCTCCGGCCTTCTGGCCCCGGGGATTGGGTTACCAGAGCCCATTAAGAAGGCAAATCACAAATTTAGTCTTGCGAAACGCCATCCGCCCCTATAACTAGCCCCCATAACCAACATATTGGGCCCCATTTAACGGAGCGACAGTCTATGGCGCGCGTCACCGTGGAAGATTGCATTGATAAGGTCGACAACCGGTTCGACCTGGTCCTGCTGGCAGCACATCGCGCCCGTATGATCTCGTCCGGATCACAACTCACAGTTGATCGCGACAACGACAAGAACCCGGTCGTTTCGCTGCGGGAAATCGCCGACTCCTCGATCTCCCCGGAAGATCTGCGCGAGGAACTGGTTCATTCCCTGCAGAAATTCGTCGAAGTCGATGAGCCTGAGCCCGATACCGTGCCTTTGATCGGCTCGGCTGGCGCCAGCGTCGATGCCGACGACACCGAGGTCGCGGTCGAGCGCATGACCGAGGAAGAGCTCCTGAAGGGCCTCGAGGGCCTGGCGCCCCCGGAAGAGCAGCCCGAAGAGGACGAATAGACCCGGCAACGGGAAGTCCCGAACACCCCTGATCTGCCAAAGGCCCGGACATTCGTCCGGGCCTTTGCTTTTGTTGACATTTTTTCGGTTACGATGCGTGCTGGCGGATGGGTGCGAAATCCCCTGAACCGGTTTGGCCGCAGCTTGGCCGGGTTCGGCATTTCCATCGACCCCATGCGAAATTGATCGTTTGCTGACCCCCAACGGGGTGCAGCTTCGCTCGAAATCGCATTAGTGTTCTTGAGGCATTCTTGCAGCGGGCCGAGTTCGGCGCGCGGATGAGGCAGTGATTCGATGGCGTTCTGGCGCCGCATATCCCGGCAAATGCAGGCTGCGACCGATTCGGTCGCGGTGGCGCCGGCCTTGCCCGTGGTGGAGCGGCCCAAATCCCCCCGCTCGCGCATGATGCGGCAATACGATCTGGTCGAGCGTGTCCGCTCGTACAATCCGGACACCGACGAAGACCTGCTCAATCGCGCCTATGTCTACGCCATGAAGGCGCACGGCACCCAGACCCGCGCATCGGGCGATCCCTATTTCTCGCATCCGCTCGAGGTCGCGGCGATCCTCACCGGCCTCAAGCTCGATGATGCCACCATCGTCGCGGCGCTGCTGCACGACACCATCGAGGACACCGAGGCGACGCGCGCCGAGATCGACAACGTGTTCGGCCACGAGATCGGCGCGCTGGTGGAGGGCCTCACCAAACTGAAGCGGCTGGAACTGGTTTCGCGCGAGGCCAAGCAGGCCGAGAACCTGCGCAAGCTGCTGCTGGCGATCGCCGACGACGTCCGCGTGCTGCTGATCAAGCTCGCCGACCGCCTGCACAACATGCGGACCCTGGAATTCGTGCCGCACGCCTCGCGCCGCAGGATCGCCGAGGAGACGCTCGACATCTATGCACCGCTCGCCGGCCGCATGGGCATGCAGGAAATGCGCGAAGAGCTCGAGGACCTGTCGTTCCACACGCTCGATCCCGAAGCCTATGCGGTGGTGATGCAGCGGCTCGACGCACTGGCCGAGCGCAACCGCAATCTGATCGGCGAGATCGAAAGCCAGCTGTCGAAGAATTTGCAGAAGAACGGCATCACCGCGCGGGTCTATGGCCGCCGCAAGCAGCCGTTTTCGATCTGGACCAAGATGGAGCGCAAGTCGGTCGGCTTCGAACAATTGTCCGACATCTACGGTTTCCGCGTCGTGATGGGGGACGTCGAATCCTGCTATCGCGCGCTCGGCGTCGTCCATACCACCTGGCCGGTGGTGCCGGGGCGCTTCAAGGACTACATCTCGACGCCGAAGCAGAACGACTATCGTTCGCTCCACACCACCGTGATCGGTCCCGGCCAGCAGCGCGTCGAGCTGCAGATCCGCACCGAGGAGATGAACCAGATCGCCGAATTCGGCATCGCTGCGCATGCTTTCTACAAGGAGGGGGAGGGCTCGCCGACCGAGCGGCTCAAGCACGAGTCCAACGCCTTTGCCTGGCTGCGCCACACCGTCGGCATTCTGTCCGAAAGCGCCAATCCGGAAGAGTTCCTGGAGCACACCAAGCTCGAACTGTTCCACGACCAGGTGTTCTGCTTCACCCCGAAGGGCAAGCTGATCGCGCTGCCGCGTCAGGCCAACGTGATCGACTTCGCCTATGCCGTGCATACCGACGTCGGCAACAGCGCGGTCGGCTGCAAGATTAACGGCAAATTCGCGCCACTATCGTCGGAATTGCAGAACGGCGACGAGGTCGAGGTTCTGACCTCACAGGCCCAGTCGGCGCCGCCGTCGGCCTGGGAGTCGCTTGCGGTCACCGGCAAGGCGCGGGCGGCGATCCGCCGCGCCACCCGCACCGCCGTGCGCGATCAATATGCCGGACTTGGCCGCCGTATCGTCGACCGCCTGTTTGCCCGCGCCAAGATCGAATACGCCGATGACAAGCTGAAGGGCGCGCTGCCCCGGCTGGCGCGCGCCTCGATCGAAGACGTGATGGCCTCCGTCGGGCGCGGCGAACTGAAGGCGTCCGACGTCGCGCGGGCGATGTATCCGGACTACAAGGAAGAGCGGATGGTGCGCTACGGGGCCAAGAGAAGCCTCGCGGACAAGCTGAAGCTGAAATCGCCGCCGCATCCGGCGCGCAGCGCGTCGGTGATCCCGGTGCGCGGCCTCAATTCCGACCTGCCGGTCAAGTTTGCCCCGAACGGCGGCGCGGTGCCGGGCGACCGCATTGTCGGCATCGTTTCACCGGGTGAGGGGATCACGATCTATCCGATCCAGTCGCCGGCGCTGAAGGATTTCGAGGAAGAGCCGGAGCGCTGGCTCGACGTGCGCTGGGACGTCGACGAGACCATGCCGCAACGTTTTCCGGCGCGGATTCTCGTGCACAACGTCAACGAGCCCGGCAGCCTTGCCCAGGTCGCCACCGTGATCGCCGAGCATGACGGCAATATCGACAATATCAGCATGTCGCGCCGCTCCCCCGATTTCACCGAGCTGACCATCGATCTCGAGGTCTATGACCTGAAGCATCTCAGCGCTATTATCGCCCAGTTGCGCGCCAAGGCCGTCGTCGCACGGGTCGAGCGTGTTAATGGGTAACTTCGCCCGCCAGGATTCCAAGAGAGTGAAATGCCGAAAGCTCTTCCGCTGCGCCTCGGGGTCAATGTCGATCACGTCGCTACCTTGCGTAATGCACGGGGCGGCGCGCGGCCGGATCCGGTGCGCGCCGCGCTGACCGCGATCGAGGCGGGGGCCGACGGCATCACCGCGCATCTGCGCGAAGACCGCCGCCATATCCGCGACACCGACATGGCGCGCCTCAAGGCCGAAATCTCAAAACCGCTGAATTTCGAGATGGCGGCGACCGAGGACATGCTGCGGATTTCGCTGGCGACCAGGCCGCACGCGGTCTGCCTGGTTCCCGAGCGCCGCGAGGAGCTCACCACCGAAGGCGGGCTCGACGTGGTCGGCCAGCACAATGCGCTGGCGCCGTTCATCGCGCGCCTGAACGATGCCGGCATCCGGGTGTCGCTGTTCATCGCCGCCGATCCCGCCCAGATCGAGATGGCCGCGCGCCTCCGGGCGCCGGTGATCGAAATCCATACCGGCGGCTGGTGCGACGCCGTGGTGGATGGCCATGCCGCCAAGGCCGAGGCGGAATGGCAGCGCATTGTCGCGGGCGCGCGGCTGGCGCGCGCCGCGGGGCTTGAGGTTCATGCCGGCCACGGCCTCGACTATGACACGGCCGAGACCATCGCCGCTCTGCCCGAGATCGCCGAACTCAACATCGGCTACTTCATGATGGGGGAGGCGCTGTTCGTCGGCCTCGGCGAAACCGTCCGCGCCATGCGCGCGGCGATGGACCGCGGGCGCCAGCGCAGCGTGGCTCCGACATGATCATCGGCATCGGCTCCGACCTGATCGACATCACGCGGGTTGCCAAGGTGATCGAACGCCATGGCGAGCGCTTCCTCGAGCGCATCTTCACCGACGCCGAGCGCGCCAAGGCCGCGCGCCGCGCCAACAACGAGAAGATGGTGGTCGCGACCTATGCCAAAAGGTTCGCGGCCAAGGAGGCCTGTTCCAAGGCGCTCGGCACCGGCATCCGCCAGGGCGTCTGGTGGCGGGATATGGGGGTGGTGAACCTGCCGAGCGGCCGTCCCACCATGAAGCTGACCGGCGGGGCGCTGGCCCGCCTCGAGAAGCTGACGCCGGAGGGGTTCGAGGCCCGGATCGACCTTTCCATCACCGACGACTGGCCGCTGGCGCAGGCCTTCGTCATAATTTCGGCGGTCGTTCCGGGCAAATCATAGGGCAGGCGGCCGTTCGCGCCCGGGGACCGACGTAAAACTAAAAAACATTGATTTATCAATGGATTACGAAGTTTTATCGAGGCGCTTGATTGCACGGCCGCGAACAACCGTCTAAAACGCCGCAGCGACACTACCGAACCAGGGCGAATTCGGGTTTTGCGCCGGAATTTGCCTTCAACATCAGTATCGAAGACCATTTTCTTGACGCGAACGGAACTCTCGATTCGCGTGAGGAAAACGTTCTGCCACCGTGCAGGCCAAGCCTCTGTTTAAGACTAGCCTTGCTTGAAGCAGCCTTGCGGGAATTGGGAAAGCGATGAGCGTGACATCCGGGACAAAAACTGAAAGCGGCTTGGGCGAAACCATCCGTGTCGTCATCCACGCCCTCCTGATCGCGCTCGTGATCCGCACCTTCCTGTTCCAGCCCTTCAACATTCCCTCGGGATCGATGAAGGCGACGCTCTTGGTCGGCGACTATTTGTTCGTCTCGAAATATTCGTACGGCTATAGCCACTACTCGATCCCGCTGTCGCCGCCGCTGTTCTCGGGCCGTATCTTCGGCTCGGAGCCGTCGCGCGGCGATATCGTCGTGTTCCGCCTGCCGAAGGACGATTCCACCGATTACATCAAGCGCGTGATCGGCCTGCCGGGCGACCGCATCCAGATGCGCGAAGGACTGCTCTACATCAACGACGCCCCGATCAAGCGCGAGCGCCTGAGCGATTTCATCGGTGAGGACCCGTGCGGCTCCGACGCCACCGCGCGCGTCAAGCGCTGGAAGGAAACATTGCCGAACGGCGTCTCCTATGAGTCGCTCGATTGCGTCGACAACGGCTTCTACGACAACACCACCATCTATACCGTGCCGGCCGGCCATTTCTTCATGATGGGCGACAACCGGGACAATTCGACCGACAGCCGCGTGCTGTCGGCGGTGGGCTATGTGCCGTTCGAAAACATCGTCGGCCGGGCGCAAATGATCTTCTTCTCCATTGCCGAGGGCGAACATGCCTGGATGTTCTGGCGCTGGCCGACCGCGGTGCGCTGGAATCGCATTTTTTCAATCGTGCGATGAACGACGAAACGCCCGTCATCAGGGATACCCCGACACAGGGCGAGAGCCCGCAGCCTGATGCCGGTGGCGAACCTGCGGCCAAGAAGAAGCGCGGCAAGGGCTCGGCCAAGGAATCGGCGAAGGCCGCGGCCGCTGCGATCGAAGCGCGCATCGGCCACAAGTTCGGCGATCCCAACCTCCTGACCACCGCGTTCACGCATGTGTCCGCGCTAAAACCCGCGCGCAATCGCGCCGAAAGCTATCAGCGCCTCGAATTTCTCGGCGATCATGTGCTCGGGCTGATCGTATCCGACATGCTGTATCGCGCCTTTCCGAACGCCGACGAGGGCGAGCTGTCAAAACGTCTTGCCGATCTCGTGCGCAAGGAAAGCTGCGCCGACGTCGCCAAGTCGCTCGGTCTGGTCGACGACATCAAGCTCGGCCAGGTCGGCGCCAGCGCCAGCGCCCGGTTGCGCAAATCCGTGCTCGGCGACATCTGCGAAGCCGTGATCGGGGCGATCTTTCTCGACGGCGGCTACGGCGCCGCCGCCCAATTCGTCGAGCGCAACTGGACCGAACGGATGCGCAAGCCGCGCCGGCCGCTGCGCGATCCCAAGACGGTGTTGCAGGAATGGGCGCAGAGCAAGGGGATGCCGACGCCGGTTTATCGCGAGGTCGAGCGCACCGGGCCGCATCACGATCCGCAGTTCCGCGTTTCCGTGGAACTGCCGGGCCTCGAGCCGGCCGAAGGCGTCGGCGGCAGCAAGCGTGCGGCCGAGAAGGTTGCGGCGTCCGTGATGATCGAGCGCGAAGGCGTCGGCGGTGGTGGCAATGACAGCTGAATCTCCGGCCCAGACCGCTTGCGGCTTCGTCGCGCTGATCGGCGCGCCCAATGTCGGCAAGTCGACCCTGGTCAACGCTTTGGTCGGCTCCAAGGTCACGATCGTGTCGCGCAAGGTGCAGACCACGCGGGCGCTGATCCGCGGCATCGTGATCGAGAACAACGCGCAGATCATCCTGGTCGATACGCCCGGCATCTTCGCGCCGAAACGGCGGCTCGACCGCGCCATGGTTTCGACCGCCTGGAGCGGGGCGCATGACGCCGATCTGGTCTGCGTGCTGCTCGATGCCAAAGCCGGCCTCGACGAGGAGGCGGACGCGATCCTGAGCAGGCTTGCGAGTGTGCAGCATCCGAAAATCCTGGTGCTGAACAAGATCGATTTGATCCCGCGCGAGAAATTGCTGGCGCTGGCGCAGGCCGCCAATGACCGCATGAAGTTTGAACACACCTTCATGATCTCGGCGCTGTCGGGCGACGGCGTCGACGATCTGCGCGCCGAACTCGCCAAAATGGTGCCGGCAGGCCCGTTTCACTATCCCGAAGACCAGATGTCGGATGCGCCGATGCGGCATCTGGCGGCCGAGATCACGCGGGAGAAGATCTACCGCCAGCTTCACCAGGAGCTGCCGTATCAATCCACCGTCGAGACCGACAGCTGGACCGAACGCAAGGACAAATCGGTCCGCATCGAGCAGACCATCTTTGTCGAGCGTGAGAGCCAGCGCAAGATCGTCCTCGGCAAGGGCGGCGGCACCATCAAGTCGATCGGCGCGGATTCCCGCAAGGAGATCGCCGAGATACTGGGGCAGCCCGTGCATCTGTTCCTGTTCGTCAAAGTGCGCGAGAACTGGGGCGACGACCCGGATCGCTATCGTGAGATGGGACTGGAATTCCCGAAAGAATAATCAAGAAACATCAGCGATGATCGGCGTCTTCGATGACCTTGCCCAAAAACGTAGTTTGGTTTGAAGTGCTGCTCTATCTGTCGCTGACGCTGGATGCGGTGTCGGTCGCGTTCCAGGACCGCACGCCGAAAGCCGACATGACCGAGCAGATGATCATGGTCGCGACCCTGATGGCGGCCGGCCTGATCCTGCTGCTGGTCTATTTCGTCCGGCTCGCGGCGCGGGACCGCAAGAACTGGCCGCGCTGGGTGCTGGCCGCGGCGCTGGTGCTGTCGGTGATCTCGCTGGTGCAGGTGATCGGCGTCAACGGCCTGCAACTCGACAGCGCCATCGAGGTGGTGTCCTGCGCGCTGACGGCGGTGGGGCTGTATTTTTCCTTCACCGGCGATGCGGTGGGCTGGTTCAACGCTTAGCGATCGGCTGCGTAGGGTGGGCAAAGGCGCGCTCTTCGCGCCGTGCCCACCGATACGGTGCGACACTGTTTGTTGATCGCTGGTGGGCACGCTACGCTTTGCCCACCCTACGTGATAAACTTCCGCCCATGGAATGGACCGACGAAGGCATCGTGCTGGGGGTGCGGCGGCATGGCGAATCTTCCGCCATCGTCGAGCTCTTGACGCGCAGCCATGGCCGGCACCTTGGCCTGGTGCGCGGCGGCGCGAGCAAAAGGATGCGGCCGTTGCTGCAGCCCGGCAACAGCGTCACCACGGTGTGGCGGGCGCGGCTCGACGAGCATCTCGGATATTACGCCATCGAGGGCACGCGGCTGCGCGCGGCGACGTTACTGGCGTCGGCGCATGCCACCTATGGCGTCACCCATCTGGCCTCGCTGGTGCGGCTGTTGCCGGAGCGCGACCCGCACGAGGACATCTACGAGATGTTCGAGCGCACGCTGGACGATTTCGACGATGTCGGCGGCGCCGCGGCGCATCTGATCCGGTTTGAGCTCGCGATGCTGGCCGAACTCGGCTTCGGCCTCGACCTGGAAAACTGCGCCGCGACCGGCGAGACAACGGAATTGATTTACGTGTCGCCGAAATCCGGCGGCGCGGTGTCGCGGCGCGCCGGCGAGCCCTACCGCGACCGGCTGCTGCCGCTGCCGGCATTTTTGCGAGAAGGCGAGGGCGGGACGAATGGCTGGTCGGACCAGGACCTGCAGGACGGCTTTCGGTTGACCGGCATGTTCCTGCTCCGCCACGTGCTGGAGCCGCGCGGGCAGGGCCATTCCGACGCCCGCGATGGATTCATCAACGCGGTGACCAAATACCGGGCGCGAATCAGTTCCGCGGTCTGACGGGGATTGTTCCAGCATGTCGTCCCGGCGAAGGCCGGGACCCATACGCCGCGGCCTATCGACAGGAGCTGCGGCCACAGCCGTTTCTTTCAAAAACACCCGTGGTTATGGGTCCCGGCCTTCGCCGGGACGACGCCAGGATGGTGTTGCCCCGATTCGCGGCTTGCCCGAGTCAGCCCAAAAGTTTAACTCGTCCCCATGGGAAAACGAACGTTACCGCCGGAAGAGCCGGCCGAAATCCATGAAGTCATGCTGCGGGATGCGCTGGAAGAGCGCTATCTCACCTATGCGCTTTCGACCATCATGCACCGCGCGCTGCCGGACGGCCGCGACGGCCTGAAGCCGGTGCATCGGCGCATCCTTTACGGCATGCGGCTGCTGCGGCTCGACCCCGGCACGGCTTTCAAGAAATCCGCCAAAATCGTCGGCGACGTGATGGGCTCGTTCCATCCGCATGGCGACCAGGCGATCTATGACGCCATGGTGCGGCTGGCGCAGGATTTCTCCTCGCGCTACCCGCTGGTCGACGGCCAGGGCAATTTCGGCAATATCGACGGCGATAACCCGGCGGCCTATCGTTACACCGAAGCGCGCATGACCGCGGTGGCGCAGCTGCTGCTGGAGGGCATTGACGAGGACGGCGTCGAGTTCCGTCCCAATTACGACGGCCAGACCAAAGAGCCGGTGGTGATGCCGGGCGGCTTCCCGAACCTGCTCGCCAACGGCTCCCAGGGCATCGCAGTCGGCATGGCGACGTCGATCCCGCCGCACAACGCCGCCGAGCTGTGCGACGCCGCGCTGCATCTGATCGACAAGCCCGATGCCAAATCGAAGTCGCTGCTGAAATGGGTCAAGGGGCCGGATTTCCCGACCGGCGGCATCGTCGTCGACTCCAAGGAAGCGATCGCCGAAGCCTACATGACCGGGCGGGGCTCGTTCCGCACCCGCGCGCGATGGACCCAGGAAGAGGGCGCGCGCGGCACCTGGGTCGTTGTGATCACTGAGATCCCGTGGCTGGTGCAGAAATCCAGGCTGGTGGAGAAGATCGCCGAACTGCTCAACGAGAAGAAGCTGCCGCTGGTCGGCGACGTCAGGGACGAGTCCGCCGAAGACGTCCGTCTCGTGATCGAGCCGAAATCTCGCGCCGTTGATCCCGCGCTGATGATGGAATCGCTGTTCCGGCTGACCGAGCTAGAAAGCAAGATTTCGCTGAACCTCAACGTGCTGATCAAGGGCAAGATCCCGAAAGTGGTGGGCCTTGCCGAATGCCTGCGCGAATGGCTCGACCATCTCCGCGACGTGCTGCTGCGCCGCTCAAACTACCGCAAGACCCAGATCGAGAACCGGCTGGAAGTGCTCGGCGGCTACCTGATCGCCTATCTGAACATCGACAAGGTGATCAAGATCATCCGCACCGAGGATGAACCGAAGCCGGAGTTGATGAAAGCGTTCAAGCTGACCGAGGTCCAGGCCGACGCCATCCTCGACATGCGGCTGCGCCGTTTGCGCAAGCTCGAGGAATTCGAGATCCGCACCGAGGACAAGAACCTTCGGGCCGAATTAAAGGGCATCAAGGCGCTGCTCGGCTCCGAGGCCGAGCAATGGGCCAAGGTCGGCGACCAGGTCCGCAAGGTCCGTGACATGTTTGGTCCGAAGACGCCGCTCGGCAAGCGCCGCACCACCTTCGCGGACGCGCCCGAGCACGATCTGGCCGCGATCGAGGAGGCCTTCGTCGAGCGCGAACCGTGCACGGTCGTGATCTCCGAAAAGGGCTGGGTGCGGACGCTCAAGGGGCATGTCGAGGATATTTCCGGGCTTGCGTTCAAGACCGACGACAAGCTCGACCATGCATTCTTCGCCGAGACCACCTCGAAGCTGCTGGTGTTCGCGACCAACGGCAAGTTTTATTCGCTCGACGTCGCAAAGCTGCCGGGCGGCCGCGGCCATGGAGAGGCGATCCGCATGTTCATCGACATGGAGCCGGAAACCGCGATCGTGTCGCTGTTCGTCAACAAGGGCGGCCGCAAATTCCTGATCGCGAGCCACGAAGGGCAGGGCTTCATCGTCAACGAGGACGATTGCGTCGGCAACACCCGCAAGGGCAAGCAGGTGCTCAACGTCGAAATGCCGAACGAGGCCTGCGCGATCACGACCGTGGCCGGCGACACCGTCGCTGTCATCGGCACCAACCACAAGATGGTGCTGTTTCCGCTCGACCAGGTGCCGGAGATGGCGCGCGGCCGCGGCGTGCGGCTGCAGAAATACACCAGCGCCAAATTGTCGGATGTCGCGGTATTCGATTCCAAGGCGGGGCTCGGCTGGAAGGATTCCGCCGGTCGCGACCAAAGCATGAGCTGGAAGGAACTGGCCGATTGGCGCGGCAACCGCGCCGACGCCGGCCGCCTCGCGCACGGGCTGCCGAAGTCGAACAAGTTCCTGCGGGGCGTGGAGTAGGGGCCCTTTTCGTCATGCCCGGCCTTGCCGCCTTCGCTAAAGCTCCGGCGGGCCAGCGACTCGTGGCCTCGTCGAAGCCTTGGCGGAGACGGGTGCCGGGCATCCACGTCTTGGTTTCATTAAGCAGGAAAGACGTGGATGGCCGGGCATAGGCGAGCGGAAGCGACGCCGTCCTACAGATGGCTATGCCCGGCCATGTATTGGGCGCGGCTCCCGGCTACCGCAGCAGCGCAATGAGCTGGCTGCGCTTCCTGATGGCGAGCTTTTCATAGATCGCGCGGAAATGGTTTCCAACGGTGTCTTCGGAAATCTTCAATTGCCGCGCGATGGCCTTGTCGGGCAATCCGGTCAACGCAAGATCGACCAGTTCACGCTGGCGGTTCGTCAGGACCGTTAAATCAGCTGCCGCGCGTGCAGGCGGTCTGGTGAGAAGAAAAAGCGTGTGCAGCACGGGGGCAATCAGATCGAGCTCTGCGATGGTTCGCTTGTGATCCGATCCCGCGACGCCGGAAAAGCTCAGATAAGTCCCGGCATTAGAGTACGGGTCGATCACGCCATGGGCGGCGACGACACCAAGCGAAAATCGCTCGATCTCGTCCAATTCGCGCCTTGTAGCGATCTTTGGCATGTCCGCGTCATCGGGCGCTTTTCTGTCCAGGACGAATGCCTTGCGGTTTGCCACCCACCACGCAAAGTAGCCACGCGCCTTGAGGTCGAACCGGCTCTCGAGGCCTGCGAGAAACTCCGTTGAATGCCCGCTTGAAATCAGTTGACGCATCTGGATGCGGCCGCCCGACAGGTTTCCGTAGGCGGCAAGGAATCTTTCAAACGGAAAGAATGCCCGCAGCGGCCCTTCGACCCACGCCAGGACATCGGATTCGGCTACCGGCGCGATCGGAAGCGCACGCAGCGCATCGATCCAGGCGTTCAGATTGAGATCAGAACGAGCTAACGACACTTGCACCCGCTTGCAGAGACCTTCCATCGATCGCTTCATTGTATCACAGAGAAAGGCGAACCGGGGATCACGGCAAAGGGCGGCTTGCGACCCGCCGTTTCGCTGGTCCATCGGCGGATTACGGTTTCGTAATCCGCTTGGGATTCTGCTGGATGCCCTTTGACTGCATCAGAGTTCTCGCCGATGCTCTCCAAAAAAGGGGAGGCGGCATTGCGCAAAGCGGAATGGCAACGACTCATCGCAACGATCGGCGGAGCACTCCTGATGCTCGCCATGCCGTCTTTGCTCAACGCTCAGCCCATCCCCGGTGCGCTGCCTGAATCTGCCAAGGCATTGTCGCAAGGAGAATGGCCGGCCTATGCCGGGACCTACGCCGCGTCGCGCTATTCGCCGCTCACGCAGATCGATCGGACTAACGCCAAGAACCTGCATGTCGCCTGGCGCTGGAAGTCGCCGGACATGGCGATCAAGGAAGCCAATCCGACCGTTGGCCCCAGCGCTGTCAATGAATCGACGCCGCTGATGGTGGGCGGGACGCTCTACACCAGTACATCGCTGTCGCAGGTCGCAGCGATCGACGCGGCTACCGGCGTGACCAAATGGGTGTATGACCCAAAGATCTACGAAAACGGCCTCGGTATTCCCGCCAACCTCGGATGGCTGCACCGCGGCGTCGCCTATTGGCGCAATGGCGACGACGAACGCATCGTGATTCTCACCGCGTTCGCGCAGCTGATCGCGCTCGATGCTAGAACCGGCAAACCGGTGCCGACATTCGGCAAGGACGGCCGGATCGATCTGGTCGAAAGCCTGCGCCGCCCGATCGACCGCAATTATTACACCATGACGTCGCCGCCGGTGATCGTGCGCGGCGTCATCGTGGTCGGCTCGTCCGTGTTCGACTGGTGGGGAAGCCGGCCGTCACCGCCCGGCGATGTCAGAGGGTTCGATGGTGCCACAGGCCGTCTGCTCTGGACATTCCACACGGTGGCGCAGGGCGAGGAGCCGGGCGCGGAGACCTGGGAGAAGGAATCCTGGAAGGAAGCCGGCAACGCCAATGTCTGGGCGCCGATGAGCGCGGACGAGGAACTCGGCTACGTCTATCTGCCGGTTTCGACGCCGACCAACGACTATTACGGCGGCCACCGTTTGGGTGACGGGCTCTATGGCGAGAGCCTCGTTTGTCTCGACGTGACGACCGGCAAGAAGGTCTGGCACTACCAGATTGTCCATCACGGCCTGTGGGATTACGACCTGCCGGCAGCACCAAACCTGATCGATATCACGGTCGCGGGAAAGCCAATCAAGGCGGTCGCGCAGGTGACCAAGCAGGGCTTGATCTATGTATTCGATCGCGTCACCGGCCGGCCGGTGTGGCCGATCGAGGAGCAACCGGTCCCAGCCTCCAGCGTGCCCGGCGAGCGTGCCTCGAAGACCCAGCCGATTCCTTCCAAGCCGGCACCGTTCGATATCCAGGGAGCAACCAATGAGAATCTGATTGCCCTGACTCCGGAAATTCACAAGGAAGCCATCGACATCGCCGCCGCCTATGATCGCGGCGGTCTATACACACCGCCGACCGAGCGCGGGATGATCCAAGTGCCCGGCAATGCCGGCGGCGGAAGCTGGGCCGGGGCTGCGATCGATCCGGAAACCGGCACGCTCTATGTCGGCAC
Source organism: Bradyrhizobium sp. AUGA SZCCT0431 (assembly GCF_018131065.1). Classification (NCBI taxonomy): domain Bacteria; kingdom Pseudomonadati; phylum Pseudomonadota; class Alphaproteobacteria; order Hyphomicrobiales; family Nitrobacteraceae; genus Bradyrhizobium; species Bradyrhizobium sp. AUGA SZCCT0431. The sequence continues at coordinate 15,066 of NZ_JAFCLR010000049.1, read as the reverse complement.
CCAACGGCTGCCGACCCTCATCATGATCCGCAAGCCGGAGCCGTGGGAGTCCCCCTATGACTTCATCGGCTTGCCCAGTTATGTGCCGGGCCCGCGCGGCCTGCCGTTGCTCAAGCCGCCATTCGGCAGCATGGTCGCGATCGACATGAACTCTGGCGAGCACCGCTGGCGGATTCCGGTCGGGCGCAGCGTGGCGTTGCCGCCAATCCAGAAGCTCGGCATCCGCGAGCAACTGGGATTGCCAAGCCGCAGTTGGGCGCTCCTGACCAAGACGGTGATGATCGTCGTGCAGATGGGATATCTCGGCCCGATGCGCTTCGTGCCGGGCCTCAATATGCCGATCCGGGATCTCTTCAATCGTGATCCGCATTTGTGGGTCTACGACAAGACAACCGGCGAGATGCTGGCGGAGATCGATCTGCCGGCCAATGCCACGGGCGCGCCGATGACGTATATGGCCGGCGGCAAGCAGTTCATCGTATTTCCGGTCGGCGGCGCAAAACTGGTCGAGGAACTGATCGCGGTTTCGCTGTGATAGTATTCGCGTTTCCGTGCGCTATATAACGGCGGTATGGCGCACGATCACCACGACTCACACCACCACCACGACCACTCTCACGTACATGACCACGCCGGGCACAGCCATGCGCCCGACAATTTCGGATGGGCATTTGCCGTCGGGGCGTCGCTCAATGCGGCGTTTGTCGCCGCCGAGCTGATCTTCGGCTATGCCGCCAATTCGCTGGCGCTGATTTCGGACGCCGTTCACAATCTCTCCGACGTGATCGCGCTGCTGCTGGCCTGGGGCGGGGTGTGGCTCGCGCAAAAGCAACCGACCCAGCGGCATACCTATGGCTACCGCCGGGCCTCGATCCTCGCGGCGCTGTTCAACGCCGGCCTTCTGCTGGTCGCGGTCGGCGGCATCATCGTCGAGGCGATCAATCGCCTGCAGGAACCCGCGCCGGTGGCCGGCTGGACCGTCGTGGCGGTCGCTGCGCTCGGCATCGCCATCAACGGCGGCACGGCTTTGTTGTTCATGCGCGGCCGCCATGGCGACCTCAATGTTCGCGGCGCCTATTTGCACATGGCCGCCGATGCCGGCGTGTCATTTGGCGTGGTCGTCGCGGCCCTGGTGATCATGTTCACGGGATGGCTGTGGGTCGACCCTGCGATCAGCCTCGTGATCGCCGCCGTGGTGCTCGTGAGCGGGTGGGGGCTGGCGCGCGACAGCGTCAATCTCGCGCTCGACGGCGTGCCGCGCGGCATCGAGCTGGCAAAGGTCAGGGACTATCTCGGCGCCCTCGACGGCGTCTCTGAAGTGCATGACCTCCACATCTGGGCCATGAGCACCAACGAGACCGCGCTGACGGCGCATCTGGTGCGGCCTGACGGCAGCGACGACGCATTCCTGCATCGGGTCTGCGAGGAGCTGTCGCACCGTTTCAACATTCATCACGCCACGCTGCAGATCGAGTCGAGCGGCGCGGTCTGCAAGCTGGCGCCGGCGGAGCGGGTGTAAGGCGATTACGCCGGGACGAGAGGCCGGTTACCTATCGGCCGGATGGTTTCCGGAGGCGCTGCCGGATTTTTGAAGCCCCGCCGACAGCCGCAGGCGGATGCTGTGCCCGCGACTGTCTTGGTGTAAGCCCGGTCCAGCGCTTGAATGCGTGCGTAAAGGCGCTGACTTCGCGGTAACCGAGCAGCCAGGCAATCTGCGAAATCGGCAGGTCGGTATCGCCCAGGTAATGACCCGCGAGGTCGCCCCTCAGCTCCTCTGCGATGTCCGAGAATGTCAGTCCCTCCGCCGAGAGCTTGCGCGCCAGAGTCCGATGGCTCATGCCGAGGTGGCGGGCGATTTCGACGGCGTTCGCCGTTCCATGCGGGAGCAACGGAGCCATTACATTTTCCACGCTTGCGCGCAGGCTGGTGCGGGCCGGCAACCGGTGGGCGAGAGCATCTTCGCAGTATTGCATCAGGAGCTGATTGAGGTGGCTGTCGGCACTGACGATGGGCAGGTGTGCGATCGCACTTGGAAAAATCAATTCATCCGCTCCGGCCCCAAATTCGATTTCGCATCCCAACAGCGACCGAAATTCGGCTGGCGTGTTCTTGCGGTGGTGAACCAGCCTGATCCTGCTCGGTATCAACCGGCGGTTGGTGAGTTGCCGGCACAGGCGAACGAGGGAAACCAGCCAGAATTCGATTTGATGGTAGTCCGAGCGTCGTTCGACGCCGACGTAATCCAAGGAGATCGCGACTTCCTTGTTGGCGCGATATGTCAGTGAAACGCCCTCGTTGGTGATCCGGCTGTAGCGTGCTGCCTTTTGCAAGGCGTCACTCAAGACTTCGGAGGATGCCAGGACGTAATAAAACAGGCCGATCTCGCGAAGATCGTACTCCCGCGACAGATGAAAGCCCAAAAGGCCATCCTGCAGCACGTCGGCAGCGAGTTTCAGAATCTTGATTTGGCTCTGGACCTCGACGCGGGCGGCGCGATCATCAATCTGCTCAACGCTCAATCCGGCCTTCGACAAAAGTGGCGCCAGCGGAATACCTCGTTCGCGCAGCTCAGCGCAAACCATCCGGGCGATACCGCCTGAGGCACTCGGAATCGAATCGATGCGCCCCGGTTTGGTAGCAGGCACGAGACATCATCCTCTAATGCGACATCCGTTTGCGGTCTGTTCGCCGCGAGGGGGCATCTTGGCGCAGAAGATCAAATAATTGGCGCAGGATAGCAAGCCGGATGCGGGGTGTCTGCTAGATATGAATTACCGCTTCGAGCCGGCCGGTTTCGGTTGCGCGATTTTTGCGGCGGTATCTCCCAGGTTTCACAGCGAGCGGATGAAGGTGTGTAGGGCGCCGAACGCTACCGCCATTCAGGGATTGCAAGATGTGCACGAAATCCGGCCATACGTCCGGCAGATTGCGAGTAACGCAGGCGTTCATAGCGCTGTCCGGCATTCCGGAGAGTGCCTCTGTGCCGAGCGTTATCTCGATCGTGAGGATCGGAATACACGAAATCCGAATGTTCAATGTTTCATCGCCCGTGGGCGACGAGCCGCCGTTGTGGATCGAGTTGTTCGACCACGACACAAAGGTGTCGGTCGATTGTTGCAGCTTCCGCGAGATCGACGCGGCGATCGCTGCATTCGACGACATGGTTTCGCAAGCGGAACGTTTGAATGAAGCTGGTGAGCCGGAAGCCGGTGACGCACCGGCCTGAACGACGCTCATTTTTTTCTCGGTTCAAGGACGGTCATATGTTGCGATCAGAGCCCGGCAGAATGGCGATCTTCATCGATGGCCCCAATCTTCACGCAACCGGCAGGGCGCTCGGCTTTGACATCGACTTCAAGCGTCTGCTCATGGAATTTGAGAACCGCGGTTCGTTGTTGCGGGCGTTGTACTACACGCCTGTCAGCGAGGATCAGGAATTCTCCTCGATCCGTCCCTTGATCGACTGGCTTGGTTACAACGGCTACACCGTCATTACCAAGGCATCGAAGGAGTTTTCCGACGCCGGCGGTCGCCGCAAGTTCAAGAGCAGCATTGATATCGAACTCGCGGTCGATGCGATGCAGCTCGCCGTGCATCTTGACGAAATCGTGCTGTTCTCTGGCAATGGCGCTTTCCGCCCGCTGGTTGAATCGCTGCAGCGCCGGGGCGTCCGCGTCACCGTAGCCTCGACGATTTCGAGCCAGCCGCCGATCGTCGCCGAAGAATTGCGTCGTCAGGCCGACGGATTCATCGACATTGCGGAACTGCAAAACAGAATCGGTCGGGAGTCAGGCTAACTTCAGACGTCGCGCGACGGGATCGAAGGCCTGTTTCGTGGTTAAGACGGGTGTAGGCGACGGCGCCGCCGCCGCTCAAATCATCCCCGTCAGACGCAACGCCACGCCTGCTACGCAGGACCCCGCCAGCACCCAGAGCATGCCGATATTGAGGCGGAAGATCGCGGTGGCGGCGGCCGCCGCCAACACGAACGCGGCGATATCGATGCTCGACAGCACGGGCATGTCGAACGACAGTCCGAACGATCGGACCGGCGTGGTCTGCCGGAACAGCGTATGCAGCGCGAACCAGATCGACAGATTGAGGATCACGCCGACTACGGCAGCGGTGATTGCGGTTAGCGCGCCTGCAAGCCCCTTGTTGCCGCGCAGGGTCTCGATGAAGGGCGCGCCGAGGAAGATCCAGAGGAAGCAGGGCATGAAGGTGACCCAGGTCGCCAGCAATCCGCCGAGGGTTGCCGCCATCATCGGCGACAGCGTGCCCGGATCGCGAAAGGCGGCCATGAAGCCGACGAACTGCAATACCATAATCAATGGGCCCGGCGTGGTCTCGGCCATGCCGAGACCGTCCAGCATCTCGCGCGGCTGCACCCAGTGATAGTGCTCGACTGCCTGCTGGGCGACATAGGCCAGCACGGCATAGGCGCCGCCGAACGTCACCATCGCCATCTTCGAGAAGAACAGCGCGATCTGGCTGAACACATTGTCCTGGCCGAATGCGATCAGCAGCGCGGCCACCGGCACCAGCCATAGCAGCAGCCAGACCGAACTGACTTTCAGCGCCTTGGCGACACTCGGGCGGACATGCTCGGGCAACTCCTCACCGAGCAGGCTGTCGACGACGGCTGGTTTCTTGCCGCCGCCGCCATGTTCGACCGCGGCAAATTCCGGCCGGCCGCTCCGCGCGCCGAGATAGCCGATCACGCCGGCGGCGATGATGATGACCGGGAAGGGGACGTTGAAGAAAAAGATCGCGACAAAGGCGATGCCCGCCAGCGCGATCATGACCCGGTTGCGCAACGCGCGTTTGCCGACCCGCACCACCGCCTGCACGACGATGGCAAGCACTGCGGCTTTCAGCCCGAAGAACACCGCCTCGACGAAGCCGACATTGCCATAGGCCGCGTAGATATAGCTCAGCCCCATGATGGCGATGATGCCGGGCAGGATGAACAGGCCGCCGGCCATGATGCCGCCGGCGGTCCGGTGCAGCAGCCAGCCGATATAGGTGGCGAGCTGTTGCGCCTCCGGCCCCGGCAGCAGCATGCAGTAATTCAGCGCATGCAGGAACCGGCTCTCGGAGATCCAGTTCTTTTCCTCGACCAGGATGCGATGCATCACCGCGATCTGGCCTGCGGGCCCGCCGAAACTTAAGCACGCCACCCGCAGCCAGACCCGGAATGCCTCGCCGAAGCTGATGCCGTGAGCGTATTCGCTGTTGGCGCCGGCTTCGGCTGATTTGTCGATCGTGGCGTCCATTACGGTTTCGCCTTGTTGGTCGGCCAATTATGGGTTTCGCCGGTGGCATCGCGGCACCAGCGATAGAAGGCGTCGTACAGCAACAGGCCGGCCTCCAGCTGTTCGAGATCGTCGTCGAACATCCGCGACAGGCCGAGCGAAGCCGCGAGCAGCCCCGGTGCCTCCGGCGAAAGGTCGAGCCGGCCGGTATCGGCGGCGCGAACCATCATCGCCAGCCGCAACAGCGGTGGCGTCGCCAGACCAAATTCTTCAATCATCACGTCGAAGGTGCAGAGTTCGCCGCGATGGCTCCAGAACACGTTCTCGACATCGAACGGGGTCGCGCTGAAACGCTCGCCGACAGCAAGCACTTCGGACGGCGCGACGAACAGGAACACCGCGTTCGGATCGATGAACCTTCGTATCAGCCAGGGGCAGGCGATGCGGTCGATCTTCGGCCGCGCCCGGGTCACCCAGACGGTGCGACCCTTGGCATCGCGCGCGGGAACCTTTGCGGTGGGCGTGAGCGGGAGTTTTGCCTCCTTCCAGCCTTCAAAGCCGCCTTCAAGTGTCTCGGCCGAAATGTCGAGATGCCGCAGCCATGCGGCGGTGCCTTGCGCGAGTTTCGCGCCGCGCAGGCAGACCACAATGGCGGAATGGCCGGCGAACTCCTCGCCCCATTGGGCGGCGTCCTCGTGGCTGCGCCTGACGGCGCCGGGAATCAGCCGCGGGTCGGCGGCGAAATCCGCCTCGGTACGGACGTCGATCAGGACAGGCGTATTCGCCGTGCCGATCAACCGTGCAAGTTTATCTGGAGATATCGTGGTGTAGGATGACATGATTGCGCCCTCGTAAGAGAAAACGGGACGCGATACTTGGGCTTGACGCCTCGTGGGGAGATCGCAAGGTCCCCATGCGTCCGAAATAGCCGCTTGGAGCTATGGCTGTCAACCTCGCAATCTTGCGGCGGCACAAATTCCGGCCTAGCCTCCATCCTATCGGGGACAAAGCAGGCTCCCCGTCAGACGGTCCGCCGTCCAAGCTCTGCGCACCGCTCGACGTGTCGAGTTGCGCATGAAAGCATGGATCGATGGCCAGCATCCCCTCGGAATCGAACGTCTCGTCGGCAAATTCGCTGATAAGGCTGCTCTATGTCGCGCGGGGCTTGCGTGGATTCGGCGACGGTTTTGCGATCATTATCCTGCCGGCCTACATGACTTTGCTGGGTTATGACGCCATCGCGGTCGGCATCGTCGCTACTGCGTCGCTGCTGGGAACCGCGCTGCTGACCTTGATTGTCGGCTGGATCGCGCCCCGCCATGATCTGCGCCCGTTATTGATCTTCGGCGCCGGCCTGATGGCGGCCACCGGGATTGCGTTCCCGGGCGTCGAGCACTTCGTCCTGATCGTGCTGGTCGCCTTTATCGGCACCATCAATCCGTCCGGCGGCGACCTCGGCGTGCTGGTGCCGCTCGAACATGCGGTGCTCGCGCACAGCACGACCGACGAGCGCCGCACGCAGATATTTGCCCGCTACAGCCTGATCGGCGCGCTGGCCACCGCGGCGGGATCGTTGGCGGCGTCGCTGCCTGATTTTCTCGTTGCCAGCGGCAGCACCCAGCTCGGTGCGTTCCGCCTGATGTTCTATGCCTACGCCGCGCTCGGTATTCTCTGCGCCGCGCTCTATCGTCGCGTCCCGCACACGCGCGGCGAGGAGCGGGCGCCGCAGACGCCGCTCGGGCCGTCGCGCGGCACCGTCTACAAGCTCGCCGCGCTGTTCAGCATCGATGCTTTCGCGGGCGGTTTCGTCGCGCAGTCGTTGCTGGTGCTGTGGCTGTTCGAGCGCTTCGATCTTTCGTTGTCTGCGGCGGGATTGTTCTTCTTCTGGTCGAGCACGCTGAGCGCCTTCTCCTATCCGGTCGCCGCCTGGCTCGCCAGGCGCATCGGCCTCGTCAACACCATGGTGTTCACGCACATCCCCTCCAGCGTGTTCCTGATCCTGGCGGCGTTCTCGCCCAATCTCTATCTGGCGCTGGGGCTGTTGTTGCTGCGCTCGGCGCTTTCGCAAATGGACGTGCCGACCCGCACTTCCTATGTGATGGCAGTCGTGACACCCGCGGAGCGGCCCGCCGCCGCCAGCGTCACCGCGGTGCCGCGCAGCCTTGCGTCCGCGATCAGCCCGGCGATCTCAGGCGCGCTGCTGATGACGGCGTTTTCCGGCCTGCCGCTGGTGGTCTGCGGCGCGCTGAAGATCGGCTACGACCTCGCACTGCTGTTTTCGTTCCGCCACATCAAGCCGCCCGAGGAGTCGTCCTGATGCGGCGGGGAGGTGCACCGATCAGTCTTCGCGCACCGGCAACCGCCGGATCTGGAATCCGGTCTTGTTCTGTTCAAAGCCGACGCCAGAGTAGAATTTCAACGTCACCGGGCTTTTCGATCCCGTCAACAGCATGACTTTGTAACAGTTGTGTTTCCAGGCCTCGGCGATCGCGTGTTTGAGAACGGCGCCGCCGTGTCCCTGCTTGCGATGGTTTGCGCCGGTGACCACGTTCTCGATCAGCGCATAGGGCAGGCCGCCGCGGGTCAGGTTCGGCACAACGACCAGCGTGCAGGAAGTGACGAGCACGCCCTGCCGGACCCCGACGAAAACGGCGCTTCCCGGGTAAGCTGAGAGCTGGCGCCAGACCGATGTCGCATCCTCCGGCGCGAGGCGCGGATCGGAGGGATTCAGGTCGCGGTACAATTCCAGCAGCGCCGGAAGATCGGCTTGCTCAATGGAACGAATGAGCAGATCAGCAGACATGGTTCACTCTCGTTCAGTCCCTGCGAAGCGTTGTGCGCGATGCGTCTTCGGTCCAGCCACGCAGGATGCGGGCGGTGGTGTCATCCAGGGGGAAGAAATTTTCGATGCGAAGTTCCTGCAGCGTAATATCCTGCGGAATGCCCAGCGTGGCGATGGTCGTAAACAGCCGCAGATCGATCCCGTCTTTGCGGAAATGCATGGGAAGCACTGGCGAAATAGCCAGTTCGGCAGGGGGCGCATGGACCGCCGCCTGCACGCCGTCATAAGCGAGCAATCGTTTGAGAAGCGCTGCGGTTTCGGTTGATCCGTCAGCGGCAGCGTCGGCTTCCACGCTCCGGATGAAATAGCCGACGACCTCGACCCAGTTCACCAAATGCGGCCGCAGCACGTCCGGAGCAACCAGCGCGTCGGCGAGATTGATCGGCGTGTCCGGCGCCAATGGCCCGACCAGGAATTCGACCAGCCGAACGGTGCCGGAATTGCTTTGCAGCAGATTCCAGTGCCGATCGACCGCAACGGCAGGAAACGGCTCCTGCTGGGCCAACATGAAATCGAGCGCAGTGCGGATTTGGCCGAGTTCGGGCGCGGCGAGGTTGGTCTGCCGCCACACCGGCGCAAAGCCCGCCGCGATCAGCAGCGAATTATGCTGGCGCAGCGGCACGTCGAGGGCGATCGCAAGCCGTATCACCATGTCCCGGCTCGGCGCTGCGCGGCCCAGTTCAAGGAAACTCAGATGCCGCTGCGAAATCTCGGTGCGCCCGGCGAGTTCGAGTTGCGACAGGCCTCGCTTCCGCCGCCACCAGCGGAGGTTTGCCGCGAAATCCTGCTGGAGCGCCATGAGTACCTGCCAGGTAGTTGCCGAAACCTTGCCGACCGGCAAGATGGCACAAGCCAGCAAATCAAGACCAGCAAATCAAGACCAGCAAATCAAGGCTGGTACATCAAGGCATTTACATCAAGGTTGGGGGGCCGCGTGGGCGAATGGGTCGGAGTTGCAATCGCATTGGTCTCGAGCTCTCTCGGCGGGACCGCGGCGGCGATCACGCGCTATCTCGCCGGCAATACCGATCCGATCACGATGGCGATCCTGCGCTGGGGCATCGGCTTTTGCTGCGTGTTGCCGGTCGCGCTGTTGCTGAAGGCGCGCTGGCCGCAGCGCCGGGATTGGCCTGCCGTCGCGGCACTGGGCTTTTGCTTCTTCGGCGTGTTCTTCGTCCTCTACAACATCGCAATGTCCTATACGACCGCGGCGCGCGCCAGCCTCGCGCTCGCGACACTGCCGCTGCACACCATGGTGGTCGGCGCCTTGCTCGGCATCGAGCCGCTGACGAAACGGAAGTCGATCGGCGTCGGCATTGCCGTGCTCGGCGTCTTCGCAGCCCTGGCATCGGGACTTTCGAGCGCGCCGGCGGGCGCGTGGCGTGGCGAGCTGATCATGACGGCTGCCGTCTTGTGCATGGCGTTCTACAATGTGTGGTCCCGTCCGTTCATCCAGCGGTCGAGCGCGCTAGGCTTCCTCACCGTCGGCATGGGCACGGGTGCCGCCGCGCTGATCCTGGTGGGCTCCCTCACCGGGAGCGTCGCGATCTTGAGCCAGTTCGGAACGGCGCAATGGATCGCAGGCCTCTATCTCGGGATCGCCGGCGGCGCGCTGGCGTTCATCCTGTGGGTGCTGGCGCTGGAGCGGGCGTCGCCGACAAGGGTGGCCAACACCATGACCGTCAACCCGCTGGCGGCAGGATTGCTCGCCACGCAGCTGGTCGGCGAGCCGATCACGCCGAACCTCGTGCTCGGGCTGGTCGCTGTGTTCGCCGGTATCTGGATCGCGACGTCGGCGGCCAACAAGCCGTTGAAGGCGTGACGTTCACGCCGCGGCGATGGCCTCGATCTCGATCAGGAAATCGGGTCCATATAGTTTCGACACCTCGACCAGCGTCACCGCGGGCGCCGCCGGCGGCGTGACGGAGGCGAAGAAGCGGTTTCTGGCTTCCCGGTAGCGGCCGAGATTGTCCATGGCGGTGAGGAACACCGTGAGCTTGACCAGGTTGGCGGCCGTGCATCCGCTTGCCCGCAGCGCGATGGTGAGGTTCTCGAACACCTGGTCCGCTTGTGCGGCAAAATCATTCTTCCCGACCACATTGCCGTCGCGATCGAGCGCGGTCTGGCCCGCGATGAAAACAAGACGTCCGGGGCTGACGTCAACGATCTGCGAATAGCCGGGTGGGGTGCCGAGTTCGGGCGGGTTGATGTGCCGGATCGACGGCGTCGGGTCATCTACCATTGGGAGTCCTCATGATGGCGTCTTGATGGGCGGATGGCTGCGTACCAAAAACAGCGCGAGAAGCGCCGCGAGGCTGAGCGCGGAGGAGACGATGAGAACGCGGCTGCCCATGATGTCGATCAGGAGGCTGAACAGCAATGGAGCGGCAGCCTGCGCCATCCGCGCCGGCGCGCCGATGATGCCGAGGCGATAGCCGTAATTCTGGGGGCCGAAGATCGCCAGCGGCAGCGTGCCGCGCGCGATGGTGAGGATGCCGTTGCCGGCGCCGTAGAAGATCGCGAACACGCTGGCCGTGCCGCCACCGACCAATCCGAGTATCGCCGCGCCGATCGGATTGGTGACACATGCGAGCTTGGTCGAGACCAGCGGATGAAAGCGGCTGAGGAAGCTAGCCTCGAAAATACGCGCCGCCACCTGCGCCGGGCCGAGCAGGGCGCCGGCGAACACGGCCTGCGCGGTGGTGGCGCCGGCCGCTTCCATGATGCGCGGCAAATGCGCGGCCATCGCACCGGTGACGGTCCAGGCGGCGGCGAACACGAAGGCCAGCAGGATCATGGTGCGGTCGATCGCGATGTGCGGCTTGACGGCGTTAGCCACCGCCGCCTTGGCGCCCTGGACCGAGGGCAGCATCAGCAAGTTGATGGGCAGCCCAATCAGGATATGCGCGGCCGCCCAGGCAAAGCAGGTGTTGCGCCAGCCGATGGTCTCCAGCCCCCAGGCCGACAGCGGCCATCCAACCGTCGACGCAAAACCCGCGAGCAACGTGATGCCGGTGATCGAGCGCCGCGCTTCATTGCCGTAGATGCGCCCGAGCGCGGCGAACGCCGCATCGTAGAGGCCCGCGCCCATGCCGATACCGAGCAGGAGCCATGCGATGGCCATCACCGGAACGGAAGTGCTGAACCCAAGCAGCGTCAGTCCTGCCGCGAATACCACGTTGGACATCGACAGGACCGGCCGGCCGCCGACCAGGTCGATCTGCCGGCCGACACGCGGGCCGAGCAAAGCCGAGAGCACTAATGCTGCGGAGAAGGCGGCAAATATCCAGTTCGAGGAGACGCCGAGATCGCGTGAGATCGGGTCGGCCAGAATGGCCGGCAAATAATAACTCGACGCCCAGGCCAGCGTCTGCGTGGTGCCGAGCGCGATGATGATGGGAAGGGGGCGCGTGCTCATGGCCCGTCTGCCGCTTGATGTCGTGCCGGCGTCATCCGCTCCCGAATCCGTCTTTTTCGTTGCGCCTGCTTGTCGTTCTCGTTGCCGTCATATCCACCGTGCTGGAATCAAGTTGTCTATGATAATAGACAACTTAGAAACTAAACGCCATGAGCGTTGGTGGCAGCAGCCTTGCTTTTTTGGGATGAGGTCGTCGCGCGCTCATGCCTGGACTGTCGTCCGTCGCGACCAGTAGAGTGCCAGTGGCCCAAGCAGAATGCCCACCGCCAGCACGGTAAACGCCGCCGTCCAGGCCGAGGCGCTCGACGGTCCTCCGGCCGCATCCAGCGCGACGCCAAGGGCCCAGGCGCCCAAAGCCGAGAGGCTGAAGCCGACGGTCGAATGCACGGCCATCGTCGCCCCGCGGTATTTCGGGTCCGCCGCCATCGTCATCCCCGATGTCAGCGCGCCGGAATCGGCGGGCACGGTGATGGCGTAGGCCAGGATCAGCGGCAGCAACAGCCATGGCGATTTGTCGGCGAACGCGCCGATCAAGAGCGCCACGACGGCAGAACTCAACATCACGGCGGTGATGGCACGATGGCGGCCGAACCGGATCGCGCATTCGTTGCCGAGAATGCTAGCGGGCATTGCGAGCACGGAGAACAGCACGCTGACCACGACGGGGGTCAGGATCGAGCCGTCCGAGCTCCTCGCCGCCACGAACGTCCAGAACGCCACCAGCCAGGTTCGGATGCCGTAAAGTTCAAAGCAGTGCGCGCCATAGCCGAGAACGAAACCCATCGCGCTGGTGTTGCGGAACACCGGCGCAAAATCCAGCAAACGGCCTTGCGCGGGCTTCGGCGTCACCGGTTGCAGCAGGAAACAGACCGAAAGCATCACCAATGGACCCAGCGCCGTCACCAGGAAGGCGGCGCGCCAGCCCCAGGCGTCCGCGACGAGCTGCGAGACGAGGAACGACAGTCCGACGCCGAACGAGAAGCTTGACGTGTAGAACGTGACCGCGCGCGATGAATCGCCCGGTGCAAGGCGGTCGGTCAATGCCTTGAGGCCGGGCATGTAAGCGCCCGCAAATCCGATGCCTGCGATGGCGTTGAACAACGCCCCGGACCAGAGGCCGGTGGCAAACAGGCCGAACAGCAATGTACCGAGTGCACTGACCGCCGAGCCCGCGATCAGGATCTTCCGCGCGTCGATCCGGTCGGTCAGCGTCGCCAGCACCGGCACGGTCAGCATGTAACCGGCAGCGCCCGAGCCCGCCAGCAGCCCCGCCTGCGCGCCGCTCAGCTGCCATTCCGGAATCAGGAACGCGGCGAGAATGGACGGCACCACGACATGGGGGAGCAGGCTGCCGAGCTGCCCCACACACATCGCGACGATGACGGATCGGCCGTTCAAGGAAATGCGTTTCACCCCGGTTCGTTCAAGATGCGCAGCCGCATCCTGTTTTGCCTTGTTGCTTGGCATTTGCATCCTCTACGCAACAGGCGTCAACGGTTGATGGCGCGGGTCCACCGCAGCAGTTGCTGGCATCTGGCGCGGCCGCGCGGCTACAAACGCCGGTTTCAGGCAGCACCAGTTCGACACGCTCCGCGGCTTCGTGATCGCCGGCGATGTCGGCGGCAATTGAACGGACCTGTTCATAGCCCGTCAGCATCAGGAACGTGGGTGCACGGCCGTAGGACTTGATGCCGGCGAAATAGAAGCTGGGTTCGGCCTGCGCCAGTTCGCGCGCGCCGTGGGGCCGCACCGTGCCGCAGCTATGCTCGTTCGGATCGATCAGCGGTGCCAGCGCCACCGGGCATTCGATCGCCGGATCCAGCTGGATGCGAAGCTCGCGCACGAAATTCAGGTCCGGCCGGAAGCCCGTGGCAACGATCAGTTCGTCGACGACGATCTGGCGGCAGCAACTGCCCGCACCAGTCGCGACGGTGAGGCGAGGGCCGTCCGCCGTGATGTGCGATACGCGAAACTCGCTCTCGACCCTGATGCGGCCAGCGGCGACCAGCGAGGCAAAAGCGGCGCCAAGCTCGCCGCGCGCAACCAGCTTGTCGTTGGCGCCGCCGCCAAAGGCCTTGGCGGGATCATTGCCGCGCAACAGCCAGACAGGCTGTGTTTCCGGCACCTCGGCTGCGAGATCGGTCAGTGTGCCGATCGCCGAATGACCGGCGCCCAGCACGGCGACGGTCTTGCCGGCGTAGCGCGCGCGATCTTGTCCCAGAACATCGGGCATGCCATAGGCGATCCTGCTCGCCGCCTGCGTCTCGCCGATGGCGGGGAGGCCGTTGGCGCCCGCCGGATTGGGTGAATGCCAGGTGCCTGACGCGTCGATCACGGCGTCTGCCTTCACGACCTTCGGGCCTTGCCCGTTCTGATAGCGAATTTCAAACGGCGCCAGTTCGCGTCCTTTGGTCTTGAGCTTGTCAAAACCGGCGCGGCTGATGTCGGTGACGCGGCTCGATGTGTGGACGTGGTCGGCGAGGGCGGTCTTGGCCGCGAGCGGTTCAAGGTAGCTTTCCAGCAATTCCGCGCCGGTCGGATAGTGTTGCGGGTCCGGCGAATTCCACCCCGTTGCCGCGAGCAGGCGCTCCGCGGCGCGGTCGATGTTGTATTCCCACGGCGAGAACAGCTGGACATGGCTCCATTGGCGAACGGAATGCCCGACGCTGCTGCCTGCTTCCAGCACGATCGGCCGATGCCCGCGCTCCAGCACGTGGGCGGCGGCGGCAAGGCCAACCGGGCCGGCGCCGATGATCGCAACGGACTTTGCCTCGCTCATACTGTTCTCCCATCAAACTAGAAATATCGAAATTGATGGCGGCGCAAATTCACGCCGCGGTCTTGGTATCCTTGCTTTCGGCGTTGCCGGTGCAGCATTCCGCAACCAGGAACTCGACCAGCCCTCGCATCACGTCGTAATTGGCGTGGCACACCAGCGTGGTTGCGTCCCGCACCTGGTTGATCAAGCCGACCACCATCAGCGTCTTGATGTGGTGGGACAGGGTGGACGGCGCGATCTTCAGTTTGTCCTGCAGGCGACCGACCGACATTCCGGCGTCGCCGGCGCGAACCAGCGCGCGATAGATTTTGAGCCGGGTCGGGTTACCCAGCGCTTCGAGGTGTGCGGCGGCGTCGTCGAGTTTCATGACGCCATCATGTTATTCGAAATGAGGGATGTCAACTGTATTTCTAGAATGATGGAAATAGTGAGTTCTGCCCGCAATGAACGTCGATAGGGTCGTTCCGCACAAGGCTGTCGTCCTCCGCGAAAGCGGGGGACCCAGTACGCCGGGGGCGTCTCGGTTGAATCATTGCCGTCTCTGGGATACTGGGTCACCCGCATGCGCGGGTGATGACAGCTGAATGTGTGTTCGCGATCCCGCGACGCATTGCGCCCGAGTCTTGCTGGAAACTTCCTGCCCTCAAACAAAGGGCGCAGGGAATGCCGGATGCGCGCTGCACCCGCGGTCTCGCGTGCGGTTTGCACAAAACAAAGTGCACACGAGCATACAGGGCAGCGGAGAACATCCGACATTCCCTGCGCAGTGGCT